>JAGBYM010000103.1 GCA_017628755.1 Clostridia bacterium | reverse complement strand
TTGTTGACGAACTCCTGATCGCCGTTCATCTCGCCGTGGTCGGAGGTAAAGAGCACAACGGTGTTGTCCCATTCTCCGCGCGCCTTGATGACTTCAACGATCTTTCCGATCATCTCATCGATCAGAGTGCAGTTTCCGCAGTAGTTTGCGCGGATCTCGGCAGCCTGCTCCGGCATACAGTGGATCTGCGGCTTATGCATACGAAAATCGGTCTCGCCGGTGGGACGGTAGGGATTCGCATTCTTCATTGCCGGACGGGGAGCGGGCATATCCTCCTCTTTATACATCGAAGCGTAGGGCTCGGGAGCGTCCCAAGGCTCGTGAGGTCCGCCGAAGCTTAAGTGGCAGAACCAAGGCTTGTCGCCCTCGTAATTCTTCAGATAGTCCGCGCCGCGATTGCCGACGTAAACGTCGTAATATTCCTCAAGAGGCAAAGGCGATGGCTTTGCAAAGGGAGTCTTACCGCGAGCCTTAAGATCCTTGCGGAAGGGTTCGAGGAGTCCGAGCTCAGCCCAACGCTCTGTCATATGCGTTCTCGATTTACAGCAAGCGTGGGGACCCGTGATCTCGTCTACTGTATCGAATCCGTAGAGATTAAGCATCGGCTCACGCGCGATAAAATCGCCGCCTCCGCCGTGGATATGAGTCTTTCCGAAAAGAGACGTATCGTATCCGAGGTCGCGCAGCTGCTTCGACCAGATATTCGCATCGGGCGAAAGAATGAATTTTTCGTTATCCCAAGCGCCCGTTGTATGCGCGTATTTACCGCTGAAAAGCGCGATTCTGGCGGGAACGCAGAGGGGCGCACAGGTGGAGCACTGTGTGAACACAACACCTTCCTTTGCGATGGCGTCGAGACTCGGAGTCCTTGCGGGACCGCCGACACAGCTCATATAGTCGCCGCGGAACTGGTCCGCCATAATGAAGAGTACGTTAGGCTGTCTTTTTTCTTGGCTCATGAGTTCTCCTTAAGGAATAAGGTCGATATCAGCAAGGTTTGCGGGGTGGTCGGAGATCTGTGCGATACCGTTGTCAATAAGCTTTCTGTAGCCCTTGAAAACGCCGTCGCCGTTTGTGATCATGATAAGGTCTATAGAGGTCGTACCCTTTGCATTGTAGTAATGCTCGGAACTTGTAAGCGCGTTGACCATTCCGTTCATACTCATAAAGTACTGATAGGAATCGGAATTGGTATTACAGTTAAAGTCACCGGTAATGATAACGGGGCAGTTGTACTCAGCCTTGAGATCAGCGATCTTCTTTGACATTTCCTCAGCCTGAACCTTACGCATCTGCTGCTTTTCAGCCTCTTCACCGAAATCCCAGTGGGTCGAGATGAAGGCAAACTTTACGCCCTTTGCGGTATCCATAAAGATCGCCCAGGACATATTACGGCACTCTGCGCTTGCGTGGTAGGAATAGGTCTCAACGCCCTGAGCAAGTACCTCGTACTTGGAAGAATCGTAAACGATAGCGGAATAGCTCTGCCCGCCGTCCTTACGGGTGGTACCGATCAGCTTGTAGTTGCCAATACGCTCGGGCATATACTTTCTCCACTTGTCGCATACTTCCTGAACACCGACGATGTCGGGCTTGTATACGTCAAGGAACGCGCCGAAATACTCTGCTCTCGCGGAGGTCTCGGTGCCGCCCCACTTTTCTGTGAGCACGTTATAAGTAATGATACGAAGGTCGCTTCCCGCGGTCATCGGCATTACGGACTCGATCAGGAGGGTGCCCTCGCAAAGATCACCCGAGGTGAGCTCAATGTTTCCGCCGCCGGACATCTTTGAAGCGTAGAGCTTACGTACAGCCGCGTCACCTGTCTCCGCGCTGTGGCAGTCAATAACGAGCTTACCCGACTGGAGGGATACCTTGTAGCTGAGGTTTGCAAGGTCGTCAAGATTTGAGCTTACCGCGCGGTTTGTCTTACCCGCAAGGATCTCAAACTCGGTCTCGGCTTCCTTATCATTTACGATGGGAAGATAAATACCGGTTGCGCTTGCGATAACGTCAACAATACTCTGCGCAAGGGTCGCGCCGGCAGGAGTATCCTTGCCGTAAACGACAACGTACTTCTCGATCGGATTGCCGTCAAGCTTAAGAGACTCAACGTTGTATTTATTTCTGTAGATCTGATCCTCAAAAGCGAGCGCGAAATCTCCGTCCGCATCCTGCGCAATAAGAGGGATCATATTGTTGCGGAAATAGGTCAACGCCTTCTTGAGGCTCGCCTCAGTATATGCGGCGATTATGATCTTGTGTCCGCGAATGGCGATAGCGTAGTCATAGTACTTGATATCACCCAGAATCTCGGCAGTCTCGTCATAATTGGTATGACCGACAAGGATCTCGTATTTTTCGGGATCGCGGACGGTATTCCAACCGAAGAAATCGGTATCCTGCTTGAACTCCATGCCTGTGATCTTTTTGAGATCCGCGCCAAGATCTTTCGCAAGATTATAAACCGAAGTTGTGCATTCGTCGGGACGGATGATGGTAAAGAGAGCCTTGCCGCCCTCAGTGAGCTTAATGCCGTTCGCGGCGGGTGCTTCGGTCTCTTCGGGCTCGGAAGAAGGCGCACCTTCTGTAGTTTCGGGAGTATCGGATCCCTTATCGCAAGCGATAAAGGTGGGCATCAGCATAAGGAGTGCCAACACCAATGCAATCATTAAAACAAATCTTTTCATATTTGTATTTCCTTTCTCAGACGTCAACGTCTTTCATATATTCACCCGCGTGTTCCGCGATAAAGGTCTTTCTTCCCGCAAGGTTGTTTCCGAGAAGAACGTCAAATATCTCCTCGGTTGCCGCCGCGTCTGCGGGCTTGACGGCAATAAGTCTTCGGGTCGCGGGCTTCATAGTAGTACGTGACATCATCTGTGCCTCGTTCTCACCAAGTCCCTTCGAACGCTGGAGCGTGTATTTCTTGTCGCCGATCTTTTTGAGAATGTCTGCCTTTTCCTTTTCGTCGTATGCGAAATAGGTGTCGTCCTTCGTTGTGATCTCATAAAGGGGAGTTTCCGCAATGAAGATTTTACCCTTTTCGATCAGAGTCGGGAGCAGACGGTAGAACATTGTCAGAAGCAGGGTTCTGATCTGGAAGCCGTCCTCGTCGGCATCGGTACAGATTATGATCTTCGACCAACGGAGCGCGGAAAGATCGAACTCGCTCATATCGCTATGCTTTTTCGCCTTGGAATCAAGCTCTACGCCGCATCCGATAACGCGGAGAAGGTCAACGATGATCTCACTTGCGAAGATCTGCTTGTAGTCACTCTTCATACAGTTGAGCGTCTTACCGCGGACGGGAATGATCGCCTGGAATTCAGCTTCGCGCGCGAGCTTACAGGAAGTCAGCGCCGAATCACCCTCAACTATATAGAGCTCGCGGACCTCGGGGTCCTTCGAACGGCAGCCGACGAATTTCTCCACGCGGTAGGAAACGTCCATTGCCGCGGTCAGCTTCTTCTTGATATCGATACGGCTTCTCTCCGCGCTCTCACGGCTGCGCTTGTTGAGAAGCACCTGATTTGCGATCTTCTCTGCCTCAAGAGGCTTTTCGACAAAGTAGGTCGCAAGTTTCTCCTTGAGCACCTCTGTCATCGACTCCTGAATAAAGGAGTTCGTGATCGCCTTCTTGGTCTGGTTCTCGTAAGAGGCAACCGTCGAATGGCTGGAGATGACGAGCACCAAGCTGTCCGCAATATCGGTAAAGGTGATCTTCGATTTCTGCTCGGTCTTGTTGTACTTGCCCGTGTCGCGCAAGTATTTATCGATCGCGCTGACAAACGCCGCGCGCACCGCCTTATCGGGCGAACCGCCATGCTCAAGATAGCTCGAGTTATGGTAGTATTCCTGAATACCCGTTGCCTGAGTAAAGCAGAAAACATAGTCGGCTTCAAGGGGATATTCCTGCCTGTCGCCGCGGTCCTTGCCTCTGGTCTTCGACTTCCATACCACGGGCTCGGTCAGCGACTTGCCCTCACAGAGCTCGTTGAGATACTCACGAAGACCGTCCTCTGCGGAATAGAAATATTCGAATTCCTCAAACTTTCCGTTCTCGCCTTCAAGCTCGAGAAGGAATCTTACGCCGTAGTTGATAGCCGCCTGACGGTGAAGAACTTCCTTGAAATAGTCGAAAGGAATATTGATATCGGTAAATACCTCGAGGTCGGGGAGCCAATGAATGACGGTTCCCGTACGTCTGTCGGAGGGAGAAAGCTCATATACCTCAAGGTCGGTCACGGGCTCGCCCTTCTGGAATCTGATCGAACTTACGTATCTTCCGTCAAAGGAATCAACATTCATAAAGGAGGATGCATACTGCGTTGCGCAGGCGCCGAGACCGTTTGTTCCGAGTGAGGATTTGTAAACAGCCTCGTCTGTATTGTTGTCCATTTTACCGCCCGCAAAGAGCTCACAGAATACAAGCTCCCAGTTGTATCTTCCCTCTTTTTCATTGAATCCGAGAGGAACTCCGCGTCCAAAATCCTCGACCTTCATCGAGTGATCGCGGTAAGCCGTTACCCTGATCTCGCGGCCGTATCCCGCGTTCGCCTCATCGATCGCGTTGGCAAGGATCTCAAAAAAACAATGCTTACAGCCCTCGATATTGTCGGATCCGAAGATTACGCTGGGGCGCTTTCTTACTCTGTCGGCACCCTTGAGAAGGGTTATACTGTCGTTATTATAAGCCGAGGAATCTGTGTGCGTAAGCTTATCCAAAACAACCTTTGGAACGGCGGAAGTTCTCTTGACCGCCGTGGTATCCCCCGTCTTTTTTGTTTTCGTTTCTGTTTTTTTAACTGCCATATCGGTGTCCTTTTAAATAGTTACAATTATACATATATTATTATACTACATTTTCGGCAAATTTGCAATACCCGTTTTAATCTTTTTTATTCGACAATTTTCTAATACATTTTATTTGACTATTGTTTAAGTTAGATGTTTATATAACAATTACGTTATATTTTTGTCGTATTTTGTTTTATCCTTGCAAAAGGTAAATTAAATTAACGCAAAATGTCGTATGATTTTTGGGCAAATCGGAGCCTTTCGTTATTGGCTTTTATACTTTGAAACGGTAACATACAGAGGTGAAGACTTTGGAAACATCACTACGTAAAGATTCATCTCGTGACAATCACAGAACTCTACAGCTTCGTACAATTACAGGCAAGAATACTTTAATATCGAACTCAAGTCTGGCAGCTACACTGCTGACGGTAAATCTATTATGGAAATATTCTGCCTCGACCTCAGAGAAGAGCTTGAGCTCACCGCTTATACCACGAAAAACTCCTCCGACTCGCAAGCGGTCGGAGGAGTTTTTTAGTTGATAGTTGCTACTTATTAGTCGCTAGTTGAAGGAAAATTTTCGCAAGCGAAAATTACAAACAGATAATTTTGTCCTGTGCTAATTAAATTTTATACAGAAATAGTTAAGAATATTAATATAGAAATCTCGGATATTCTGAAGTGTTTTTAACCTTCAAAATATCCGAGATAATTTATTTAGGTATTATTTTCAATAGAAATAATTTCCGAGCATCGCGAGGAAATTTCTACCTTTAACTAGCGACTAGCAGCTAATAACTAACTACTTAATTTTCTCTTCTCTTAGCAACTGCAGCTACTCCGATAAGGGATACAGCCGCGATAACTGCGAAGATCACGAAGGAGTCACCGGTGGGCTCGGACTGGGAGGGCTCGGTGGTTTCGGGAGCCGGCTCGGTAGTCTCGGGAGCGGGTTCAGTGGTCTCGGGAACTACGGGAGCGGGAACGCCCTTGGAAGGATCAAAGCCTGCGATAGTCGCGGTGGAATCCTTGATGAGAGCCTCGATAGCCTGAACAGCCGCGATGATCGTTGCAGCGTCAGCGTTTGCAGTGGAGGTTGCAAGAGCGTCAGCCTTGTTCTTAAGAGAGAAGCAAGAGGACTTGAGCTCGCCGATAGCAATACACTTATCGAACTTGTACTCTGCGGAAGCAGCGTATACGGAACCTACGATACCGCCCGCACGAACTTCCTTACCGCCGATACTGGAGATCTCAGCGTTGTTTACACAACCGATGAACTCAAAGTCTGTGTAGCCGTTCTGGGTGTAACCTGCGATACCGCCGGCGTGCGGGTAGTTTGCAGTATTGGAGGTTTCGGACTTGATCGCACCGGTGTTGAGACAGTTGATGAACTTGACCTTAGCGTCCTTGCCGGGCCAGTTGGTAGCGTTTACGTAGAAGTCAGCAGCGATACCTGCAACCCACATATTGTTGCCATTCTTACCGGAGATAGCACCGTTGTTGATACAGTTCTCAAAGATGGTGTAAGTTGCGGTTGCTTCATCGCCTGCAACACCGCCGCGGGTTACAACGGATGCGATACCTGCTGCACGGCCTGCCTTGCCTGCAGTGCCCATATCAACGGTTACGTTACCGTTGTTTACACAGCCGATAAAGTGAGTACGGTTGGTCTGACCGATAAGACCTGCGGTTCTGGTCTGGTTGTTACTATCGAATTGTACGTTGCCGTTGTTTACGCAGTTTTCAATCTTTGCATTGAAAGCGAATCCACCAAAGCCACCGACTCTGGGTTCACCGGTAGTGCCGGTAATGGTTACAGTAACGTTCGAGGTGCAGTTGATAACTGCAAGGGAAGCCTTGAAAGAGGAGGTGTCCTTAGCAACTGCGCCTACAAGACCGCCGATACCGATGTTGGAGGAGGAGATACCGTTAAGGGTGATAGCACCTTCAACGGTGAGGTTTGCGATACCAGCCTCAACCTCTCCGGACATTACGTATCCGAAAAGACCTGTGTGGTTGGTGGGAGTCTTCGTGATAGAAAGACCGGTTACCTTGTGGCCAAGGCCGCTGTAAACGCCCGAGAAGGGAGCGTCAACCTCAGCGCCGTTGATCTTCTGGAATCCGATAGGAGTCCATTCCTTACCGCCGAGGTCGATATCGGCAGTCTGAACGATGTACTTGCCCTCATAGGTGTTACCTTCGTTAACCGACTTTGCAAGGAAAGCAAGGTCTTCTGCGGTTTCTACGATATAGGGGGAGTCCTGGGTGCCCTCTCCTGCGAGAGAAGCGGATGCGGTTGCGCCATCCCAAGCCGCGCCGATATTGAATGCGCAGAGGGAAAGGATCATTGCCGCAAAGAGAATTACGGATAATGCTTTTTTCATTGTAAACGTATTCCTTTCTTACATTTTTAGGTAGTTTAATTTTACTATATTTTCCCGCATTTGTCAATGCTTTTTTGACAAATTGTATATTTTTTTATTCATAATTTTTACCGAAATCCGCAAGCTCTTGCATTTGATATGCAAATATGATATTATATTGTTATAATATATCGAAAAAACAAAAAAGCAGAAAAGGAGGGGATAGAAATGTTATTTACGTCACCTGTTTTTCTGCTGCTTTTTTTACCCGTAATGCTCGGCGTTTATACGCTGACGCCGACTAAATTCCGTCCGCAGGTGATATGCCTGTTCAGCATAGCATTCTATACTCTGGCACATATCGGAAGCCCCGCTTCGATACTCTTCCTGCTTCTCTGCGCGATATTCACCTACTGCGCAACCTTTGCGGCTTCAAGCGTACGCAAACCGTCTGTCATGATCTTCATCTCTGTCGTGCTTATCGGTGTACTTGCAGTACTTCGCTATCTCGGCGTATGGGCTGACGAGGAAGCAGCGAGACGCTTTCTTCCCATCGGAGCCTCCTTTTATCTGCTGGCTTCCTACTCATGTATCAACGACGTCCGCCGCGGCGACGCACCGATGCCGAGAAGTTTTATCGACGTTCTTACCTATATAACGTATTTCCCCGTTATGATCGCGGGCCCCGTGATCAAATACAAGGATTTCGAAAGAATCATCAAACCCGAAAACATGCATTTTTCTGCAGCCGGAGTCGGTTCGGGAGTAATTCTGTTTGCCCGCGGATTTATCAAGCGTGTTGCAATCGCCGCTATATTTGACGAGTATTACAGTTCGGTAGTAAAGAGTCTTTTGAACTACAATGACGAACCTCTTGGACTTGACGTAGGAATAATGCTCTCCGTCCTGCTTCTTGTTTCGGTATATTTCGCATTTTCGGGTTATTCGGACATGGGACGCGGAATATCCGCTATGCTCGGAATTCCTCTTGCCCCCGATTTCGGATCATGCATACTCTGCTACACACCCCTCGTCTATGCACGTAACTTCTTCTCCAGCCTTTCAGATTGGATTGACGACTATATCGGCAAGCCGCTCGGTGAATTCGTTTCTATAGAAAAAAGCTCCGGCATCAAAAAAAGAATGCTTACCGCAGGTGTTTCGGTCGTATGCTCGCTCGTCCTGCTTATGTGGTTCAAGATCGGACTGAGTGTCCTTCCCGCAATCGCGGTGCTTCTCCTTCCCGCAATAGTCAACGGACTATTTGACTCGGACGAATGGATAAAGAAGCATAAATGGTACATCCCGATCTCCTGGTTCGGAACGCTGCTGTTCACCACACTTTTCTGGATGCTGATAAGAACGCGCGACCTCGGAAGTCTTGCTCTTCTGTTCGGAAATCTCAAATTTTCCGCGCCGATGCAATCCTATATGGTCAGCCAAACCTTCTTCAATCTGGAATTCCCGCTTGCGCTCTCGCTGATCTTCCTTGTTCAGCTTCCGATGCTCTGTGGCGTAATTTTCAAAAAGCATCAGTCCCCGTTTGCCAAGCTTTCCGCTGTCAGATGGACATGGTCTCTTTTCATCCTTATCATGTTCGTCCTCTGCATCTATTATTACCTGCCTCAATACCCCGCTCTCGCAACGGAACCCTTCCGTGATATAATCTTTTAATGAAAGGAGAACACGAATGAACGATCCCGTTTTCGCACCCGAAGAAAACGTATGCAAGACCTCGCCGCTGAACGTAGGCGATGAAGCTCACATCGAGAATATCATCCCGGGCGGAAAGCACTCGCGCGCGTTCGGGATCATAACTATCGTGCTCTTTATAGGAATACTTCTCTCCTTCCTTGTCAATTTCGGCGTTTCGGCATATCTCGGAACAGAGGAGCTTGTTGACTCATATTTTGACGGTGAAAACCACCCGAATATTTTCCTTTCTGCTTTTTCAGACACCTTCTACCTCTCAAAAGAGGTTCAGAATAACGTTATTATGATAGACTACTATCTTTTCGGACGTCTGCCGACATCCGACGTGATCCTCGGCGAAGACGAATTCCTTTTCCCTGCCTTTGACAGCAAAAGCGAATACAGCTACGCCGCCGACTATCTCGGCGAATATAAGCCGAAGGGCAGCGAGCTTGACTCATATTATAACGGTATAAACGAGCTGACAAAAGCATACAGGAAATACGGAGCAGAAGTCTTCTTCATCGTAATTCCGAATTCCCAGACCGTATATTCGGAAAAAATGCCGGAATATATGGGCGAGATCAGCAACGACACCCGCCTTAAATCCACAACAAGATATCTTGATAAACGCGGAATAACGAATTATCTTGACCTTACCGATGCGCTCATTGCTGCCAAAGATCAAGGCGAGCTTTACAACAATACCGAAGATTCGCTCAACAGCCGCGGCGCATACTTTGCATATCTCGCAGTCCTCGAGCTTCTTCCCGAAGAAGTAAGAGCCGAAATCTCTGCCGTAGAGCTTAACGACGGCGACTTCGTTAAACACACTACAGCGGGCAAGGAGCTTGCGCGTCTTGCTTCCCTCGATGACAGAATCAAAAACCGCACGGTTTCACTCTCAACCGACTTCGTACAGAAATACGAGATCCTTCTTAAATTCGACAATTACGAAATGTCGTCTCCGAAGATGTTATACAAAAACGATCTTCCATCCCATCCCAGAGTACTCCTGCAGTATTCAAGCGACTGGGACAGAATCATCATGACGGATTATTTCTCGAACACCTTCGGTACAACCATTTACAGCTTCTCTCAGTCACCCACCAAAGAAATACTGAACAAAGACCCCGCATACGTATTTTGCTTCATCCACGAAAAGGATCTTCCGATACTCGGTGACGGAAGTTTGATGCCGAGAGAATAAACAATCAGAAAAAGTGGTCAGTAATTACTGACCACTTTTTTCTTATCTCTTGACATTTCCCCATTTTTGTAGTATAATTATAGAACAGATGTTCTATTGGAGTTAAAATGAAAAAAGATATTCAAAATGAACGTGCGGTGGGGGCATTCAGGACTTATGCGAGGCTCGGGCTCTGCCGCGAAGAATCCGCACTCGGAATAATCTGCCGCATACGCGGAATTTGCGGCGACCGCACAGCGCTCGATATGATCGCGGTGTTCGATACTCTGCGTCTGCTCGAAATTTCGGGCGAGACGCTTGTTCTGCGCGCGGTCAAGGAAATATATTTATATCCGCATTATTACAGAAGAAACGAGCTGACTCTTCGCGTGCGGCGTCTTGCCGACGAGCTTCACTGCGATGACAGAAGCGTCTACCGATATCTCAAAAAAGCGCGGGATCTCTGGCTGTCTTTGCGGCAAAAAGAAAAAAAGCAGACCGCGGGTGACCGCAGTCTGCTAAGTTCCATGATCGGGAAGATCACTTGACCTTCTCGGTCATTTTTTCTATATCGCTGTCATCGCCGACGATCGAAACGATCTCGCCCGCATTGAATTCTCTTGTCGGCGAAGGAGAAACGTCAATTCTTCCGTCAGTATATCTTACCGCAATGATATTCACGCCGTAAGCTTTGCGGAGATTCAGAGTAATGAGGTCTTTTCCGACCCACTCATCGGGTACAACGATCTCAACAACCTTATATCCCTTGAACTGCACAAAATCCGTGATCGACGAATGCGAAAGTCTGAAAGCGAGACGCTCGCCCATATCGTGCTCGGGGTACGTGATCTCGTCGGCACCGATATGTTCAAGCACTTTTCTGTGTCCGTCGTTGACCGCGCGGGCAATAACGTGCTTCACCCCAAGCTCTTTGAGCTGGATGGTGATGAGAATAATATCGCTGATGTTTTCGGTCATACAGACGACGGCGCAGTCATAGTCTGCAACGCCCGAAGCCTTGAGAAGATTCATATTCGTCGCGTCACCTATAACGGCGTTGGTTACGCTGTCGGCGATCATCGTGACCTTTTCGGTATCGGTATCAATGATCATAACCTGCTTTCCTTCAGCGACAAGCGCGTGCGCAAGCGAGGTGCCGAATTTTCCGAGTCCAATTATGCAAAAGCTTTTCATTTTTCACCTATCCTATCAAAATATTCGCATCGGGGTAGGTCAGAGCAGAGCTTGTCTGCGAGCCCCTTCCCATAAGCGAGCAGGTGACGGTCAGAATTCCGACACGTCCGAAATACATCATAAACATCAAAACTATCTTTGCCGCTATCGGAAGAGACGGCGTAAGTCCCGCGGTAAGTCCGACAGTTGCGCCCGCGGAAACAACCTCATAAAGAAGGTCGATACCCGAGATCTCCATATTTGAGCATACGGCTGTGCAGATAAGAGTCGCAACTACCGTAAGAATCAGCTGAATGACAACGAGCGACAAAGCGCGCATAACAGCCTCCATGGGGATTCTTCTGCGCATGAAATTGATGTCGTTACGTCCCACGGCAACAGTGTATGCCGCAAGCATAATAATACCTATCGTCGCAATCTTGACACCACCAGCGGTAGACGCCGAAGCACCGCCCGAGAACATCACAAAGAGTCCCGCAAGCTTGGTTCCTTCATTGAGCGCGGCATTGTCAACAGCGGTAAAGCCCGCCGTTCTCCATGTCACCGATTGGAAGAAGGAATTGAGTATCTTCTCGCCAAATCCCATCTCACCGATGGTTTCGGGATTGTTCCATTCAAGAAGCGCAACGATCAGCGCGCCTCCGACAACATATATCAGCGAGAGGATCAGCACAAATTTCGTATAGACACTAAAGCGCTGCCCTTTTTTATAACCGATAAATTCGTTCCATACGGGAAAACCGATGCCTCCGAGCAGAACGAGAAGCATAAGAGTAATGCTTACGACAGGATCCTTGGCATACGCACCGACAGAGTCACCGTTTCCGAGGATATCAAATCCCGCGTTGCAGAAAGCAGATATTGAATGGAAAACGCTGTATGCCAGTCCCTTGCCGAATCCGTAATCGGGTATAAATCTAAGCGAAAGAAGCAAAGCGCCCATACCCTCAATCGTAAGAGTTCCGAGAAGAATTCGCTTAACAAGAAGGTTAACTCCGCCAAAATCGGTAATGCCGTATGAAGCGGCAACAAGAACGCGGTCACGCGGAGAAAGACTGCGGCGCACGATGACAGATAGCAAAACCGCCATCGTCATGAATCCAAGACCGCCAATCTGGATCAGCAGTATTATCAGGCATTTTCCGAAAGCGCTCCAGTAAACACCGCTCTCAACAACAACGAGACCGGTTACGCAAGTCGCGCTTACCGCAGTAAACGATGCCGTCATAGGTGATGTGAACTCGCCCGATGCGCTCGATATCGGAAGCATAAGAAGAAGCGTTCCGATCATAATGATCGCAAGGAAACCGAGTGCCATGACCGTAGCCGTATTCATCGGCTTACGGCGTTTTTTCTTGATATTTTCCATTACCCGTTGATCTTGAGCCAATCAATGCAACGCGTGATCTCCGCGGGTCCGTCGGGCTCCTGTCCCTCGCTCTCAACGATCATATAAAGACCGAGTCTCTTTGCCGCGCTGACAACATCCGCAAGCGGAGCTTCACCGAGACCGAGCGACTTGCCGCGACCCTCGGGAGTACCGTCCTTAAGATGAATGAGTGACATTCTGTGCGCGTATTTTTCAAGCACCGCCACGGGATCCTCGCCCGCAACGAAAGCCCAATAGGTGTCGATCTCGAACTTTACCTTCGTCTCGGCGGCGAGAACGTCATGTGTGCGCACGCCGAAATCGTTCGTGATAAACTCGCGCGAGTGGTTGTGATAAGCAAGCTCAATACCCTCTGCCTCAAGCTTCGGGGTCATGTAGTTGAGAAATTCAACGAAATCCTTGAGCTTTTCGGGTGTGGAAAGATCCGCGCCGGGAATCGTGTAATGCTTGTTACCGATCTCCTTATGGAAGCGGAGAGTATTTTCGTAATCATTCGCGAGCTCACCCCATCCGCTGTGAGTGCCGCAGATGCGGATGCCCGCGGTGTCCATTGCGCGGTTGACTTCCTCGGCACTTCTGCCGAAAAATCCCGCGAATTCTATAGATGAATATCCTATACGCGCTGCCGCCGCGACGGCTTCTTCAAAATTTTCTTTAGCAAGATCTCGTATGCTGTAAAGCTGAATACCGTAATCCATAACAAGCCTCCGTAAAGGTATTTTTATTTAATTATAGCACTAATATCACCAATTGTCAATGATTTTCGGTATCATCATTGACAAAAGGCACGCTTTGTGATAAAATAAACCCAATAAATTTCAAGGAGTTTTTCAAATGAAAACCAAACTCTCGGGACGCTTCTGGCTCGCGCTTGTCCTTTTCGGACTAATGGGACAGATCGCATGGGTCGTTGAGAATATGTACCTCAACGTCTTTATCTACAAAATGTTCAACGCCTCAGCCGAGGATATCTCGCTGATGGTTGCGGCAAGCGCGGTTTCCGCAACGCTGACAACGGTATTTATCGGCGCACTCTCCGACCGTATCGGCAAGCGAAAAGTCTTCATCTGCGGCGGCTACATCCTATGGGGAATCTCGATCTTCGCCTTTGCGCTTTTGAAGCTCGACCTCATCGAGGCTCTCTTCCCAGCGGCGGCAAGCGCGGCAGCTATCGGAATCACTCTGACAATAGTTCTCGACTGCCTTATGACCTTCTTCGGATCGTCGGCAAACGATGCGGCATATAACGCGTGGCTGACCGACTCTACCGACTCGACCAACCGCGGCTCTGCCGAGGGTATCAACTCGATGATGCCTCTCGTTGCCATCCTCGCGGTCTTCGGCGGCTTTATGGCGTTCGATCTCAACCTCGCCGAAAGCTGGGTGACGATCTTCGCCATCATCGGTGTAGCAACGCTTCTGATCGGTATCATCGGTATATTTACTATCGAAGACAAATGCCCCGCGCCCTCCGAGACGGGATATATAAAGAACGTATTTTACGGCTTTATGCCCTCCACGGTCAAGGCAAATCCCGCGTTTTACTTCTACCTTGCGGCGTTCGTGATCTTCAACATCTCGATACAGATATTTATGCCCTACCTTATTATATATTATGAGGTATCGCTCGGAATGGCGGATTACGTCCTCGTCATGGCACCCGCGATCATCCTCGCATCGGTGGCAACGGCATTCTGGGGCAAGGTCTACGACAAAAAAGGCTTCGGCTTCTCATCCGTCTTCTCGCTTGCTTGGCTCATGGCGGGTTACGTTCTGCTCCTTATCTTCAAAGCAAAGCTCCCCGTTTTCATCGGCTCGCTCCTTATGATGTGCGGCTACCTCTCGGGAATGGCTGTATTCGGCGCGAAGATACGCGATCTCACCCCCGAGGATAAGGCGGGCAGACTTCAGGGCATCCGCATCTTCTCACAGGTGCTCCTGCCCGGTATAATCGGTCCCTTTATCGGCAAATCGATCCTTGCAAATGCCGAAAAGATCGTCAACAACGACGGCACCGAATCCTTCGTTCCCAATGAAAACATCTTCCTCGGCGCGCTCGTTCCGATAATCATCCTCGCTATTCTTCTCCTTATCGCATCGAAATTCTTCAATAAACCGAGGCTCAATAAGTCGCTCAAAACTCCCTTTGAGGACGATAATTCAAGCGACTGGACCGAATATCCCCGCCCGCAGATGAAGCGAGATTCCTATATGTCGCTTTGTGGGGAGTGGGAGCTTAAAGTTATAAGCGGCGAGGAGATAGACCTCGGCAAGATCAAGGTGCCGTTTCCGCCCGAATCAAGGCTTTCGGGCATCGAGCGAGACAAGAAAAAATACGAGGTCTATAAATACACAAAAAATTTCACTCTGCCCGAGGATATGAAGGGCAAGCGCATTATCCTCCATTTCGGCGCGGTGGATCAGATCTTTATGCTCAAGATCGGCGAACACAATCTCGACATTCTTGCAGGCGGATATCTGCCTGTTGAGTTCGATATTACAGACTATCTGACAGACGGTGAAAACACGGTTCAGGTCGACGTCATCGATGACCTTGATACTGATCTTGCATACGGCAAGCAGTCGAGAAAGCGCGGCGGTATGTGGTACACGCCCATCAGCGGAATCTGGCAGGCTGTCTGGATCGAAGCCGTTCCCGAAAACTATATCAAACGCATTAAAATGACGCCCTCTCTCGATTCGGTAAAGTTCAAGGTCAAGGGCGGTGAAAATGAAAAAATCATCACCCTCGGCGGCAAGCAATACCGCTTCGATGGCAATGAATTTGAGTTGAAGGTTGATAACCCGCATCTCTGGACTCCCGAAGATCCCTATCTCTACGAATTTACGCTCGAATCGGGAGAAGACAAAATCGAATCCTATTTCGCGCTCCGCACGGTCGGCACGGCGAAGATCGGCGGTAAATCCTATATAACCCTCAATGAAAAGCCCTATTTCTTCCACGGTCTGCTCGATCAGGGCTATTACAGCGACGGCATCTACACCCCCGCGACACCCGAGGGCTATCGCTACGACATCCTCAAAATGAAGGAACTCGGCTTCAATATGCTCCGCAAGCACATCAAGATTGAGCCCGAGCTCTTCTACTACTACTGCGACAAATACGGTATGATCGTATTCCAGGATATGGTCAACAGCGGCAAGTATAGCTTCTTCATTGACACCGCCCTGCCTACGGCGGGTCTCCGCAAGGGTATCACGCATAAGGCAAGCGACGTCCGCCGAACCACCTTTGAAACCGACAGCGCAATGACCGTCGCACTCCTCTATAACCATCCCTCGGTCGTTTATTACACGATCTTCAACGAAGGTTGGGGGCAGTTTGACGCCGACGAAAACTACCGCAGACTCAAGACACTCGACCCTTCCCGCATCTGGGACGCAACCTCGGGTTGGTTTACAGAAAAGGAAAGCGACGTGCAGAGCGAGCATATCTATTTCAAGAAGCTCGATCTGAAAAACAACCCCGACCGCCCTCTCGTTCTTTCGGAATTTGGCGGCTACTCCTGCAAGATCGAGGGACACTCCTTCAATCTTGACAACACCTACGGCTACCGTTTCTTTACCGACGTAGATAAATTCGGCGAGGCACTCAAATCCCTCTACCTCGACGAGGTCATTCCGATGATCGACCGCGGTCTCTGCGCCGCCGTCTACACTCAGGTCAGCGACGTCGAGGACGAAACCAACGGTCTTGTCACCTACGACAGACAGGTAGTTAAGGTCAAAAAGGAAGATATGCTTGAGATCTCAAAGGCAATCGAAGAAAAGTTTTATTCCCAGTTTTAAATACACTTAAAAGGAGGATCGTTCAATAATGAATAAAATAAGATTTAGCTGTTTATTGATTATTTTAGTTTTCCTGACTTTTCTTTGCGGTTGCTTTTCGGACACCGGAAGCATTTACGACGAGATAAGCACCAGTAAAAATTCCGTGGATAATATCTATGAGCAGAGCTTTGCAATCGAAGACAGTGACACGCTGACTGACGAATTGATCAATACATTGGTAGATTTTTTGCAAGATCTTTACGTTGAATGCGATTTGGCAGCCTCGACACTTTCCGATAGAATTGATAAAATAAAAAACGGACATCAGCCCCTGCTCGTTGATTTTGATCCGGATAATTTCTATTTTGTGTGCGGATACTACGACGGAATCACGGAAAACGGTCCTCTCAAATACAGAAATTCCGAAGAATATACTTGGGTAAGATTTGAAAGCGCGGACAAGATCAAAGAGGTACACAAGGATAAAAAATTCATCGTAGCTTTTCAGATCAACAAAGCGTTGCTTGTAAGGGACATAGTATCCCCTCAAACAATTCTTCCAAGAGTCGAGCATTTTCAAATGTATGAGCCGATCTTTAAAAACGGCGTTAACACAAACACTCACGTTGTCTTTGAGGAAGAATTCATTTACTTAAATAAATCGAGCGCGGAAAGAATATATCACACTACTTCGCTATACTATCATCAATTGGTAACGATTAATTGCATAAATTATGATAATGAATACTATTTATTGCAGTATGTACATTCAATACATATCAACGGTGAAAAGGATGAAAGGAATCTCAAAGGCGAATTCAGCAATTATTACGATACTTTAATAAGTATAATGGATACCTCAAAGTGCAGCGTTACCCGCGAGAACGGTCGCGTTGACTACTACGGATTGATTGACATTGATGACTTTGTTAATCGTGTAATTAATCTTAAGTGAAAAACAAATGGCAGATCGCAATGATCTGCCATTTGTATTTTAGAGGAAGCTTGCAACGAGAAGCCAGCTCTTGCGGTCGAGATTGTTAAGATTCTCGATCTCGTAACGGTTGTCGTTCGAGTCGCGGATGATAACTCTGTCGCCGGAGTAGGTCTTCATGTCGCTGTGACGGTTGCGGATACGGAAGGATGCCTCGCCGTGGTCGGTTATAACCGTCATCTTGAGCATTCCGGTCTTATCGTCACACTCGGTGATCTTTGTGATCTTCGGGATGCGGTAGTAGTCGTAGAAGCAAGCCTTTATCGCCGCCGCGCTGTCGGGGGTAATATCGTCGAGCGAGCGGATCATTGCGATCTCGTGCTCGTCCTTATCGAGAAGCGAAATATAGTTGAACTTATCCGAGATCGGGAAGAGACGGCGGAGCTCAACGTTCTCATAAACGGTGCCGTCGCCGAGCGTAAGCTGAACGCAATAAACGTCGGTCATCTCGATCTTTGCGGTCTTATCAAGATATTTAAGTGCCATTTTCCTTCCCTCCTCATTCAAAGTTGTCAGCCTTCTTGGCTTCCTTGACCTTTTCGGACATCGACTGGATCTCAACGAGACGGTAATACTTGCCCTTGAGCGCAAGAAGCTCGTCGGGAGAGCCGCATTCGATGATCTCACCCTTGTCTACAACAACGATCTTGTTCGCCTTAGAAAGGGTAGAAAGTCTGTGCGCGATCATGATGGTCGTTCTGCCCGCAATGAGGCGTTCGATAGCCTCCTGGATCAGGTGTTCGGTCTCGGAGTCAACAGAAGCGGTTGCTTCGTCGAATACGAGGATCGAGGGATTCTTCAGCATCGCGCGTGCGATAGAAACTCTCTGGCGCTCACCGCCCGAAAGACCTACGCCTCGCTCACCGAGAACTGCATCGTAACCGTCGGGCTGACGCACGATGAATTCATGCGCGTTTGCGATATCCGCGGCTTCGAGAACCTTCTCAACGGGGCAGTCGGGACAGCCGTATGCGATATTGTTGAAGATTGTGTCGTGGAACATCAGAGGCTCCTGCTGAACGAAACCGATCTGTCCGCGGAAATGCGACATATCTATATCGCGGATGTCGATATCGTCAACGAGGATCTGTCCGTCATAATGATCGTAATAACGGAGCAAGAGGTTGATAAGCGTGGATTTACCCGAACCCGTAGTACCGACGATACCGACGATATCACCGGGCTCGATCAGAAGATTGATATTCTTAAGCGTCTTCTTTGTGCGGTCGAAGGAGAAGTTTACGTTCTTGAACTCGATCTTGCCCTTGAATTCGGTCATATTCTTGCCTTCGCCGAAGTTGTGCTCGGGCTCGGCGTCAAGGATATCGAGGATTCTTTCAGCAGATGCCAAGAAGTGCTGGAAGGAGTCGTTGAGGTTTGCAAAGAAGTTTACGGGCTCGTAGAACATAGATGCGTAGGAAATAAATGCGACAAGCACACCAACCGAGAGACCGGTTTCAACACCCGACATCTGCGCCTCGATTACCATATTGCCGCCAAAAGCCCAGATAACTACCGAACCGAGACCGATGAAGGTACCGACGATTGCGGGGAAAGCATTGAGTATCTTAGCCGCATTTGTATCGGTCTTATACCACTCCTCGTTCTTTTCTTTGAAACGTGCGGTGGTATTCTTTTCATTTGTGAAGGATTTTACAACACGGATACCGGGGATAGTATCGGTAAGTATCGACGAAACGGCTGTCCATCTTCTCCATATGCGGAGATAGAAGGGACGGATCTTCTTGCCGAAGATTCTCGATCCGATAACGACAAGCGGAACGGGAACAAGAGAGAGCAGGGTCAGCTTGGGATTCATGCAAAGCATGACAACAACAACGCCAACCATCTTGAAAAACTGAACAACAACCTCCTGCGTGATACGAAGCATGAAGGACTGAATAGTTGAGCTGTCGCCCGAGATACGGTTGATAACCGCACCCGTCGAGGTTTTATCATAGAATCGCATCGGCAGATATTGCGCTTTTTCGTAAACGTCGTTACGAAGATTTGACACTATCCTGTCGCCGACAAGACGCAAAACGTATCCGCGCGTACCACTTATGATATGGCTTACGATCTGTAAAGATATCAGGGCGATGACCACCTGCATGAGCATCGCGGCATCATTGTTCGGCAATATTTGGTCAACGAGCGACCTTGTAAGAAGCGGAGGGAGCAGCGCAAGAGCCGTCGATGAAATCGAAAGGATAACAGAGATCACAAGCTTCTTCCACTCGGGCACGATATACTTGCCGAGCTTGCTGACCAGTTTCTTCTTGCTTGCACAGTTGAGACATTCCGCTCCGGGAGACGACAAAGTACGTCCGCACTTCGGGCAGACGGAAAGCTGTTTCTCGTAGATAGCCTTCATGCATTCGGTAGCCTCGCCGATATCCTCGCCATTGACAACCGAGTTGATAAAGGTGGAAGCACCCTCGCAAAGCGTGTTTACGCTAAAGGTATAGCGGAATATTTTTTCTTCAAGACCGTTTTTAAGTTCGAGACAGAGCATTGCGTTTCCGTACATACGGCGGGTATGCGTCTTAACGATATCCTCAATACGGATGGTAGTTCCTGCGTGATGAGTATTGAACTCATGCGTTGTGACTTCAATGTCGCTTACAAGCAACACACTTCGGCAATAGTTCGAAAGTATCGAAATATCGCCAACGATTGCAAAGATCCAGGGATGCCCCGGAGTCTCCCTTCCCTTAAGTTCTGCAATTTCTTCTTCGGTCAGAAGGGAGTTGACAAGAAATTTGTCCATCATTTCTTTTACGGCGGAATGTGTGGCACTAACATTCTCAGCCGGCGGGAGGCCGTTTCGCAACTAAGTTGATAAATCAAATGATCTGCGAGCGGCAGGTTGACAGAGAACGATTTTGAAGATGCTTTATTTTACCACCCATTCGCCCATTTGTCAACCCATTTCAGAAAATTTTTGACATAATTATTAATTTTTATTTCATATACAATATAATACAAAGCTTTTCGACGGACGGGAGAATAGTGGACAGTGGCTAGTGGACAGTGGACAGAAAGTTGCGAATTATAATTTAAATTTCATTATCGTTCCTTTATTATTCAGATAATAAAAACTCGGATATTTGGAGTTAGCTCCAAAATATCCGAGTTTTCTATTTACTTATTTAATTATTGCTTTTATTATGCCTTACAAAATTATAAACGCACTAAACAAAATTACAGATCAAACTTGCAACTTTCTGTCCACTGTCCACTAACCACTGTCCACTTTTTACTGCCTGTAATCCTTCAAGAAATCCCCAATATCGCGTATAGCCTGAGCCATTCTCTCCGCGTCGGGGAGCATTACGATTCGGAAGTGGTCGGGAGTTGTCCAGTCGAATCCGCTTCCGGGGACGATGAGAATATGCTTCTGATGAAGCAGATCGAATGCGAACTTCTTATCCGACGAGATATTGAACTTCTTGATATCGAGCTTCGGGAAGACGTAGAACGCCGCGTTGTTCTTGACGCAGGAAATGCCCTCGATCTTAGAGAGCTCGCGCATGGTTGCCGCGCTCTGCTCGTAAAGTCTGCCGCCCGGGCGCATCATTGCTTTTGTGCTCTCCATGTCCTTCAGAGCCGCGGGGATTGCGAGCTGAGGGAGCGTGGTCGAGCAAAGACGCATTGCCGCAAGCTGGAAGATACCCTCCATATAGTCCTGCGCCCAGTCCTTTCTGCCGCTGAAGATCATCCAAGCACAACGGAAACCGCAGATTACGTGCGACTTTGAAAGTCCGTTGAAGGTTACGGTGAAAAGATCGGGAGCGAGTGACGCGGGCGAGATATGCTCTACTCCGTCCATAAGGAGGCGGTCGTAGATCTCGTCCGAGAAGATAACGAGGTCGTTCTCACGCGCGATCTTTACCATCTCTTCAAGAATCTCGCGGGGATAAACTGCGCCCGTGGGGTTGTTTGGGTTGATAATGACCATTCCGCGCGTGCGCGAATTGATCTTGGAGCGGAGGTCGTCAAGGTCGGGATACCAATGGTTTTCCTCGTCACAGCGATAAAAGACGGGTTTGCCGCCTGCAAGGTAAGCTGAGTTGCTCCAGAGCGAGTAGCTGGGCGCGGGCATGAGAAGCTCGTCGCCGCTATTGAGAAAGACGTTGAGCGCCATGGTAACGAGCTCACTGACGCCGTTTCCGATATATATGTCGTCGGGCGAAATGCCGGAAAGACCCTTCGAGAGGTGGTATTCGTAGATAGCCTGGCGCGCCTCGGGCATACCCTTGGGGTCGCAGTATGCAACTGCATTGTCAAGTCCGCCGAGCATCGCCTCGCGGATACTGTCGGGAAGGCCGAAACCGAAGGTCGCGGGGTTGCCCGTATTAAGTCTGAGGACGTCAATGCCCTCTTTGATCATTCTCTGAGATTCAACGTAAAGAGGCCCACGGATATCCGAATGAACATGATCCATCTTGTGTGCGCGGTTGATCATCATTTTTTCTGTTTCCTTTGCCTATGAAAATAATTAAATATTATTTTATCATTTTTTATGGCGGTTGTCAAGTTATAAGGTAAAAAATCTGCCGATTGGGGCGAATTTTTTATTTATTATTCATCATTCATTAGCGAAGCGATTTCATTATTCATTAAAGAGGTGAAGGAGCGAAAACCTCCACATAAAAGGGAGGTTTTACTCCTTCCAAACGGTCGGCAGGGGCGCCGCCCGTTTGAAGCGTAGGGGAATTTCGCGCTCTGAGGAGCGCGACTTAAGGCTCTGCCTTAAGAAACCGCCACCTTTTGAAAAAGGTGGACGAAAACTTTTTCGCTTTGGTTGCGTCACCCCAGCATAACGTCGAGCAGCATCATTGTTGCAAATCCTATCACGATTCCCATTGTTGCGAAATAGGGCTCGGTATCCTGATTTTTCTGACACTCGGGGATCAACTCGTGCACCGCGACCAATATCATTGCTCCCGCGGCAAATGCGAGCGCATATGGCAATATCGTTTCAACGTACACTACCAAAAGTGCGCCGAGGACTCCCGCCACGGGCTCGACCATCCCCGATGCCTGACCGTAGAGGAAGCTCTTTTTCGCCGAGAATCCTTCCCTTCTGAGCGGCAGAGAAACCGCCGCGCCCTCGGGAAAATTCTGCAGTCCGATCCCGATCGCGATCGTGATCGCGCCCATCAGGCTTTCGGTACTTAGAGCTCCGTTTTTGAGTACTCCGAAAGCAACTCCGACCGCAAGCCCCTCCGGGATATTATGAATCGTGATCGACAGTATCAGCATCATAATTCTGCTGAACTTTTTATTCGGGCTTCCTCCTCCGTTGTCAACCTTTCTCCGCATAAAGGTAACGACTTTGTCGCTTATCCATATGAACACAGCTCCGCATAAGAATCCCGCCGTCACAACGAAGCTTGCGGGAACAGCAAGCCTCTCCTCTGCTCTTTCTATCGCGGGCTGCAAAAGCGACCAGAAGCTCGCCGCGATCATAACTCCCGAGGCAAAACCGAGCATCAGATTGAGAACCTTTGGATTCGGAGTCTTGAAAAACACTACCGTCGCCGCGCCGAGTGCCGTCACGAGCCACGTACCAAGCGTTGCCAACAACGCCATTAATACTATTGAATCCATTTTTCACCTCCTATATCCATTATATTTTTTGTAGATATAAGGTGTGTATGGTTTTCAATATCAACCTGAAATAAAAAGTGAACGAGAGAATTTCGCACTTTTCGCGTCTTTCTGTCCACTGTCCACTAACCACTGTCCACTAAAAAACGGCAAGCCGAAGCTTGCCGTTTTTTCTATCAGTTCTTCTTCGCTGCAATAGCTGCCTTAGCCTTTGCAACGATATTCTCTGTGGTGAGACCGTAAGCCTCGAGAAGTGCGGGAACCTTGCCCGACTTACCGAACTTATCCTCAACGCCTACGCGGAGAACGGGAACGGGGCAGTTCTCGCAAACAACCTCTGCGACAGCCGATCCGAGACCGCCGAGGATGTTGTGCTCTTCTGCGGTAACGATGCATCCGGTGGTCTTTGCCGCCTCGATGATGTCGTCCTTATCAATAGGCTTGATGGTGTGAACGTTGGTAACGCGAGCGGAAATGCCTTCCTCTGCGAGCTTCTCAGCAGCCTCGATAGCCATGTAAAGCATGGTACCGGTTGCCATGATGGTAACGTCTGTACCCTCACGGACGGTGAGGTTCTTGCCAAACTCGAACTTGTAATCAGCATCATCGAATACTACCGGAACAGCAAGTCTGCCGAAACGGATGTAAACGGGACCGACGTAATTAAGTGCCCACTCAACGCAAGCGCGAGCCTCTACGTCATCAGCGGGATTGAGAACTACCATACCGGGAATGGTTCTCATAACACCGAGGTCCTCGAGACACTGGTGGGTTGCGCCGTCCTCACCAACGGTAATACCCGCGTGAGTTGCGCCGATCTTTACGTTAAGGTGGGGATATGCGATCGAGTTACGAACCTGCTCGAATGCACGTCCTGCCGCGAACATTGCGAAGGTGGATGCGAAAACGGGCTTGCCGGTGGTCGCGATACCTGCCGCAACGGTCATCATATTGCCCTCTGCGATACCGCAGTCGAAAAATCTTTCAGGGAACTTCTTCTTGAAAATACCGGTCTTGGTAGCAGCCGCAAGGTCAGCGTCGAGAACGACAAAATCGTACTTCTCACCGAGAGCCGCAAGCGCGTTACCGTAGGATTCTCTTGTTGCAATTTTCTGTGCCATAATCATTAACCTCCTAATCAAAGACTTGCCTTGATCTCTGCAACGGCGATCTCATACTGCTCGTCGTTGGGAGCCGCGCCGTGACAGCCTGCCTGATCTTCCATAAAGGAAACGCCCTTACCCTTTACAGAGTTGGCGATGATTACCGAGGGCTTGCCCTTGCAAGCGCGAGCAGCGGCGAAAGCTGCCTCGATGGACTCGAAATCGTGAGCGTCTG
>JAGBYM010000102.1 GCA_017628755.1 Clostridia bacterium | reverse complement strand
GTATGGTGCGGATGATATATCTTCGCAGTCAAAAGAGGTAACCCCTACATTTGCAGATCAGAATATAACGCCCGATTCAGGATATACTTTCCTTTCAAGTGTTAAAGTCAAAGGAATACCGATTACAAGGCAGGATAATTCGGCTGGCGGTGTAACAGTAACAATCGGGTAAGGTATGAGTTATGGCAAATGCAAATAAAGTTACCATAAACACAGAAAACGGTGAAGAAGTGCTTATCGACATCACCGATAGTACAGTAACAAAAGAAACACTTGCCGAAGGTGTGACCGCCTATGACAAGAGCGGGGAAAAAATCACAGGAACAATGAAACAGAATGTTTCAGGTGGCGGTTCTTCAGGTGGTGTTCCTGTAGAGGTGATTGCAAGAATAGCCACAAGAATAACGGCTAACGATTTACAGGGTGTATTGGGTATCGGAACGTACGCTTTTTATAACTATACCTCATTACAGAGCGTAGAGTTTCCTGATACTCTATTACAAATTCAAAACTATTCGTTCTATGGTTGCACAAGACTTACAAGCATAACAATTCCTGAAAACGTGAGTGTTTTGGGAACGCATTCGTTCTATGGTTGTACAGGACTTACAAATGCAACAATACTATCTACTAAAGCAGATGAAATATCAGCAAATATGTTTTACCAATGTAATAAACTTGCGAGTGTAACATTTCCATCTAATATAAAAAGCATTGGTTCGTATGCATTTTATAAGTGTTCCTCACTTAAAACGATAGCACTCGATTCTGTAACAAGCATCGGAACATACGCATTCCAAGATTGTACAAGCCTTGAAAGTGTTACACTTGCAAATGGTCTTTCGGGAATCCCAAACTATGGGTTCAGAAATTGCTCAAAACTTCAAAGTGTAACGATACCGTCTTCTGTACGTACAATCGGTAGTTATGCGTTTAATGGTTGTTCGGCACTACAAATCATTGATTTTTCATCGCATACAAGCGTACCGACACTTTCAAATTCAAATGCATTTAACTCTGTTTCGTCAAGTTGCCAATTCCGTGTTCCTTCGGCTCTTTTGAGTACGTGGAAATCCGCAACGAATTGGTCATCTTACGCAAGTAAAATTGTGGGAGTGTAAATGAGGAGGTTAATATGATAATTAAAGAATTTTACAGAACACGTTCCGATGGAGTAGAGCTTTATCGTTCCTATTCCGACAAGGGTGTTTACATCCACAAGGTTGGAACAGATGAGCTTTATACCGAAGCGGTGGATGTCGCAGGTGCGCCGTATGAGTATGAGGAAACGGATATGCCCGTGGACACTTCTGTTGACACGGACGAAGCAACCGCACACGATTACCAAAACGCACTTGAAGAATTGGGGGTGACATTCGATGAAGAAAACAACATTGAATGACGCCGTAGCCAAGTGCAAGGCTGAAACAAAAAATGCTTTGCAGACCGTGTACGATTCCCTTAATCACGGTCAGCAGAAACAGATCATCAAGGACAATAAGGTTAAAACTCTGTTTGACCTTTACGGAGTTGAATATAAAGACTAAGGAGGCAAAAATGCTATCTGAATTATTTACACGTTGCCTGAACGCAACGTACATACACACGGAAAATTGCGGAGATTACGCGATAGAGCTTGACGGTGACACACTGTATCTGCTCTTTGAGTGCTCCGACGGCGCGGAGGATTGGCGAAACAATTTTGATTTCCCTGCCCGTCCGTACAAGCGAATGGAAGACGAGTGGTTCTGCCACAGAGGATTCCTTAAGGTTTGGAAAGCTATGCGCGATGAGATCGAGCGAACGGTTGATAACCTGCTCGAACCCGAGATAAAAAATATCGTCTGCGTAGGATATTCCCACGGCGGTCCTCTTGCCCTGCTCGCTACGGAAGATATGGAATATCTGCACGGAGATAAGGTAATGGTCACGGGCTACGGATTCGGCTCTCCCCGTGTTATTTGGGGAAATGTCCCCGAAGCCGTCAAAAATCGTTTACAGCGCTTCAAGGTGATCCGCAACGTTCCCGATCTCGTGACACACGTTCCGCCCGCCCTGCTCGGATTTAGGCACGGCGGCGAGGTCGTAAATATCGGCTCGCCCGGAAAATACGGTCCGATCAAGGCGCATTACGCCTCGGCATACAAAAACGAGCTGAGTCAGGACTGATTCAATGTCAGATTCCGCACACGTAAAGACCGATCAGCTCCTTGCCGAAATGGAAAAGGAGCTGACGGAAATATATACGAGAGCCGAGCAAGGCGTTATCAAAGCGGCGCAGGAGTACGTATCAAATTTCAGAGCTTTGGACGAGAAGAAGCGCAAGCTTGTAAAAGCGGGAAAGCTCTCCGAGGACGAATATCAGAAGTGGCGTAAAAATAAGCTCCTTTACGGCAGGCGTTACGCCGAAATGAAGGAAGAATGCGCGCAACAGATCGCACGTGTCAACGAAACCGCACTGGCTTACGTCAACGGCAAGCTACCTGAGGTCTATGCTCTGAATTATAACGCGCTCGAGTCGTCCGTCAACGGTGTCGGGGGGTATTCGTTCACCCTCACAGATGCAAACACGGTTAAAGCTCTCGCCGGCAACGATAAAAGTCTGTTGCCGTACAAAAAGCTCGATCTTTCAAAAGATATACCGTGGAATATGAAAAACATCAATTCCGAAATGCTTCAGGGCGTACTGCTCGGAGAAAGCGTTGACAAGATCGCCAAGCGTCTTCACAACGTGCAGGAAATGAACAGGACGCAGGCGATCCGCTCGGCTCGTACCATTGTCACGGGAGCCGAAAACAAAGGACGGCAGGACAGCTACGAACGAGCGGAAAAGGACGGTATAAAGCTACAACGTGAATGGATCGCGACCAACGATTACCGCACACGCCACGCTCACGCGCTCCTTGACGGTCAGCTTGCGGACGTTGACAAGCCCTTCAAGAGCGAGCTCGGGGATATTATGTACCCGGGCGACCCGTCCGCGCACCCCTCAAACGTCTATAACTGCCGCTGCACCTTGGCGGCGAGGGTGATCTCTATCGGCGGCGCAAAGGTAAACAAAAAGCTTGGCTATGCCGACAGAGAAACCGTGCAGGATCTGATAGAAAAAGATCCTAAAGAGTTTGACATTCGGCAGAAAATGTTGTATAATAAAAAGGCAGACAAGGAGCAATACAACAATTACAAATCTCGTCTTGGCGGTGAAGCTCCTCGCAATTTCTCTGAATTTCAAGAGATTAAATATCGGGATGTTGAAAAATATGAGGATTTGGTCGGATATTATCGGTATAAGGGCGTCAGTCCTGAGAGTGATAGACGATTCTATGAAGCACACAAAGCAAAAAAACGGCTCAAACAAAGTTCAGAAATTCGCGCCAAGGGAATGGTAGTTTATCCGAAACCCATAACAGCAATTGATGTTAATATACACGCCGAAAAGCAAATGAAAAATCGAAATATTAGCATTAAAGAGGCACAACGAATGATCGATACATCCAAGTTTGCATTGAGACAACAAAACGGAGAAATATACGCTTTTTATTCCGAATCTGGATTTGTTGCCATAGATACAAGTGGAATGATACGGACAGCCGGAGCGTTGGACACAGGCGGGATTAATTTGTATGAGGAGGTTGTGAAATACGTTGGGAACGATAAGTAAAAAGATTTTTTGTCATCTGTTAAACAAAGAAATAGAAGTCGGCTATTGTTGGGAACTTTGCAACATCGGAACAAATGATATTCTTTTAGATGGAGACAAGGTGGATGATTGGGACGAAGCACAACGTATTTGCGAAAAGTGCGGGAGATATGAGGATTAAATGAGCATAAAGATCACCGACAACACCGATGAAGTTCTCTCCTCTCTTGAAAAAGCCATAAAAAACGGCTTGACCGCTATCGGAATGACGGCAGAGGGGCACGCAAAAAAAGCGGCTCCCGTTGATACCGGTCGTTTGAGGAATAGCATCACACACGCCGTAAAGATGGACGAGAAGGCAGCGTACATCGGCACAAACGTGGAGTATGCACCGTACGTTGAGCTTGGCACGGTC
>JAGBYM010000101.1 GCA_017628755.1 Clostridia bacterium | reverse complement strand
CGCGCCCTTGACGGCGCCACCTTTTGAAAAAGGTGGACGAAAACTTTTCGCTGTTGTTGTCTTTAGTTAGTGAAAACGGCTGAGCCAAAAGGCTCAGCCGTTTTTTATCAGTGCTTGGGGAAAATCTTTTCCTTGCCGCCCATGTAGGGACGGAGCGCTACGGGGATGTTGATCGAGCCGTCTGCACAGAGGTTGTTCTCGCAGAAGGCGATGAGCATTCTGGGGGGAGCAACAACGGTGTTGTTGAGGGTGTGAGCAAAATACTTGCCCTTTTCCTTCGAGTTTACGCGGATCTTGAGGCGGCGTGCCTGAGCGTCGCCGAGGTTGGAGCAAGAGCCGACCTCGAAGTACTTCTGCTGTCTGGGGGACCATGCCTCGACGTCGATGGACTTGACCTTGAGGTCAGCGAGGTCGCCCGAGCAGCACTCGAGAGTACGTACGGGAATATCGAGCGAGCGGAAGAGGTCAACGGTGTTCTGCCAGAGCTTTTCGAACCACATGGGGCTCTCCTCGGGACGGCAGACAACGATCATTTCCTGCTTTTCGAACTGGTGGATACGGTAAACGCCTCTCTCCTCAATGCCGTGCGCGCCCTTTTCCTTACGGAAGCAGGGGGAGTAGCTGGTGAGAGTGTAGGGAAGAGTCTCTTCCTGATTGATGGTGTCGATGAACTTACCGATCATGGAGTGCTCGGAGGTACCGATGAGGTAGAGATCCTCGCCCTCGATCTTGTACATCATAGCGTCCATCTCAGCGAAGGACATAACTCCGGTAACAACGTCGGAGCGGATCATGAAGGGAGGAATGCAGTAGGTGAAGCCGCGGTCGATCATGAAGTCGCGCGCGTAGGAGATAACTGCGGAATGGAGGCGTGCGATGTCGCCCATGAGGTAGTAGAAACCGTT
Source organism: Clostridia bacterium (assembly GCA_017628755.1). Classification (GTDB taxonomy): domain Bacteria; phylum Bacillota; class Clostridia; order Oscillospirales; family CAG-272; genus CAG-390. Next base: position 8,304 of record JAGBYM010000101.1, on the reverse strand, counting down.
GCCGGCAACTCGTCGCGCTGCGTCGAGGTCGATACCGTCAAAGCGCTCGAAGATATCCGAGTGATAGGGAATCTCAAAATCGGGGGTGATGGGCTCGCCGTAACGCTGTACTTCAACGTTTTCGCTGTCGTCCTTACCGATCGGAACGCTGGGATCAATGATGTTCGGGATGGTCATCATGATCTTCTTGATCTTTTCCTCAAACTCGGGCTCGAGTGCTTCGAGCTCGGCAAGTCTCTGTGCGCTTTCAGCGACCTTCTGTTTGGTTTCGTTAGCTTCGTCGCGCTTGCCCTGTGCCATGAGCATACCGATCTGCTTGGAGAGACGGTTCTTTTCGGCGCGGAGGTCGTTAGCCTCGCTGATGATGCGGCGGTTTTCCGCGTCGAGGGCGATAACCTCGTCAACAAGACCGATCTTGTGGTCCTGGAATTTATTGCGCATATTCTGCTTTACGATCTCGGGATTTTCTCTGACAAACTTTAAATCAAGCATTTTTTACTTCTCCGTTTGCTTTTTTGATGTTATAATAAAAAATTATATCATATATAAAGGGAAAAGTCAATCCTAAAGGGGAAAAAAGTTGTTAGTTACCGGTGGCTAGTTGCCGGTTGAAGGAAAATTTTCTCGCTCTGCTCGAAAATTACACATTATTATCTTTTAATGTAAATCAAAATTTCCGCATGCGGAAAGCTACCTCCAACTAACAACTAGCAACTAACAACTAATAACTAAAAAACCGACTGACCCGAAGGTCAGTCGGTTTTTATGAATCAATTATTTAACGAATACGATCTCGTCGAAGATAATGTAGTTATCTGCGGAGTAGGTGTAACCGTCGGTGTAGCAACGCATGTTCATAACGAAGATATCGCCGAAGGTCTCGCCGAGAGCTGCGCCTTCTGCACTGCCGTAGAAGGTAGAGGAAGGAATGTAGAGCCAACCTGCGAAGTTAGCAGGGATCTGCTGACGGCAAGCGTTGATGTTGGTGGTCTGTACCCAAGCGTTGCCATCGTAGTAGTAAGCAACTGCGGTGCTGTCGCCGTTACCGTTGTTGGGGCCCTTTGCACGGTAGGAGTTGGTGTTGATGGTTACGGATGCGCACATCTCCTTGCCTTCTGCGGGAAGAACGTTGGAGAAGTCAACGTAGAACATTACGCCCTTTGCGGTGGAAATGTCCATATCGCCGAGAGGAAGAACCTCGATCTCGGTACGTCCGCTGCCGCTGTCTGCGATAGCAGCGAGCTTGATAGCCTGACCGAATACAGCGCCGCCGGTTACGTCAACGTACTGAGCGCTTCCGGAGGAGTTACCCTGGATGTAGTAGTCGTCTGCGCCGCGGTCAAAGCACATAGCGCGGGTTACGATCTCATAGCCGGAGAGGTCGGGAAGGGTTACGGGCATTACAGCCTTGAGAGCAGCCTGCTGGTCAGCGGGAAGATCGTTGAACTCAATGGGATCTGCAACGGGAGCTGCGGTGGTCTCGGGCTCGGTAGCGGGAGCCTCGGTGGTGGGAGCATCGGTAGTGGGAGCCTCGGTCTGCTCGGGAGCATCGGTGGGAGCATCGGTGCCTGCGGGAGCTTCGGTAGGAGCATCAGTACCAGGAGCCTCGGTGGTGGGAGCATCGGAACCCTTGTCACAAGCGACGAAGGAGAGAACCATCATAAGGCAGAGAAGAATTGCAATAATGCGTTTCATGTTAGGATTACCTCCAATAAAATTTATTGATGCATCTATTATAACAAATGTAAATTGCTTTGTCAAGTATTTGTGATTTTTTTTAATACTTATATAAAAATATGTTGACAATTTTTTTTCGTTATGATATACTAAATTTACATATCTATAACTGAAAGGATGCCGGAAATGAAAAGAATAGTTTCATTCATACTTGTTTTGCTGCTTACGCTCCCGCTTTCGTCATGCTTTCATGACGGTTGGGATATTCAGAAGAAAAACGATCCCGAATCAACTGCCGGATCGATTACCGAATCTTATGAAAGAGATGTCACACTTCCAGGCGATATTGTGCTAACACTTTCGGATGACGGAAGCTATTATTCTGTCACGGATGGAAAGAATTATACAGCCTCCGAGATCGTTATTCCCGCAAGCCACAATGGTGTACCGATCAAAAGGATCGCGTCCGTCGCGTTCAAGGATAATTCCGCTATAAAGACTGTTACTCTGCCCGATAGTATTGAAAAGATAGAACGTTGGGCATTTGAGGACTGCGTTAATATCGAGTATAACGAATACGGCGGCGCATATTATCTCGGCAACGCGGAAAATCCCTATGCATTTTTGATATCTTCGACAAAAGCCGATATCGGCGCGGTTGATATCAATGAAAACGTGCGTCTGATTGCGGACTATGCTTTTTTTCAGAATAACAGTTTGATGTCTGTGACTCTTCCCGACAGCCTTGTTTTCGTCGGCGAATGTGCTTTCTGTGACTGTGCAAATCTGAAGCAGGTTGATTTCGGAGAGGGTGTGCAACGCCTTGGCGTTCAGGCGTTTTCCGATACCGCGGTCGATTCGGTCATTCTTCCGGACAGCGTTATAGATATCGGCGAAAGAGCTTTTCGGATAATGATTCCCATAAAAGAACTTGATCTCGGAGAGTCCATTGAACGTATCGGTTCCAATGCATTCAGAGACGTACACATTGACGTTCTTGAGCTTCCGGACAGCCTTCTGGAGCTTGGAGGCGGTAATTTCAGCGGAAGCACGTTCAGAAAGCTTGTCATAGGCGATAATCTTAAAAAAATTTTTGCATTTTCCGGCTGCTCTCTGCTGACCGAGATCGTATTCGGCGATTCGGTTGAATATATAGATAGCGGAGCATTCAAAAACTGTGACAGCCTCATTGAGGTGAAAATGCCAAAGTCGCTGATGGCGATCAGCACTCAGGCTTTTGATGATTGCGATAAGCTCAAATTCAACTACTTTAAAGGCGCGCGGTATCTCGGTTCTGCGGATAGCGACTATGAAGTCCTGCTCAGAACTCCTGAAAAATACGACGGCGATCTTTTCCTCCATCCCGATACCCGTCTGATTGCAGAGCCCTCGTATGACCGAGATTATAATCAGCTTCAGAACACCGAAACCGTAACTATGGATGGCAATGGAAAATATCTCCGCGTTGAGGGCAACTGCGTTATTGATAAGGCGTCGAAAACCCTGGTGTTTGGTGCCGCACAAAGCAGCATTCCGAACGACGGAAGCATCCTTTATATTGCCGATGATGCTTTTTACTATCGGAAGATCAAGGAAGTGACTGTTCCGGAAGGAGTTATCGGTATCGGAGATCGGGCATTTTATTCCACCGAGCTTGTTTCTGTGAAATTTAATCGGGATTTGAAAACCATTGGAGAAGAAGCCTTTGCTTACGTAATCAATTTGTCGGAATTGAATCTTCCCGAGGGGCTTGAAAGTATCGGAAAGCAGGCTTTCAACGGCAGTAATGATATTAAGGACATTTATATTCCCGGAAGTGTCAGGGAGATAGGTTGGGGAGCCTTCCAACATTGCTTTGAAGCCACAACCATCACGATCGGTGAGGGGGCGACAAAACTCGGTCCATATGTTTTCGACGGATGCGATAAGGTTTACAAGGTCGTTCTCCCGTCTACCCTCAAGGAGATAGACGACGGTGCGTTCAGACAGCTTAATTCACTGACAAGTATCGCACTCCCCGAAGGTTTGCTTTATATAGGTGATAATGCTTTTGAGCTTTGTCAGAATTTGTGGAATATTGATATGCCCAAAAGTCTTGTCAGTATCGGTGATTCGGCATTTAATTGCTGTAAAAAGTTACTGGAGGCAAATCTTAATATCGGACTGATCTATATTGGTAATAATGCGTTCCAAAACACTAATGTCAAAGTGAAATATGCCGGAACGGTAGAGATGTGGAAAAAGATTGAAAACAGCCATAATCTCATCAGAGGAAAAGAAGATATGAAGGTGATCTGCGCCGACGGCGAGATCATTCTCAACCCCGACCCTGCCTTGAAGGAGAGTATGTTTGATTGATGGTATTTATACCGATCAAAAATATTGAAATGAAAGGATGACAGAAAAATGAAAAGGATAGTTTCGCTGCTGCTTGTTTTATTTATTACGCTTCCTCTTTCGTCATGCTTTCATGACAACTGGGATATTCCAGAGCGCGAGAATCCCGATTTCAATCTCGGAGAACTGTTTGGCTTGATCGCTCCGGCACTCAGCGGTATTGAGGCTATGCCGAACGGCATCGTGCTGACGCTGTCGGATGACGAAAGTTTTTATATCGTTTCCGATGCGAGTAAGTGCGAGGCGGAGAAGGTAACTATCCCGAAGTCTTATAAAGGTATTCCGATCAAGGAGATTGCCCGAGGTGCGTTTAGCAAAAACGATAATATTGTAAAACTAAGCATCCCCTCTTCCGTCATTAATATCGGCTATGATGCTTTTCTGGAGAGCAGTAAGCTTGAGTTTAACGTCTATGAGGGCGCAAAATACCTCGGTAACGAAGAAAACCCCTACCACGCGCTTATCGAATTTACGGAAACGGCGATATCTTCCCCTGCCATTCACGAAGAAACGCGCGCGATCTCTGCGGGCGCGTGCAAGAATATAAATGCGCAGAATTTTAAAAAGATAGTTATTCCCGACAGCGTTGTGAGCGTTTGCGATGCGGCATTTGAGATGTGCTCAAACGTGCACACACTTGTGATAGGAAACGGCGTTGAGACGATAGGCGACAGCGCGTTTTCGAAAATGATCAGACTGACTGATCTTATCGTCGGCAATTCTGTGAAGACGATAGGAGAAATGGCTTTTTACAGCGCAGCATCACTCGAAAACCTTGCGCTTCCCGACAGCGTGACGGAGATCGGAAAGAGCGCCTTTTCTTCCTGTGATAAACTCCGCAAGGCAGATCTCGGAGAAGCGGTGAAGACCATAGGTGCCGATGCGTTTTTGGGATGTGAGTCGCTTGAATCTGTCGGTCTTGGTGAGTCGCTTGAAAGTATTGGAAATAAAGCTTTTTCTGGCACGGCACTTGCTTCCGTATCTCTGCCCCATACGCTTGAATATATCGGTTTGGATGCATTTGCCGATTGCCCCGATTCTCTTTTTAATTTTTGGGACTTCGGATGGTACCTCGGAAATTCCGAGAATCCTTACGAATATTTGATTAAGATCGATAACGGATTTTTCAATATTGTTCTGTATCCTTCGTATTCCTCCTCGTTGTTTATGCCGTCTTTCTCTCTCCACCCCGATACACGCCGAATTGCTTTCTTCCTTTTTGGAATGAACTTTGTGTACGGCTTGCATATCCCGGGGAACAGCAAATATCTGACCGTGAAAAACAACTGCATCATAGATAAAACCGAGAAAAAGCTTATAGCGGGTACTGTGGGCGCAACGATCCCTACCGATGGAAGCGTTACCTCGATCGGAGATTATGCCTTTTACGGTATTGAAGGTCTTCCTCTGACAAGTATTCCGAAATCGGTTACTCATATCGGCGACTATGCTTTCGCCCACAGCTTGGGATTCTCAAAGATCACATTTGAGGGCGCCGCTTCGATCGGTAATTACGCGTTCTATGAATGTGCGAATATTACGGCGGTATATTTTGAGGAACAAACGCCGTCAATAGGAGACAGTGCTTTTGCACTCTGCCGTTCGCTTACGAAAATAGATATTCCCGATAGTGTGACATATCTCGGAGAGTCTGTGTTTGAAGGATGCTCAAAGCTCAGTCAGGTATATATCGGATCACAGGTGGACGTTATCCGCGAGAATACTTTTTCGATGTGTAGCGCGCTTCGATCCGTCACGCTCGGCGGTGAGCCGAAAGTTATAGAAACGAGAGCCTTTTACAGCTGCTCAAGCCTCAACTCATTTGAATTCAAAGAGGGACTTGAATATATTGGTCCGCAAGCGTTTAATTTGTGCAGTAAGCTTGTCTCGATCGACCTGCCGGATAGCTTGGTCGAGATCGGATACAGTGCTTTTTCAAGCTGTAGCAAGATCGAGACGGTATATTTGGGGAGTGGACTTGAAAGGATAGGCAACGATGCCTTTTCGGGCATTTCAACGCGCTCCGATCTGAATTACCGCGGAACGGTCAAGATGTGGGAAAAGATCGAAAACGCCCGCAACCTCTGCAGAGGTATCAGCGATATCGTTGTCAAGTGCACGGACGGTGAAATTGTGCTTGAACCCGATCCGATATCGGTTGTACTTGATTAGGGTAAAGGGCGAAATGAGTGCAAAATGCAAAATGCAAAATGATGGAAGCTTTTCTCGCGGTGCGAGAAAAGCATACCTCGGTCATTTTGTTCAGACTTGATGATTCTTTGTCAGGCTTAAAACTTAAAAAGTAAATAGAAAATCGAGATGTAATGAAGATAAAACTCCAAAACATCTCGATTTTTTGTTTATTAATTTTTTTGACTATTGTTTTTGCAGTTTAATTCAGTACAACCGGTTATCACGCACAAACAGCATTATCGGTATAATAATTTTCGAGCCTACGGCGAGAAAATTTACCTCAATTTTGCACTTTGCATTTTGCATTTTGCATTTTCCACTTTTATTCCAGTCCCCCGTTTTTAATATACTCCGCAAGCAAGTCTCTGGCAAACAGGTCGTCGGCAAGCGAAGCGATGACGGTCAGGCGGTTGGGCGCGTAGGATGAGGTGTAGGAGTCGACGATCACGTAATAGGTGGCGTTGTCGTCTATGCTGTAGCGAACGGAATTGCCGTATTCGCCGTAATAAACGAAGTAGTTCGAGTTTGAGGTGTTGATGAATTTTGATTTCAGGTCTTTTCCCTTTATCGAACAAAGGTCAAGGCGGTTGTCAAAGGGGAAGAGCGATTGCAGATCCGAATATTTTACCTCGCCCGAGGAGAGATTGTAGGGCGCGCGGACAGATATGAATCCGCCGCCGAGGACGATGTCGTATTCCTTGCCCCAAGCTTCGAATCCTTCTTCAAAATAGAGGCGCGCGACGAGCGCGCGTAGCCAGTCGCCGTTGCGGAAGACCTCGTTTTTGCCCAGAATTTCATCGGCTTTGGCCACCTCGGAGGCGTATTTTTCCATAAGAGAGGAAACGATCGGGTCGGAGGGCGCGTCGTCGAAAACATTCGCGGGAATATATTCCGCGGTCTTGACGATGCTGTCGCCGCCCGCAAAATTGATGACGGCTTCGGCGTGCGTGATGCCATCGTTGTCGCCGCCGCCCTGAAGATGGTAGACGCTGTATTTGTCGGCTTTGGTGTAGCTTTTGTGGGTGTGTCCCTCAAAAACGAGGTCAACGTGCTCTTTGGAAAGAGAAACGTCCGCAGAGCCGTCGTGGATCGAGAGGATGATGAAGTCTGCTCCATCGGCGCGGAGGCGTTCGGACTCGGAGATGATGAGAGAATTGAGCTCGGCACCTGTTTTGAAATAAATATCTTCGACCTTATCGCCCGAGATTGATGAATAACAGTCGCCGATCGCGCCTATAATACCTATAGTTGCCTCGCCGAAGCTGACCGTTACGGATGGCTCGCAGTAATCGACGCGCTCGTTTGTGGCGCGGTCGTAGATGTTGATCGCGAGGAAGGGGAAGTCCGCGAGCTCCGCGTTTGCTTCGATAAATTCCTCGCCCCAGTCGAATTCGTGGTTGCCGAGGGTCATTGAGGTGAAGGAAAGCGAATTCATCCAGTCGGTCATGATCCTGCCGTGGGTCAGATTCGATTCGGACGCGCCCTGCCACATGTCGCCCGTCGAAAGGAAAAGAGTGTTCGGATTTTCCTTGCGTGCCGATTTGAGAAAGGAAGTCAGCTCGTCAACTCCGGGCTGTGAGGTGCCGTCAAGCAGCTTGCCGTGGAGGTCGTTTATCGCAAAAAAGTCGACGGTCACGGTGACAGAGACCGTGCAGGTGTCGCAAAAATTATCCGAATCGGCGTCTGTGTGAGTTCCTGCGGGACAGACGTAGGCCTCGGTGGTAACGGCATCGGGAGTGTCCTGAACACCACATCCGACCGAGGATATAAGCAAAAGTGCACTGATCACGAGTGCAAGAAGTTTCTTCAATGGAAGCCTCCGAAATATCGAAAAATGTAATTAATTATAACATATTGAAGGAATTTTGTCAATCTGCACGGAAAAAGTCGAAAGAAAAGTCCAATAATTTTCCCAAAAGGTATTGACAGCTTAAAAAAAGTATGATATAATATATAAGCACTATGAGTGCACTGTTTTAGCCGGTGTGGCGGAACAGGCAGACGCCGCGGACTTAAAATCCGCTGATACGAGAGTAT
>JAGBYM010000100.1 GCA_017628755.1 Clostridia bacterium | reverse complement strand
CGTTGTTGCTACACTTTCTCGGGCTCGCTTCATCGCCCACCGGGCGCGCTCGCCGTCGAAACTGCCAATTCCGCCACACCCGCGAATTATGAGCGGGTTGGTGGAATTGCTTCCGCACACACCCGCGAATTATGAGCGGGTTGGTGGAATTGCTTCCGCACACACCCGCAAATTTTCAGCTTTAATAGTTTACCACATTTTCTCCGAAAAGTCAAGTGGATTATTGATTTTTACTCGGAAGTATGGTATAATAAATAAAAATCCCTTGGAGAAGAAAATGAAAAAAGATTATAAATACGTTATCTTCGATCTCGACGGTACGCTGACCGATTCCGCGATTGGCATTACCAATTCCGTTGCATATGCGCTCAAAAAGTGGAATATTGAGGTCGAGGACAAAAGCACGCTCAATTGCTTTGTCGGTCCTCCTCTTAAATGGTCTTTCATGACTTATTTCGGCTTTTCCGAGGAGCAGGCGCTTGAAGCCATTGAGGAATACCGCGTATATTACCGCGACCGCGGAATTTTCGAAAATCTCGTTTATCCCGGTGTTCCCGAAATGCTTGAAGAAGTGCGTGCGCGCGGCAAGAAGGTGATTCTTGCTACCTCAAAACCCGAGCACTTTGCCAAACAGATACTAGATTATTTCGATCTCACAAAATACTTTGACCTCGCCGCGGGCGCAACTATGGACTATTCGCGCGCAAAGAAGGGACAGGTCATAGCGTATGCCCTTGAAAACTTCGGGGTCACTGACGTAAGCGAATGCATAATGGTCGGCGACCGCGATCAGGACGTCAACGGTGCGCGCGAGCAGGGCTTTGACTGCATCGGCGTTCTTTACGGCTACGGCGGTAGAGAAGAGCTTGAGACCGCAGGCGCAAAATATATTGCCGAGACAGTTGAAGATATTCTGAAGTTTATCTGAGGTGTAAAATGAGAAAGATCTTGCTTGTAATCGATATGCAGACCGATTTCGTTGACGGTGCACTCGGAAGCGCGGAGGCGGTTGCCATCATCCCGAACGTGCTCCGCGAGATCGCAAAATACGAAAAATCGGATATAATCGCAACGCGCGATACGCATCCCGAAACTTATATGCAGACGCGAGAGGGGAAATATCTTCCCGTTCCTCATTGTATCAAGGATACTGCGGGTTGGGAAATTCATCCCGAAATCGCGCCCGCACTTGAAGGCTGTTTGATGATCGATAAGCCCACTTTCGGTTCGACCGAGCTTTGCGATCATATAATTAAACTCGCGGAAAACGAGGATATTGAAGTAACACTTGTAGGACTTTGCACAGATATCTGTGTCGTCTCCAATGCAATGCTGATCAAGGCATCACTTCCCGAGATCGACATCAAGGTCGTTGCCGACGCTTGCGCAGGCGTTACGCCGGAAAGCCACTTGGCGGCACTGACAACGATGAAAATGTGTCAGATCGATATTATTTAAACATAAAAGCACATCCGCTGCGCGGATGTGCTTTTTGTTATATTAATCGTTATCGTCAGCAAGCATAAATGCTTTTGCACCGCGCTTGCGTACTTCCTCTTCGGGAATTCCGAGCTCGCGCGCAAGGATCTCAATGATCAGGGGAGAGCAGAAGCCGCCCTGGCATCTTCCCATTCCCGCACGTACACGGCGTTTGACAGCATCAAGAGTCTTTGCTCCGACGGGACGGCGGATCGCCTGAAGGATCTCGCTTTCTGTTACCTGCTCGCAACGGCAGATGATCTTGCCGTAAAGCGGATCTGCGGCGATGAGAGCGTCTCTCTCGGCGTCGTTCTTGTCAGCGAAGCGGACGATTCCGCGTCTCTTTCTGATCCAGCCGACCTTTCTCTCAAGGATGAGTCCCGCTTCCTGCATCTCGTGTGCGATGTATTTAGCGAGCGCAAAGCTTGCGGTAAGTCCGGTTGAACGAACACCCGAAATACCGACGTAGCCGAGTGCCTTCTTCGATACTACGATATTGTAGCCCTCGGGCTCGCGTGCAGGACGCGCACCGACAAACTGCGCAATAGTATCCTCGAAGCGAAGTCCGGGAACCATCGCCAGAGCCTGAGTGCGGACAGATTCAAGTCCCTCGCGGGTGGTCATTCTGTCGGTCTTGTCCTCAACGTCATCTGCGGTCGGACCGACGATCATATTGTTATCAACCGTGGGAATAACGAGTACTCCGCGTGTCTTTGCGGACGGTACGGAAGAAATGATATGCGAAACCTTTACGGGAGTGTTGTGGCTGAAAACGAAGAACTCGCCCTTACGGGGATGAACCGTGAAATCGCATTCGTCAACCATCTTTGCAATATCGTCGCAATGGAGACCTGCGCAGTTTACAACCCATTTAGCCTCGATCTCGCCCTTGGAGGTGACGACCTTTTCTACTCTGCCGTTCGAAACGCAGATGTCCTCAACCTTGCAGTCAAGAAGGAATTCAACGCCGTTTTCGGCTGCGTTTTCAGCCTCTGCAACTACAACGAGGAACTGGTTTATCTGGCTGTCGCGGGGGCTGTAGATACCGCCGAGGATATTGGGATTGAGCGTGGGCTCCATCTCGAGAATATCCTCTTTGGGAAGAAATTCATAATCGTAAACGCCGTTCTGGAAAGCTCTTGCGAGAAGTCCGGGTACGTTTTCCATCTGTTCGGGGTAGAGAACGGGAGCAATGCTTCCGCAATGAATGATCGGGATATCGAGGTCGCGGCAGATGTTGTCTACCATGCTGTGCGAGATCGTTCTGATCTTGCATTCAAGTGTGCCGACGGGCATTGTTGCACTTGTGGAGGTCAGACCGCTGTTAGACTTGGATGCGTCACCGCCTACGTCGTCGTTTTTATCGCAAACTGTGACCTTGATCTTGTATTTTGAAAGCTCACGTGCCAACGCTACGCCGACCGCGCCCGCTCCGATAATAAGTACGTCTGTTTTAATCATCGTTTAGTCCTCCTTTTTGTCAAGACTCATACAAGCCACGAGATCGGCGCCGCTTCCGAGAACATTAGGAATAACGACCTGTCCGCAGGCAACGGGAGCCTCAAGAGTTACTCCGCGCAGAGTCTCCGCGCAAGCGAAAAGCTGTGCCTTCGGGATGGGGGCGGTGGTACGAACCGGCATTCTGCGGCGTGCCGCGCCCTTGATTGCAACCGAAGAGGTGAAGGTACGCTTGGGATCAAAGCATTCGTTGATACAGTACTCAATACCGCGCTTGCAACGGTTACCGCTGAGCTTTACGTCGTCTTTTGAGGTATATTCCGCAACGACCTCACAGCCGTTGGGGCATACAGTACAGATTATTGTCTTTTTCATGCGAGTACCTCCCCATGAGTTGCGCTGACGGTGACAGCACCGCCGAGTGTTGCGAGTTTATCCTTGGAAATTGTGAGCTTTTCCATCGCGCCGGGCGTGGTTGCTGTGAGCTTCTTGCGCGCAAGAACTTCGCCGCCCGCGGTTGCGATGAGAGTGGTGTCGCGTCCGGGTACGATAGTACGGAAGAAGAGATTTACGTCTTCGTCTGCGGAAGCATCAATGCTCTGCGGACATACGTATCTTATACCTTCGCCGGCTTCAACCTTGATGCTTTCGCCCGCGGCAAGAGCACCTGCCGCATATTTAGCGGCGTATTTGCCCGCCTGCTCACTCTCGCGGCTGACGTTGTCAACGAGGTCGTTGACGTGCAGTACGTTTCCGCAAGCGAATATATAGGGAACCTCGGTCTGCATAAACTGGTTGACCGATGCGCCCTTTGTGATGCCCGAAAGAGAGAGTCCCGAAGTCAGGGTGAGCTCGTTTTCGGGGATAAGTCCAACCGAAAGGAGAAGAGTATCGCAAGGAATAACCTCGGCCTTATCAAGAATGGGACGCTTGTTTTCGTCAACAGGGGCAACCGTTACGCTCTCAACGCGGTCAACGCCCGTGATATTGACAACGGTGTGGGAAAGAAGAAGCGGGATTCCGAAATCGTCAAGGCACTGAACCTTGTTTCTCTGCAGACCTGCAAGGAAGGGCATAAGCTCGACAACAGCCTTGACCTTCGCACCCTCGAGGGTGAGACGGCGTGCCATGATCATACCGATGTCACCGCTTCCGAGGATAACTACTTCCTTACCGACCTTATGTCCGTAAATATTGATCAGCTTCTGCGCTGTGCCCGCGGTGTAAACGCCCGAAGGACGGCTTCCGGGGATAACGAGATTTGCACGGGTGCGCTCGCGGCAGCCCATAGCAAGGATCAGCGCGCCAAAGTGAATATGTACCACACCGCTTGTGTTAACGCAAACGAGCACCTTCTCGCGGATCTCAAGTGCTGTGGTTTCGGTCAGAAGGTCGATGCCCTCTGCCTTAACCTTATCGGCAAAACGCTCGGCGTATTCGGGACCCGTAAGCTCCTCGCCAAAATACTGCAGACCGAAGCCCGCGTGAATACATTGCTGAAGAATACCGCCCGCGCGGATGTCGCGCTCAACAAGAAGGACGCGCTCGGCGCCGTTCTGCTTTGCGGATATTGCCGCCGCCAGTCCCGCGGGACCCGCGCCGACTATCGCAACGTCATACAAGAGTTCTTTCATAGCTTGTACCTCTCAAATATTAGTTGTTTAAATTATATCTCAACAATTTTGAAAAAGCTATTGCCAATTTTGTTGATTTGTTGTATAATATTGCTGTAAGTATATTTTATAGGAGTTCGTTATGCAGGAAAACTTTTTAAGGCTGTGTTATGACGGCGATCCCGCCTGCCGTGTGCATCATACAATAGGCCGCGCGGAGGATTACGCGCTGATGTCGCAATTCCATTACGATACCACACTCAACCTGCTTCTTTTTCTGCGAGGACACGGAGAAATAAGAATTGAAGGTCGTCTTTATACGTTCGGCGAGGGAGATATGATAATCCTCAGCCCGTCCGAGCTTCACAGAAGCACGATTGCTGACGATACTGTTTTTGAACGCATATCACTTCACGTCAGCGAAAATATACTTAACGGATTCGGCTCGGACGGATTGGAGATCTTTACTGCATTTAACGAAAGACCGCGCGGTATCGGTAATATTATCCGTGCAGACCGCTTGCGCGAGATCGGCGGAGATCGGCTGATGAAGGATATACTCGCCCACGCTTCGGGAAGCGGACGGACGGACCCGATCCTTCTTCGATGCAAGACCATTGAGCTTTTATCGGTTATAAACGAAGCTCTCGACCTAAGAGAGGAAACCGACGAAGCTCCGAGTATAGAGAACGAACTCGTTCTTGAAATACTTCAATTTCTGAACACACACTACTGCGAGGATATTTCGCTTTCCGACGTAGCAAACAAATTCTATCACAGCAAATACCACGTCTGCCATCTTTTTCGCGAGCAGGTCGGAGTTACCGTGCACGATTATCTCGTTCTTCGCCGTATCCGTCTGGTTAACGACCTGATCTGCCGCGGTATACCTGCCGCAGAGGCGTGCTACACCGCGGGATTCGGGAACTATTCTAATTTTTTCAGACTTTACAAAAAATACACGGGTATGACGCCCGCGCAATTTAAAAACACTCTCGGAAAATGAAGCTTTTCCGAGAGTGTTTTTGGTTATTTTTTAATATGCTTCCGCATCTTCGCTTTTCTCTTGCGACGGCATTTTTTAGCGGGTACTTTACGCACCTGTTTTTGGGGTTCTTCTTTTTTCGGAGGAGAGGCCGGTTCCTCTTCTTCCTCCGACTTTTTCCTGAACAGCGAGCGTATTGCCTCGGATACAGAGGATTTGCCTTCGCCGAGGAAGAATTTAACACCCGTCATAAGCGCGGCTTTTGTTTCGGGGTCGATTGTCGAAAAGGCTTTCAGCACCGCCGTGCGGTTTTCGGCGAGCTCTGTGACGGTCTTGGCGTTGGTGGAGCAGAGAATATCGAAAAATCCTTCAACAAAATTTCGTCTGTCTTCGGGATCCATGGCATAGATCCATTTTCCCACCATCTCGTTTGCGCGCTTGACGTCGGGAAGGACGTCGGCGTCGCAGACGAAATTTCTGCCTTCGACTATCCATGTCAGCGCGTCGTGCTGATGAAGATAGCTTTTTGCGGTGGATTTTGTGACCTTGTAGTTTGCGTCGTATTTCAGGAGCAGACCAACAACCGAACCAGATGGAATGACAGTTGTGATCTTGTCCGCAATACGTGTATAATTTTCGCTTTCCCAGACATTTTCAAGGAATCCGGGACCGTCGAAATTGTATATTTGGTCGGTGCGCTCAGCTATTTCATCCGAGGCATTAAGAGCCGCCCAAAGTGCAAGATTGCCGCCCTTGCTGTGCCCTCCGATGACGATTCTGCCGTCAAAATTCTCTGCGGATTTGGCAAGGTATTCCTCAGCGTGGCGCTGGGCTGGCACGGGCGTGAGGAAAGCCATTCTGAAATCCTCGCGCCAACCGGCAATTGAGTCGTCTGTGCCGCGGTAGGTGACGAATATTCTGTCATCGGGATAAAAGGACACGGCGGAAAACTGCTCAACCGTCTCGTCATCAATGACGTTGACGAAATTGCCGATTTCAACGTCCGAGAAGCGCACAGAAGTCGCTGCAAGGCGCAAAAGATCGACGATCTCGCGCGGAACAAGCTCGCCGAGAGTGATGATATCCTTGCCTGCGTTGCGTTCGAAAAAGGTCTCCGCCGCTTCTTTGAGAGTGATTGTGCCGTCTTCGATATTCTCTGGTACTATGCCGTCAAAGAAAATGTATGAAAGCTCACAAAAGATCAGCGCGTCGATCTCACAAAGAGAAGACTGCTCGAAGCTCAGATCCCCGCGCCAACGGATATAGTCAAAAACTGTCGTCATAACTGCCGCTCCTTTCTTGTTTCTCAATCAAATTATATCACATATTATGGCTTAAGTCAATCGTAATATTTCCGAAAAAACAAAAATAAAAAACTTGCAAAGCAGAAAATTATATGATATAATAAAGAAAAAGCGAAAGGAAACAGGACCATGAAAAGTTCAGAAAAACCGATCGAACGCTCTCGTCTTCGTTTTAAACTCGGATGCGCTTATTACGGTATGCGCCGACGTCTTAAATGGCTGACGATGGAGCATAAGTTCGCAAAGAAGCGCCAAGAAGAGTGCCTTCCAGTAGTTTATTTTTCGCACAGAACGCCCATGCGCCGAAAACTCAAGGATCTTGAGATGTGGATGCAGGAAAACAAGGTCACGAATCTGAAGCTCGCCGTGGCGAGAATGGACGGTCTCCTTTTGCGTCCGGGCGAGATATTCAGCTATTGGCGACTCATCGGCAAGCCTACATATCGCCGCGGTTTCCTTGACGGAATGATTCTGCGCAACGGAAAGATCACTCCCGGTGTCGGAGGTGGACTCTGCCAGCTTGCTAATATGCTTTTCTGGATGACGGCGCACACGCCTCTTACAGTCATCGAACGCCACCGCCACGGCTACGACGTTTTTCCCGATGCCAACCGCACCCAACCATTCGCAAGCGGCGCGACCTGTTTTTACCCTCATGTTGATCTGATGATCCGCAACGACACGAGTGAGACCTTTCAACTCTGTCTGACCGTTGAAAAGGACGATCTTGTAGGCGAGTGGAGAGTAGTACACGAGCCTTCGGTGAAATACGAGGTCGTTGAGCGCAACCACGAGATGCGCCTTGAGATCTGGGGAGGCTACACACGCCATAACGAGCTCTATAAACAGAGATTCACTCTCGACGGCGAGTTCATCGACGAGGAATTGCTTGTGCAGAATTCCGCGATAATGATGTATTCGCCCTACTTAAACGAGCCCGGTGAGGCAAAACGCTACGACGGCTCGCAGAGTAATATCTGGGATGATAATTAATAGTTGCCGGTTGTTAGTTAAAGGTATAAATTTTCTCGCGGCGCTCAAAAATTATTTCTATACTTTTGTTCAGTGTTGATGAGATTAAGCTTAGCTTAAATAATTAAAAGCTACATAAAAGCACTCGGAAATTTCGCTTTGGCGATTCCGAGTGCTTTATATTAATTTACTTTTCGCTTTGCGAAAAGCTTCATTCAACTAGCAACTTTAATCCTTATTCTCCTCAGAGTTGGGAAGCTTTGAAACGATTGCGCTTTCAATACGCCTGTCTTCGACCCTTTCGACTTTTATATGTAAACCGCAGGTCTCGACTTCGATCGAGGTTTCACCGTCCTCGGGAATCTCAGAAAGCTCGTTCAAGATCATACCGCCGAGTGTGGAGAACTCAATGTCTTCGGGAAGCTCGAATCCGATTACTTCCGAAAGCTTATCAAGCTCGGTAGATCCGGCAACGCGCCAAACGTTTTCCTCAATAAGAGTAATATCCTTTTCTTCCTCTTCCTTTTCTTCCTCGTCATATTCGTCATAGATATTGCCCATGATCTCCTCAACGAGGTCTTCGAGCGTTACAATACCACTTACCGCGCCGAATTCGTCAACAACGACTGAAATATGGCATTGGCTTTCTTGCATATCGCGGAAAAGCACATCGCATTTTACGGTCTCGGGTACAAAATGTGCGGGGCGGAGAAGAGAGGCAAGAGGTTTGTTTTCAGTATTTGAGAGACGGTCAAGGTAGTAGTCCTTGGCGTAAAGGATACCTATGACGTCATTGATGCTCTCACCGCATACGGGGAAACGTGAGTATCCGCTTTCGCTGAGAATTTCGAAGATCTCAGAGTCGGAGGCATCCGAGGG
>JAGBYM010000099.1 GCA_017628755.1 Clostridia bacterium | reverse complement strand
GGCTGTTGTTGCTAACCAGAAGGAAGATCCCGCTGCTGTGGCTGCTGCAAATGCGGCTATGAACGCAGGCGGAGGAATGTATTAATTAATTAATGCAAAAGGCAAAATGCTAAATGCAAAATGAAAATCAAGGGAGTCGAAATCGGCTCCCTTGACTTTTTGGTATCTGTATGATATAATGATAAAAAAAGAGGTGTGGGAAATGGAACGCAGAGTTTTGAAACTTAACAGAATCGCGTCATTATTGAGACCGGCGGTGATTTTATGTGCCGGCGTATTCTGGCTTTTCTTTGTGATAATCGGTGCAATAGAGGCAAAGGGCGATGCGGGAATGTTCGCTTTTTATGCTATTGAAGGACTGAGTTTACCGCTGATAATCTTTTTGTGTATTGCATTCTTAAACACCCGAAAGGTCGCTATTGATAAGGATTTTATGGAATTTATTTATTATCAAAGTGCGCCGAGCAACAATATGAGCAGAAGAAGCAGACGCGTTCGGGTAAAATACACCGTCACCGAGATCGAAAATCTTTGCTTTGAGCAAAACGCGCTTGAAAAGTTGTTTAACTGCGGTCATTTCAGCTTTAAAGGGAACACGGTTTATGAATCGAACTCGAAAGGCTTTGAGCCGAAGACCGAATTTACCTTCTACGGCTTGACCCATTTCAGACAGACGAAGAAAGAAATTTGTGACATTCTCGGGGTTAACGAGATTGAATAAAAACACGGATATTTGAGCAGATGCTCAAATATCCGTGTTTTACATTTAACTAGCAACTAATAACTAGCAACTATTTTAGTCGTAATACTTAGCGAGAGCCGCTAAGAAGTTCTTGAGCATCTTGTCAGCGGTTCTGGATGTAGTTGCGATAGCGGAAGCAACACCTTCGGTGTTTGCTGCCTTTGCAAGCGACCAGATGTTGCTCTCGAGACCTGTGATCTTTGCGGTCTGGTCAACGTCGAAGGTCTTGGAATCAAAGAAGATGTCAAGCATTCTGACGTCCTCGGGAGAACGAGCAAGACGGAATTCTGCAAGCTGATAGTAGAATGCATCGCGAAGGCTTACGTTGGATTCGTTAAGAGTGAATCTGGAGAAGTAAGCGGTAGCCTCTGTCATGATCATTGCATTTTCAACGTCCTTGAGGTTGGTGGGGAAGGAGAGAGGATAATGGTTTCCGCCGGATACGTAGCAGTAGTATTCGGTGGAGTCACCTCTGTTCGGTACGGGAAGGATACCGTAGTCTGCCGCCATGTCAAGGAGACCGTTTACGGAAGAGAGCGCATTGGATCTGAAGAGAACGTTGCCGCTCTTGAAGGTGTTGGTAGCGTTGGTCCATACGTCGTTGCCACCGAACCATACGCCGTTGTTAACGATCATAACGTCGGGGTTCTTAACGAGCTCCATGGTGTACTGGAGAGCGTTTGCAACGCTTTCAGCGCCGACATTAACGGTGAATTCACCGCCTTCGTTGGTCAGAGTCTTTTCACCGAGACCGAGGAAGAAATAGTAGGGAGCAGAAACTTCGCTGAGCATACCCCATGTTCCGGTCTCGCTTGTGGGGTCGCTGGTGAGACCGTCGATCATCTTAAGCATGGTCTCGAGTGTCCACTGACCGTTTTCAACGAGATCGTAAAGAGAACCGTAGGTGGTGGTGTAATTGTAGTTGGTGTAAAGATCCTTGTTGAATACGACACAGATCGAACGAAGCTCATCGAGCATGCTTACGTCGCCTTCGAGAGTGAAGAGATGCTTGCCGATGAGGTATTCCTTCTGAATACGCTGATCCCACCAGGGCTTGTCGAGCTCAAGACCCTCAAGGGTATTGATATCAAGGACAAGACCGCTCTTTGCAGCTGCCATAGTGTTTGTACCGGAAAGGTATACAGCCTCACAGAGATCTGTTCCTGTACCGATATGGTTGGAAAGAGTGGTGTGAGCATTCGAGTCAAGGATGAATTCAACTTCACAGTTGTACTTTTCCTCAAGGAAAGCCTCACGTCTGTAGAGCGCGTCGTTAAGAAGGGTTCCGTCTTCGCCGTTTTCAGAGAAGAATACAGGATACCACATAGAGTTCATAGCAACGAGGTTGCGGTATACGTAGCCGCCAAGATCCTTGAGCTCGGGAGCCACATAGCCTGTGGTTACTTCTTCTGTAGCAGATACGGTTGTGTTGGCGGAATCTCCGCCGGGGGACTGAGTCTGCTCACCGTCGCCGCTTATTTCGGGATCGTTTGTGGTTGCACAGGATACGACCATGGGAATAAGCATGAGAAGCGCGCAGATGAGTGCGATGATACGTTTAGTCATTGCAAATCTCCTTTTTAAAATAATTTTTTAATTAAAAATAAACGTACAAGTGAAGTTGTAGGATTTACCGTGCTCGAGTCTGATAAATCCTTTGCGACCCGATATTTCGTCGGCGGGGCTGCCGTCGGGAGCATCGGATGCGGGAAGAGACTGCCAGGGCTCAATGCAGAGGAAGGGCGCGTCGGTATGCATCGGCTGCCAGAAGCCCACGTATTTTGCGTCGGGGAAAGAAACCTTGACGCTTCTTTCGGAATCGGGAGATTCGAGAGTTACCTCGCGGACGCCCGAGAGGATGATCGCGTCGTCATCAAAGAGCGAGTTGTCAAGATCGATGTATTTGCCGTCGCGAAGTACGTACGGCTCGGACTCGTCTGCCATCAGGAATCTCGGGGAGAGAAGCTGACGTCTGGGTTCCTCATAGCAATCGACCGAAAGACGAGCCGCACCCTCGGGAAGCATAAATCCGGGATGGAGTCCCATGCCGAAGAAGATATCGCAGTCATCGGTATTCGTTACGGTTATCGTCTCGATAAGAGCGTTTTTGGCAAGCTTGAAGCGACGGCGGAGTGCGAAGGCGAAGGGATAGGATTCTCTTGTTTCCTCGTTATCCTTCAGGCTGAATTCGGCAAAATCGCACATAGCAACCGCGCTCATCTGCTGATGTCTTGCAAAGCCGTGGTTCCCCATCTGGTAGGTCTTGCCGCCGTGCGACCATTCGCCCCCGCGGAGTCTGCCGACAGTGGGGAACAGCAGAGGCGCGCTCGATTTCCAGTATGCGGGATCGCGGTGCCAAAGGTATTCGTGTCCGTCTTTCTTGACCGAAATCGGTTCGCCGCCGATATCGGAAAGCGTAACGCTTAATATATCATTATTGATCGTATAAGTACTCATATTGGTTACCTCCAAGATACTCCAAGATAATTTTATCATAATCTTATGAATAAATCAATACTTTAGGGAGAAAATAAAGCTTGAATTATAAAAAAACGGAGCAAAATATGGAAAAAAACAGAAAGATCATTGATACTTCGGGTGCCGTGATCGTATCGTGTGCGAGTGCCGTGGGGGGAAAGGAATTTGAAGGACCGCTCGGAGCCTGCTTTGACTTTCACGATCCAACCGATTCTTTCGGTCAGAAAACCTTTGAGAGAAGCGAAGCCGAGATGCAAAGGTTGGTGCTTGCTACAGCTATAAGCCGCATCGGTGCGAAAGCGTCGGACATCGACGCGCTTTTCGCGGGCGATCTGCTCAACCAATGCGTTTCATCCGCCTACGGACTTCTCGAATACGATATCCCCTATTTCGGACTTTACGGCGCTTGCTCGACAGCCGCGGAAGGACTGATGCTCGCATCGGTGTTTGCGTCGAGAGGTATTACACGTATGGCGGCAGCGGTTACTTCATCGCATAACGCCGCAGCTGAAAGACAGTACCGGAATCCGCTTGAGTATGGCGGACAGCGCACTCCCACGGCGCAGTGGACGGTAACGGGCGCGGGAGCCTTTGTTGTGTCGAATGCAGAAAACGCAGAGCGTGATAATGTATTCGCAGAAGTTATTGAGGCTTTTCCGGGAATTGTGGTTGAAAAGGGAATAACCGATGCCGCAAATATGGGCGCGGCGATGGCACCCGCGGCGGCGGATACCTTGCTGAATTACTTTGAGGTGAGCGGAACATCGCCTTCGGATTTCGATATGATCGTCAGCGGAGATCTTGGAAAAGAGGGAGTATCTATCCTCGGTGAGATTCTTTCGGCTTCGGGTGTTGATGCGTCCGAAAAACTTTTTGACTGCGGTATGATGATCTATGATGCCGAGGCACAGGACGTTCACGCGGGCGGTTCGGGTTGCGGTTGCTCAGCGGTCGTTCTTGCTTCTCATCTCTTCCCAAAACTCAAAAGCGGTGAGATATCCGAGATCCTTTTCTACGGAACAGGTGCGATGATGAGTCCGTCAAGTCTCAAGCAAGGGCTTGCAATTCCCGCCGTCGCTCATCTGCTCAGACTCAGATCTCCTGCGGCAAAATATAAATGAGGTGTCAAAATGGATGCAGCTTTACCCTATGTACGTGCCTTCCTTGTCGGAGGCGGATTCTGCGCGCTTGCGCAGGTTTTGATAGACAGAACCAGACTCACCCCCGCGCGAATCCTTGTCGGATACGTTGTTGGCGGAGTGGTTCTCGGTGCACTTGGAATATATAAGGTTATTTCTGATTTCGGCGGTGCCGGCGCTGCGGTCCCGCTGACGGGATTCGGCAATCTCATTGCCGAGGGAGTGCGCAAAGCCGTTGATGAACGCGGACTTCTCGGTGTGCTTACGGGCAGTCTTACAGCCGCCGCGGGAGGTACGGCAGCGGCACTTGTGTTCGGACTTATTGCCGCAATTTGTGTCAGAAGCAAACCCAAGCGTTAACAAGATGTAAAAGTTTTTCCGAGGTCGGCAAACGCCTTGCAAATATCTAATATTTATGATATAATTTTATTGTTATTTGCAATTTTCGACAAGGCGTTTGCCGAAAGGATTTTAAATGAATTTCAGAAAATATAAAATACTCGCGGGAGCGGTCGCGCTCTTACTTTTAACTCTTATGTTCGTTATCGGAGTACATGCCGATAACGATCTGCCCTGGGTTCCTATCCCTACCGACCAGAAGCCTACTTCAATTAAGATTTCGTCTAATCCGATCAAAACTCTCTATCTCGTTGGAGAAGATCTTGACGTCTCGGGTGCGAGACTCGAGCTTACTTACGAGAGCGGTCAGAAGCTTCCCGACGTTGTAAAGACCGAGTGGTGCTCGGGATTTGATTCCAAAAAGGTTGGAAAAAAGACCGTTACCGTTACATATCCCGAAACCTCCTGCACCGCAACCTTTACTGTTGAGGTCGTCACCGAGGATTCGCTCAAGATCGTTACCCCCTCCAAGCTTGTTTATTACGTCGGAGATATAGAGGATAGACAGGGACTTGCGGTATCTGTTGTTTACAGCAACGGTAAGACTGCACTGCTCGAATCGGGCTTTACTGTCACAGGCTTCAGCTCCAATACCATCGGCGAAAAAACTGTTACTGTAAAATACAAAGACCTTACCGCAAGCTATAAGATCAACGTCGTTGAACCCGCACTTCTCATGATAAAGATAGATAAGGTACCTAACAAGGTTTCCTATTACATCGGTGAAGTGCTCGATATTTCAGGTATAAAGGTTTCGGCAATTTATGAAAACGGAGTAGTTACAGACGTCAGCTCGAAGGTTCTTGCCGAGGGAGATATCAAGTCCGCGGGCAAAAAGAAGATAACCGTTATCTATACCGAAAGAGACTTTATCAAAACAGCTGAATTTGAGGTTACTGTTACCGACGTTCAGATCAAGAATATCAAATTTTCGTCATATCCGAAAAAGACCGTATACGCCGAGCGCGAGGCTTTTGACCCGACCGGCATTGCTATTCAGGTAACTTATAATAACGGCAAATCCGAGACAGTTACGGACAATATTCTGTACACCGGATTTGATACCGATACGATCGGTAAGAAGACCGTAACTCTTCATTACGGCGGCTACCAGCTTAATTTCGAAGTTGAGGTCGTTGTAGCATCCTCTCACGTACATAAAGAAACAGAATTTACCCGCACTAAGGCTCCCACATGTACCGAGCCCGGCGAAGAAACCACAACCTGTACCGTATGCTTTGAGACTGTATCAAGGCGTTCTGTTCCCGCAACCGGACACGGTGCGGAGAGTATGCCCGTCCAGACAAAGGCTCCCACGTGTACCGAAGCCGGCGCGACTTCAACTTATTGTATGATCTGCGGCGGTGTTGTTACAGTCAGCGATATTTTTCCGCTCGGACATACAGAAGGGGAAATGAACATCATTCTTTCTCCCACATGTACCGAAAACGGTACTTCGAAGAGTTTCTGTACTGTCTGTTCCGATGAGGTTACCGTTCTTACAATTGATCCGCTCGGACACAGCTTCGGTTTGTGGCAGATGACTCTCGAGCCCACCGGAGAGCAGGAAGGAAAAGAGGAAAGGGCATGCACCGTTTGCTCTTTTGTTGAAACGCGAACTGTCCCCAAGCTTGAAAAGATTCTCTCGGTTGGTGATTTCTCTGCTCAGCTTAACTCATCAGCATCTTATTTCCCCTATTCTTCGCAGTTCGGAGCTGAAAAGGTCACCGATAAACTTACCGCAGAAGAAATTGCACTGCTCATTCCCGAATCCGAAAGAGAGAAGTACCGTATTCTTGATGTGTTTGATTTCGGATTTACCAATGTACTCGGCGAGAGATTTCTGCCCAAGGGCGATATTACTTATACCGTTAATTACGAGCTTCCGTACGGCGAATATCAGTCATTTATGATATTTGATACCGATTACGGAATCTACACGCCCGCAACCTCTTCAGAAGCCTTCAGTTTTACTGTGGAACGTATCGGAAGATTCATTCTTGTCGGTGAATTACTTCCCGATCAGACCGATCCCGAAACGCAAGATCCCACAGATACATCGGACGAGTTGTCATCTCAGGAGGGAACGTCGGGTATTAACGTCTCTGTTCCTCCCGTGAAAGGAACTTCGGCGGTTATAATGGCACTTATAATAATCGCGGTCATCCTTCTCGTAATAATTGCCGCGCTCGTTTATACTTACGCATTTAAACAAGATTATTAAATTCAACAAATAAAGAGCAGATCCATGCGGATCTGCTCTTTATTTGTTGGTTGATATTAACCCTGAGTTTTAGGCAGAGAGATGATAGAGTTAGTGTCGAGGTTGTAGGGCAGAGGAACGATATACTGGCTTCCTACCCAACCTGCAACGTAGAGCTGCTGGAAGTTCTTGTTGGTAGCATCCCAAAGAACCTTGTTGTAGGATTTCTCCTTGTAGCTCGGGAATGCGTTTGCGCCCTGAGGCCAGAGAACGATCTCGGGAGCCATGTGCTTGTAACCGGTTGCCATTGCGGAGTCGTTACCCCATGTGGTGTAACCGTGGTGAGCAACCTGAACGATCTGGGATCTCATATCTTTGCCGTACATCTTGTTACAGATAGCCATTGCGGGTCCGGTAACGTCACCCATAACCATAGTGGTGGTGGAGTTGCCCTTGTCGTCGGTGGTGATTGCACGGACGAGGATGGTGGAGGTGTTAAGAGCGTTAACAACGGTAGGACCGTAGCTTTCAACGGTGTAGAGAATTTCGAATACGGTGTCTGCAAAGTGGAACTGCTGACCAACGTGGCAAACAACGAAGTCCGCGCCGAGAGCTGCAGCAGCGTTTCTGGTGCTGTCGTCGCCTCCGCCTTCACCGCTTGACCAGTTGCCGCTGTAGGAAGAGGTCATGGATCTTTCACGCTCAGCATCGGTCATGAAGTTTGCGATTACGCGCTCAACGGTGAATCTCTTGAAGATAGAGGTCTGACCGTTAAGAGCGCCGTTGTGGTCACCGTGCGAGTGGGAAACGAACCAAGCAGCGATCTTGATGTTCTTGCCGGTTGCGTAGTCCTTAGCCTGCTCGGCGATGATGTTTGCGAGAGTGTTTGCGTTTTCTGCTCTATTGAAAGAACCGTCAACGATTACGAAACGTCCGTCTGCAAGTCTGAAGAGGAGGGTGAGACCGTTTCCTACGTAGCTGCCCTTGCTATCCTTGTACTCGCAACCGATCATGGTTACCTGAGAGGTGGTAACTGCGGTATACTTGTTGTCTTCAGCACGTACAGGAAGAGTTTCTTCTCCGTAGGGCTCCATGATGATACGGCACTCCTCATAGGGCTTGTAGAAGCCTACGTTGAGGGTGTAGTCCTTATTGTAGAGAGTGGTGAAGAGGTTGCCGCTCATATCGTTGCTTGTGTACTTGGTGTAGCCCTCGCCTTCAAGCTTGGTGATATATGCGTTGTATTCTTCTGCGGTAACGTCGCTTACGATGATCTCATCGCATGCGAGGTTGGACTGATAAGTAGCGGAGAAGGTTGCACCGTCAACTACGGGAAGGATCGAAAGCTCCTTGGAGCTTGAGTGTGTGCCGCTTACGTTGAGAGCCTCAACGGGAACGGTGAGGTTTACTTCGGCAGCGCTCTCGTCAAAGTATTCACCGAGGATCTTGGTAAACTGGTTTGCAGCATGGGTCATAGCACTTTCGGTAAATCCGAAGACTACGATCTTGTTGCCTACAGCCTTGACAGCGAAGTCGCCGTACTTGAGGTCCTTGATAGCTTCAGCTACCTGAGGATGTCTGGTGGGACCAACAAGAATCTCGACGGTGGTATCGTCATAGGATTCGGTTGACTTCTTGAAGTCATCAGCCATGGTGATCTTAACGCCGGTGATGTCTTCGATCTTGTTACGGATCTTTACAGCCGAAGCAACTGCGGGATCATCAGAGGTCATGTTTTCGGGACGGATGATCTTTACTGCAGCTTCGCCGCTTACAATGAGGTCAAATGCCGTGCGCTCTGCGGAGGCAGGGGGCTCGGTTTCATCACTTACGGGTTCTGTTGTGTTGTCTGCGTTCTGCTCGGTTTCAGGGGTCTTACCGAAATCTGTGTCGCAAGATGCGAAGATAGCAAGAACCATAATAAGGGAGAGCAGAAGAGCGATGAGACGGATGTTGAGTTTCATCAGAAATTCTTCCTTTCTTTTTGTGGAGGTGCGGTTATAAAATACCGATTACCATTATATCATCTTTTTATAGCAAATTCAACACCTTTATGAAAATTTTCACAAATCCTTCATCATATTTTATTCACTGCCGAGAGCACTCTTTAGCTTTTCAAGAGCCGCCTTTTCCAGCCGGCTTACGTAGGAGCGCGAAATACCGAGACGAACAGCGGTTTCTTTTTGGGTATGCGGCTTTGAGATCCCTATTCCGTAACGGAGAAATAGTATTTGTTTTTCGCGTGGGGTGAGGATAGTATTGGCAAATGAAAGTGCTTTTTCGGCGAGTAGACGCCGATCGAGTTCCTCTGCCATATTTTCGTCGCTCGAAATGATATCCTCGTACGTGAGAGGATTTCCGTCACGGTCTGTGTCGATGGCTTCGTTGAGTGAAACCTCATTTGCGAGCTTTTTCTGTGCACGGAAATGCATCAGAATTTCATTCTGGATACATTTTGCTGCGTATGTTGCAAACCGTGCGCCGTGTATAGGGTCGAAGGAATCCACAGCCTTTACGAGACCTATTGTACCGAGAGAAACGAGGTCTTCCTGATTTTTAGCCGCAGAATAGTATTTTCTTACGATATGAGAAACTAGACGGAGGTTGTGTACAATGAGCTTTTCCCGTGCGGTGGAATCACCGTCGCGAGCTCGGAGAAAGGCTTCGTATTCCTCCTTTTTCTCGAGCGGCGGAGGGAAGTTATTGGGTGTCGATATGCCGAGCATGACGTGCAGAAAACGCGAAAGTACAGACAGAAAACTGAACATTACTTACCTCTAATGAATATGATAGTCTATCATATTCGCTTTTTCGCGTATATTTGCATGTCCGCTATGGAAAACCCATCCAAAATTATTTTCGTGTTGTAAACTTATATGTAAATTTTGGCGTCGGCTATTGACAAATTATGATAAAAGATGATAAAATAACTATGTAATTTTCTTTTTCGCTTATATTACTCGGAGGAACAAAAAGTGCCTGCAAAATACATAAAACGCATATGCCGTCTGATCTCGCTGATGCTTTGCATCTGCATGCTTACGGCAATGATCCCGATCTCGACAAATGCTGCCGTAGAGATTCCCACGGGCGCGGATCTCATCGACAGAATAGAATATACGTACAACTGGGCAAAACGCTACACGGGTTATTCGACATTTAAGAATTATTGCGCACATTACGTAAACACTCAGCTGTTGCTTCTCGGTATCAATACTAGATACGTCGGCGGTAACGGCAACGATGAATATGACAACTATAAAGATCTCTCTTATACCGGTGGCGGCCGCAGGATTCACAATTATCCCGCTACGAACGCAACATTCAAGGAGACGCTTGAGCAGATAGCATCGCAGGGCGATGTCGTTACCGACGTTCTTGTAGGATTCCAATGGACAAGCACCACAGCGGGTAAGAAGTACGGTCACTCATTCCTTATCCACGGAATTATAGACGGTTACGTTTATTTCTCGGACAGCTTCAACCTTACCCTGGGTGGAAAATATTATGCAGAAGGTTCCGCCATCAAATGCACTATCGATCAGCTTGTTTCATATTACGGCAGAACTAGTGCATACACGCTCGAAGGACTCATCTGGTTTGAAGATGAGGCGCTGACGGAAGCCATGGGCGGAAGTACCGGCGGAACTTCGGGATCTAACAGCTCTGCTTGCGGAATTTACGAGATCACGTATGAGTCGGGTATGCGACTCAGAAGCGGTGCCGGAACGGGCTATACAACGCTTGACGTAATGCCTGTTGGCACGCAAATATACGTTACACAGGTAAACGGCGAATGGGGATATACCAAATATAACGGTAAGAACGGTTGGGTCTGTCTGCCGTCATATACCAAAAAGATCGCTGATCTGCCCGTCGTTGTGCTTGAAAAATATCAAGGCAATACTCTTGTTTCAAGCGAAGAAAAACAAAATCTTGCGGCGGCTCTTGCCGAGGCAACAGATACGAAATATACATATACCGTGGTAGCGCACGGCGAGGTCAAGCTGACTTCGGATATCGAGCTTGGCGCGGGTATCACACTATCGCTGGGTAGCAATACTCTTGATCCCGGAAAATACTCCCTGATACTTAGCGGCGGTGTCGTAAGAGCTTCCAAGCGCGTTGATGCGCTGAAAAACAGCGGACTCATAAGAGAGACCGTAAGCGGCGGAGAGTATATTTACACTTCCCGCACCGTTGAGATGTATTTCACCTCCGCAAGTCTTGTGCTCGGCGATAATGTTGCTTTGAGATTCACATCTTGGATTGAGGATATTTCCGATATGAAGGATGCTAAGGTTGTCATGATCGCGACCGATGCAGCCGGAAACGTCAGCGAATATTCGCCCGACTCTGTAAAGGATGGCGTTTATACGTTTACTACCGACGGTATTCCCTCGCGTAAGATGGGTGACAGACTTACTGTTTGCATCTGCATCAGATCAAGCTCTCTCGGCGCGGTCGGCGAGGTCAGAAGTGCATCAATTTCTTATTCTCCTGCTGATTATGTAAGAGCAAGCTACGGAAGCGGTGAGGTCTTTGATAACCTGCTTTCTTCCATGCTCAATTACGGTACCGAAGCGCAGGAATATTTTAAATATAATTCTGCGACTCCCGTAAATTCGGTTCTTCCCGAAGATAAACGCGGTCTTTCTGCGGATAATACCGTTCTCGTTAAGGCGAATGCCGCACCGATTGTTGACTGCAATTCCACTATACACGTAACATCCGCACAGCTCGTTTTGCTTGATAACGTCGCCCTCCGCCTTCATACCGCGGGCGATATCGGAAGCTCGGATCTTTCTCTTCTTGTATGGACGGAAGGCGACTATCGCGCCCTTAAAGCTAAGGCGGATAAGGAAGGCAAGGATATTTCCGCTTACCTTGTTAAAGGCAATGAAACGTATGCTCTTGCCGATGAGGAAGGCTCTTTCACGCTTGACGATATTTCCGCAAAGCAGTTTGCAGATACCTATTATTTCAGACTTTACCAGAAGGACGGCAACAAGGTCCTTTATGATTACGTATTCTCTTACAGCATAACCGAATACTGCGCCTATAAGCTTTCCGACGGTGTAGAGGAAGATATAGATCCCCTCTGCCGCGCCATCGCACTCTACTCCGCCGCGGCGAGAGAGTATTTTGGATATAAGATTAATGGTTAGTTGCTAGTTTCTAGTTTCTAGTTGAAGGTAAATTTTTGCTAAAGCAAAAATTATTCCATTTTACATTTTTGTACCGTATAGATATAATTTTGTAAAGTACAAGAATAACAAGTAAATAAAAACATTCTCGGATATTTTGAAGCCAAAACTTCTTAATATCCGAGAATTTTTCAGTTAGATATTAAATTGTCATACCAATAATAGATTATCAGCATCGAATTGAATTATCATAATATCCGATTTTCGAGCCATCGGCAAGAAAATCTTCCTTCAACTAGCAACTAGAAACTAGAAACCGGCTTTACGATCCAAAGTTATCCTTACCGAAGATCTTAGCAAATGCCTTGGGAATATCGGTGTTGTCGATAACGTTCTTGTTCAGAAGCTCTGCAGCGCCGTCGCCGAGTGCGAATACGGGAACGTTCTTATTGGTGTGGTTATCGGAGTTGTAAACGTAATCGCCGTTTGCCTTCTTGGAAAGGTTACCGCAGTCGTGGTCAGCGGTGATAACGAGCATAACGTCGCCGCGTACCATGGTGTAAGCGATGCAGTATGCGATAACCTGGTCATAGTTCTTAACGCTTGCGGTGGTCTTTGCAAGGTCGTTGTTATGGGAGTTCTTATCGATGTAAGCCTCCTCGATCATCATAAAGAAGGGACTGTTGTCTGCCGCGATTATAGAAAGTGCCTCTTTGGTGTAGGGAACAAGGCTTACCTTGTTGTTCTGACCTGCACCGTAGGTGTAATTGACCTTGCCCTCCTTGATAAGTGCATCGATCTGCTTCTGGAGCTGAGCGGTAGCATCACGGTCGGGGTAGTGGCAGAGGTATCCGCCGGGGGTAGCGCCCGTGATCTTATCTGTGGTAACAACAGCGGTCTTTGCTCCCGATTCGTGAGCAAGCTCACGAATGTTCTGCTTTTCCTTCTTCTTTTCGTCAACGCCTAAGTAGCCGTTAATGGTTTTGTATCCGCTCGAGAGAGCTGTTGCGGATGCCGCGGAGTCGGTGTAAGAACTTCCTTTGTGAATAACGGAGTAGGAAGCGGTGGTACATTCAGCCTTGAAAGGAAGTCTGTCTGCAACGAATTCGGGGATAACGCCGGTGTCGACTGCAGCTGCAAAATGTACTGCACTCATACCGTCACCGATCATCATGATGCCCGAGGT
>JAGBYM010000098.1 GCA_017628755.1 Clostridia bacterium | reverse complement strand
TCGGAATCATCGTGATTGCCACGCATAGGCATCCAAGGAATTCCGGAAGCATTCAGGATATCGGTGCCTGCTTCGCAAACAGTCCATTGGGTATCGTTAGTGTCGTTGACCATATCGCCCATGTGCATAACAGCTTGAATATTCAGGGGGTCCTTGTGGTCAGCGATCCATTGCATCAAACCGTAATAAGTTTCCGGCCATTTGTCAACCATCTCCTGGGTGTCAGGGATCACAACCACGGTGTAGTCGCCCTCAGCAAAATCGGGGACGAGCCAGTCAGTGCCCAGTTCGTTTCTGCCGCACCAAATACATACACCGGCGGTATATCTGTGCTCTCCTGCGATATCCACATAGCTGTCGATATAACTGTCTCCGCAGGCGCAGACATGGGTAGTGTAGCCTTGTTCTGTACAGGTGGGCTCTGTGACGGCGGAAGTATAGGTATGGGTGTGAGGGCGGTCGGCTTCAACTGTTGTTTGACAATCGTTCAGACCTTCCGTGTCAGTATCAACGATATCCCCGGAGCCAGACAGAAACACCGATGCCAAAATGGCGATGACGGCAATAATGATCACCAACGCCACAATGGCAAATCCGCGGCAAGTGTTATGCTTATCCATTTTCGTACTCCTCAATTTCATAGCAAGGCAACTCAAAAACCATGATCCGCTCGCGCGAATCATTTCCTTCAAAGAGATCGCCGCATTCTATCTCATCGTAAAATTCAAGCTCATCCACGGTCATCAGATAGCACATGAACTCATCCGACGGATAGTAAAAGAACAAAAGTATTTCCCGCGGATCGGCATACCAGGATTCGATGATCCTAGCCATAACCTTGTGGAGTATCTCCACCGAAAATGGGTTGAAGAAATAGCATCGGTTGACCTCGTGCGGAACTTCGTATTCCTCGGCTCTCGTCAGTACAAAGTCTGCCTTTGCCCGCGAAACGGCAGTTTTACGGTTTTCAAGCGCGCTTTGGCAGATGCGTTCGTCGTATTCAATTCCGATCGTCTTTGCTTTTGTCCGATAGGAGAGAAAGAAACCGACGCGGCCTTTTCCGCAACCGTAATCCAGAACTACGTCATCCTTACCGAAAAGTTCGGTGCTTGCCAGACGTTCGAGAACAATGTATGGCGTGGGCTCGTACGGATAGCGGTATTCGTCCGAATTCGTATCATCCCGCCCGACGGTTTTGATTTGCAGGAGCTTATCCCACGAATTTTCTTTATCTGTCATTTTTTCTTTTTGTATACAATTATAAAAGCTATGGCAGCCAATGCAACAACTGCAGAAACGCATACGATAACTATCGCGGTTACATCGCCTTTCTCTTCGGGCAACGGCTTTTCGGCGTCGCAATCCGAACATCTGTAAACGGTTTCGGAAGCCTGATAGTTATGCGCTTCTTCGCTCTCGTAGCCGCAAACTGTGCAAACCTTAACGTGATTTTCCTCATCCTTGGTAGAGTAGTTAAAGGAATGTTCTTCGGTTACTGTATAAGAACAGATCTTGCAGACAGCGGTGTGGGCTGTAGCATCTGATGTGTATTCGAGAGAGTGTATCTTTTCTCTGTTGTTCATCAAAAAGCTCTCGAATTCCGCCGCAACGGCAGCGCTTTTATCCTTGAGAGTATTCTGATTTTTCGCCTTGAAATACTCATCGAGAACCGCGATCTCGGCATCGGTCAGCGTTCTTTCGAAGATAACGATATCTCCGACGTCGCCGCTGTAATAAAAGTTGGTAGAGCTTTGGATTCCGAGACCGATATATGCATACTCGTGGGTTGCGGCGATGGACTTGCCCGGGGTACCCGCCTGATGCGTATTTGCTTTATCTGCGGCTCTGTCGTAAACCATTTTTGAGCCAAGGTAAAGTCTTTCGGACGCCCCGCTCTTTACAGCGGATACCGTCGACCATCCATCGACCGTGACACCGGTATAATATATTCCTCTGTTATCGTTTATTCCCGAACCGAAGCGGCAGGCTATTCCGTTTTTGAATGCTGTGAAATAAACGCTTCCCCAGTTGCCCGCTTCGGGATAATGAAGCAAGGTATATCTTGCGGAATTGTTGATCTTATAATTGCTCAGATAATCTGTGGATCTTTTATTGGTCTTTGCATTGATGATGATCGAAATATTGCTCTTGCCCGAAAGGCTGTGATCATAGATCATACTGTCACCGTTACCGTCAAAGACGATCGCGCCGTCTTTGTAGATAGGCGCAGTTTTGCTTTCCGCGGTTGCGGCGATCGAGCTTACGCTGTCATACCATTCAAGCACCTCGCCCTTCTCGCCGAGGACCTTTTCACCGAGCGAATCAAACCAGACAGCCGCGCCCGACATATCAAGGTCAATAACGGTTACATTGGCATATACCGTCTGACAATTTTCCTTAAGGATTCCGGGAACAGTAAAGCGGGTCAGATTTTCCGCGTAGCATTCCGAAGGAATCGGAGACCATATTACTTCCGAGTTATAGGCAAATCCAAACTCGTTTACTATTGATACCTCCGTGGGAAGCGCGGGAGCGATTCCGGGTTTTGTAAACAGAGACAGACCTGCTATGCGTTTGATATCGCCATCCATAGGGTCGATGCAGGTCAGCTTTGAAGCGGAAACAAATCCGTTGCCAAGATTTTCTGCACAAACGTAGATCTCGCAGACGCCAAGATCCTTGATCTGCAATTCGGAAGCAACGCATACGTTCTGATTTTCGACCTTTGAAAGATCGAATTTTGCGATAATGTCACCGGTCTGCGAATCTTTTCTGATGACAAGCTCGCCCTGTCCCGAATGTCCGGTTATATTGGCGACGATGCTGTTCGCTTCACAGTTGCTGAAATCGATGTTCTTGAAGGATATGTAATCTCCGTTGAAGAGCTTTACCGACGGCGCATTTATAGCGATAGTATAGCTTATCCCTTTATGCTTGTATCCCGAAAAATAGAGCAGATCGAGTCCCGCCGAGATATCCCTTGTGGGCTTTGAATAGTTTGCATAGATGTAATTTACAAGGTCTGCGGCATTGTTGGTCTGGATAATATTGTAGCCGAGCGAAAAGACCTCTGCCCAACCCGTGGAATTCTCCTTGTGCTGTGCGCTGTGTGTGCCGCCGATCGATTCATAGAGCACATTGGTAAAGATTCTCGCGTATTTCTTGATCTGCGCTATAACTCCGGGATTGCTCTGCGCCTGTGTGAAGTCCGAAAATCCGGCTTCAACGGCAAACGCGGTCTGAAGATCGTGATGTGCCTTGATCTCTTTTACCCAGGATGCGGCATCTCTGTTGCTGTTCATAGTTGCAAAATTCGGCATTTTGGCATCTGTTCCGTATTTTGCTTTTATCTCCTTATGCCAGCCGAGTATCTTGCCCGCATCATATCCACCCTTGAACATAACAAGATCAAGACAATCGTGCTTTCTGACAAGTTCGTAAAGCTCCATACGGTTGTTCCACTGACTTGTAAACTTATCAAGATTGATCATTATCTTGCCCTTACAGAGTTTAAGAGCTTCCTCAAACGTAGGCATTACCAGAGTGTTGCCGTTTTCATCGCGGTACACGTCACTCGAGCCGCCGGTATACTGAAGAAGCGGGTATTTGCAGATCTCGGCATAGGTCATATCCGAGACGTTGAGAGAGCCGGTATACGTGGTGGTGCGCTTGATACTGCTGTCATGGCAAAGAACGTAGACTCCGTCCTTTGTGCGCGCAATATCAAGCTCAACTATATCGACCTTGTGGTCGATGGAATCCTGAATAGCCACGAGCGAGTTTTCCGGGATCGGGTTGCCGATATAGGTTATCGCTCTGTGCGCACAGGACATCGGACGTCCGTCGGGATCGTAATACGATGCAATTATTTCTTCAAAAGAGCCCATTTCGGGAGTTTTGTTCTCTTCTGCCGAAATAGGTACTGCAGAAAAAAGGAAGCTTAAACAAAGCAACAGCGAAATCGCGGAAATCAGTTTTCTCATATTAATTTACTCCATAAAACTTTATACTAAAATTTTATCATAACAATGCTTTTATGTCAACAAAAATTTTCGGACTTTGGCCAAAAGTCTGCTTCGTCTTTAAATAGGTATTGCTTTTTCGTCTCTTTTGTGTTAGAATTATGGTAGATAACAAACAAGGAGACAAACCATGAAATACACAAAGGCGCTGTTTACTCTATTTCTCGCTTCGGCATTGCTTCTCTGCTCTCTGCCTCTGTCGGCAAATGCATACGAGCATACCGAACACACAGACCTCGCACTTGAGGCAGTGAGCGAAGGAATCGTTTTGCTGAAAAACGAAAATAACGCTCTGCCCTTGGCGAAAAACGAAAAGGTAGCACTTTTCGGCGGCGGTCAGGTATATACCGCAAGCACAACCTCCGGTTACCAGATCGGTGGGGGCGGATCGGGTTGGGTCTCTTCCGTCAAGGGCACTCCGATGGGTCCCTCGGATGCGCTGTTGGGGGCACAGAAAGAAGGAAAGATCTCGGTTTACGAGCCTCTCACTCAGGCGTATAAAAACAACGCATCCTACGTTCCCACTACCGCAATGTATAACGATGCCGCGGCTTTTGCCGACACGGCGATCATGTTCATCACCCGATACTCTAAAGAAGGCGCGGACATATCCACAAGTGAGTGGGCGCTTTCAAGCGCGGAGCTTTCAATGATGAAGACCCTCAGCACCAAGTTTGAAAAGCTTGTTGTGCTTCTGAATACACCAAGCGTTATAAGCACCGATTGGTCGCTTGAAGGAAATACTCAGGGAGTTAAGGTAGATGCGCTTCTCGCTTGCTATATGGGCGGTGAAAAGGGTGCCGAGGGTATGAAGCGTATATTGCTCGGAGAGGCAAATCCATCGGGTAAGCTTACTCACACCTACGCAAAGGATATTTACGACTACCCCACCACCGCTACCTTCCTTGAAAATTCCGAATACGTAAATTACACCGAGGATATTTACGTCGGATACAGATATTTTGAGACCTTCGCGAAGGACAAGGTAGCATATCCCTTCGGATACGGTCTTTCGTACACTACTTTTGATATCAAGACAAGCAATTTAAATACCGAAAACGGCAGAATCTCGGTAGACGTGACCGTAACCAACACGGGCAAGGTCGCAGGCAAAGAAGTTGTTCAGATCTATTATTCCGCACCTCAGGCAAATACAGGCACAGCCGTGCTCTCCAAATCGGCTATTGCGCTTGGAGATTACGCCAAGACCGACCTGCTCGCGCCTGGTGAAACTCAGACAATAAAGCTCAGCTACCCAATCTCCTATATGGCGTCCTTTGACGATCTGGGAAAGACCGGAAAGAAAAACTGCTTTGTTCTTGAAGCGGGCGACTACTGCATTTTCGTCGGCAATTCAGTGCGTAATATCAGCTCTGCGGGAACTTATACGGTAAGCACTCTTACCGTGGTATCGGAGCACGAAAACCTCGTTGCCACGAATCTTAAAACCAGATTGAACTCCGAAGGCAAGTATGAAAGTCTCCCCGCAATCGTTGCTCCCGATACGCCAGATCCCGTATTTACGGTATCCGGCGACAAGCTTACTTGGATCGAAGCGGAAAGCGGCACTCCATCCCAAAACAGTGCCATAAATACCAAGGAGTCCTACGGCTCAAAGGGATACCTTTTTGACGGAAGCAAATGGAGACAGATATCCGGCGGTACCATTCTCGGAAATATGAACGGCAAGGCCGGACACAAAGTAAAAT
Organism: Clostridia bacterium; assembly: GCA_017628755.1. Classification (GTDB taxonomy): domain Bacteria; phylum Bacillota; class Clostridia; order Oscillospirales; family CAG-272; genus CAG-390. The sequence continues at coordinate 22,017 of JAGBYM010000098.1, read as the reverse complement.
ACAATCTGAGCGTTGAGAAGGCGGGACGATATACCTTGGGCTTCGTCATCGCCAACGGTAATGATTCGCTGAAATCCGCTGAGGATATATTCAACATCTACGTTTCGCAAACTTCGGCATTGGGTAAAAAGCAGCCCGTCAGCGTGGATGCCGAGAACACACGTAACGTTGGTACTAACTCCGAATGGTTCAACTTTAAGTTCAATACCGCCGACAGCAAGGGCAAAGCCTACACCGTCGACCTTCCGGCAGGCGAGGTCACGCTTACCCTCTACCTCGCGGATAAGATCAATGCGGGTGCAAACCCCAATATAGATAAATTCGTTCTTATTCCCGAGGGAAAGGAATGCACAGTAGATAACGTAATTGCCCTTTACGATGACACCTACGTGATCTCAAACGTTGATATTGATAAGGACTATTACAAGGGCATAACCTACGCCGACGTAGCAAGTGGCAAGGCAACCTTTGAGGAGCTTATCGCACAGATGTCCTACGCAGAGCTTATACAGTTGTGCTACGGTCACACAGCAGGTCTTGCTTCGGGCACGGGTTCGATTGGATTTGCATCTAATTCTGTTGCGGAAAAATACGGCATCTATTCCGCAGATACCGCGGACGGTCCTGCAGGTCTGCGACTTTCAGCCAAGGCTTCTATTGCAACCTTCTGGCCGTGTGCGACGCTTCAGGCATCTACGTGGAACACAGTACTTATGGAAAAGATAGGTCGCGCGGTCGGTGAGGAATGCCTGCGATACAACGCGGATATCTGGCTCGCACCCGGACTTAACCTGCACCGCAACCCAATGTGCGGACGTAATTTTGAATATTACTCCGAGGATCCCGTTGTTGCGGGTAAGTCCACCGCCGCGGTTGTTAACGGTGTGGAATCAAAGGGCGTTGCCTGTGCAATAAAGCACTTTATGGCTAACAACAAGGAAAACAACAGAAAGAATCTGGATAGCAGAATATCGGTAAAGGCTATGCGTGAATTATATCTCCGCAGCTTCGAGATAGCCATTAAAAATGCCGATCCCATGTGCATTATGACCTCTTATAACCTGATAAATGGCAGGCATACCTCGGCAAACCGCGAGCTTCTCGAAGGCATCGTGCGAGGTGAATGGAAATACGAAGGTCTCATAATGACCGACTGGAATACCACTCCTCTGATCACGGACGAAATACTGGCAGGTAACAACGTGACTATGCCTACGGGTGAGCCGGATGAGCTTGCGGAATCGGTTGACAAAGGAATAATAAGCCGCGCTTTGTTAGAGAAAAATGCGGCGTATATACTCAAGACGCTCGTTAAGCTCCCCGACCATACGGTCCATCTGAATTGCGTAAACGACATTTCAGAGAGCAGTATTACTACGCTTACCGCAGATAAATTCAGCAAAAAAGCGTATATGCTAAGATTTGAAACGGTGGGCGACAGCCTCTGTGCCTGCTACACCGAAAATACTGACGAAATAGACGGAAGCTACGGATTCATTGAATTCAAGGTCAACGTAAAAACTGCGGGCACTTATACTCTTTCTTTGAAATACGCTGCCACAAACTCGGTCACGAACGCTTTTGATATACAGATCAACGGCGAATCGATAAAGGATCTTGCAAGGAACGTATCCTCCACCTCGGATTGGGCGCGCTTCACTCAAAAGAAGCTTGGCACAGTTTATCTTGAAGAGGGCATTTCCACCGTACGTATTCAGCATACTTCCGCAACGGCGGTCAACTACGGTGCGTTGATTACCGAATTTTTCTCGGCAGAAAATCACACACACAGCTTTGGCGATTGGTCAAAGTCAACCGAAACACAGCATAAGAAAGTATGCTCGTGCGGTAACGAGGAAGCCGCGGATCACGTCTGGGACGCTGGCGTAGTTTCGGTTGAACCTACCTACACGAAAACCGGTATTGCAACTTATACCTGCACCGAATGCTCAAGAACCAAGCTCGAAGCTATTCCCAAGCTTACAGAAGAGGAAACCGAGGCAGAAACCGACGTTATCACCGAAACGGAAGAGGTAACTTATGAACCGAATGATGTAAATACCGATCAAAAAAAGACTCCTTCTTATACCTACGTAATTGCAGGCGCGGGTGTAATAGCAGCAGGTGTTGCGGTCACTCTTGCCGTAATTCTTGGAAGAAAGAAAAAGAATAAATAAAAAAGAATAACAGATCGGCTCAAAGCGAAAGCTTTGAGCCGATCTGTTATAATTAAATCTTTTCGATATACAGCGTATCGTACTGCTTGAGCTTGAAATTCTTGACGCTGATGCGTTTTTTTGTCATAAAGTGCTTCTCGTCGATCTGATAGACAGTATATCCTCTGCCAAGATTGGTTTCGATCTCCTTTTCCTCGCCGATATTAGTAATGAGGATGCCGCGCGCGGTTCCGTTTGTTGCCGCCATTGCGTATAGTCCATCACCAAGATCGCCCGTAACTTCAACCTGATCTTCCATTGCGTAGAGCTTTCCGAACGCCTTGAAGGAATAATAAGTACAGTAAGGCTCATAGGTCATCGGATTGAACAGACCGCCGTAAACGCTGATACCGATGCGTGCGTCATAGTAGCACATCATAGACATCTTCGTCTTGTGCATAGCCATCATCATAGCCGCAACGTCTGCGGATGCCTTGGTAGTTCCGCGGGTCTCGCGCGTGCGGTCGGTGTTCCACTCGTTGAGGTGGATCTCTATATCGGGGAAGCCGGCATCTGCAAGTAACTTTTCAGTGTATTTCTGAATATCTTCAGTGCGTTTGACATCCATATAGCTGTGATGCGAAAAGAAATCAAATGGCAGATTATCGCGCTTTACTCGTTCGAGGAAGCCGAGGAAATACTTGGTGTGGTAGATCGCGCGCGCCTCCCAATGTGTAATCTCGTGAGGCTGACGGTATTTTTCCTCTTCTTGCATATAACCAACGTAAAGACCGGTGCTTGCATAGCCGCCGATCTTGATGCTGTCGCCGAAGCATTCGCGGAGATGCATTGCGGTTGCGGCGTAGAGATCGTAGAATTCCTCTGCCGTGCCCTTGAACATATTGTTGAGCTCGATAGACTCCTCATTGTCGGGCTCGTTCCAGATCTCCCAATACTTAATGCCGAAATGGAATCCGTTTGCCCAACCCTCATTGTAATGTCGGATGACGTGCTCGCAGATGCGCGCCCACTTGTGGGGGTCGGCGGGCGGATAAACGCGGTACGCCTTGACCATATGCGCATTTTCGATCGTTACACCGAGGCGGAAATAAGGCTCGACCTTTGCGGCGACCATTTTGGAAATCAACTCATCGGTGAAGGCAAAATCGTAAGAATCGGGATCGTTTTCATCCGCATCAAAATTTCGAAAGAGATTGGGAATATCAACAAATAAGTTTGCCGCAAAAAGTCCGCCCGTATCGTGCAGACGCGAATATGGAATATTAGCCTCGGTCAGATAATGGAACATATCGTCTTCAACGCCGTTGTTGCCGATTTCAACGGGAGGCTGACCGACCGCGTGCATCGGCTTGATCTTACCTATTATTTTTTCAAAGTCAAAATTGAGCTTCATTTTCAGTCTCCTTTTTTGTTACAAATTTAATAACAACGCCCAGGCGAGTCCGTAGTAACTCAGAACCGCCACAAGGTCATTGATGGTTGTAATCAGCGGACCCGACGCAACCGCGGGGTCAATGCCGAGTCTGTATAAACATATCGGGATCGCAGATCCCGTCAGGCCCGAAATTGCCATTGCAAAGCACATTGCAAGTCCGACGCATCCCGCAGCTGCAAAGACAAATGTTGCTTCATACGACGCGAACAGGAGCAGATATGCGCTTACAATAGCAAACGATATTGTTCCGAGAGCAAGTCCGTTTAACAGCGCAACACGTATTTCCTTGAATATTGTAAGCAGCTGCATTTTGAGGTTGTTTTCTTCTTCGTTGCCAAGCGCTCTTACGGTTACCGCAAGCGACTGCGTTCCCACGTTACCCGCCATTCCGAGGATCAAGGACTGGAAGGAAACTATCATCGGCAATGCCTCAACAACACCCTCGAAGACGCCTACCACGGCAGACACGATAAGTCCCATAAACAACAGCGCAACAAGCCAAGGCACGCGCTTTTTCATACTCTCAAACAGTGTTTCGTCGGGCTCCACCTCGGAAGTCATTGCCGCGAGCTTTGCGTAGTCATCGCTCAGCTCCTCGTCAACAAGCTCGATGATATCCGTAGAGGTGATTACACCGAGGAGGGTATTATTTTCCGATGAAAGAACGGGGATCATATTTTCGGAATATCCGCGCAAGCGCTCGATGTTTTCCGATATGATTTCCTTATCGTACACAAACGGGAAGTTCGTATATATCAGATTTTCAAGCTCAACGTTGCTTCTTGCAACGATCAGATCCTTAAGATCAATGACACCGTAAAAGGAATCATCCTCGTTTACAACAAACAGCGTATAAATATTGTCGTTTTCGGCAGCTTCGCTCACCAGAGTCTTCATAGCTTCCTTGATGCTGAGATTTCGCTTGACAACAATAAAATTTGTGCTCATACGGCTGCCGAACTCATCATCCTCATATGAATCGATCAGATCGATCTCTTCCCTGACCTCGGAGTCCTCAATAAGATCTAAGATCTCGCTTCGCGTTTTCTCGTCAAGCTCGTCGAGAGCTTCGATCGCATCGTCGGCATCCATCTGTTCAATGATCTCAGCCGCTTCATCCGCGTCTATCTCGGAAAGATATTCTCCCGCGTCGTCAAGGAATGAAACGACCTCTGACATGATCTCGATACCGAGGATCTCGGAGAGCCGCTCGCGTTCTTCGGGCTCAAGCTCCTCAAAAACGCTTGCTATGTCCTTTTCATGATATTCCTCAAGCTGTATCTTTATTTCAGCGTCGCTCAGACCGCTTCGTATAATGTTGAGGATCTGCGCGCCGTAATCTCTTTCCGACAAGAAAAACTCGTTCTTTTCTTCCATGTGCAACCTCCCTGCTATTAATTATTTCATCATTATCTACATTGTCCTCTCTGGAAATGCAATTGTGATTAGTTTAAATCGTACAGCTTCATCGTCTCGCGGTTTCTGTACTCATGTTTTTCGTAATATCCGATCAAGTCGCCGCATTCATCACGGAGCGCGACCATATAAACATCCTTGTTTTCCTCGTCATTACGGAATGTGTATACGATATTATTGTCTCGGCTTTCGGCAAACCAATCAAGAACGCGCTCGATCTTCTCATTTGCGGCGGCGGGATGACAGCTTTTCAGATTTCTGCCCGTCAGATCTCTCCGATACCGCGCAACCGCAGAGGGATTCATATATACTACCGTCGATTGCACATCGCACACAACAATCGGCGCTCGGTCTTGTTCTAAAATACTTTTGAATAACTGTTCCATATTAAACTCCTTTCAACACTCCACTGCAACCTTAATAACCCTATCGCGTTTATTTTCGAATAGCTCGTAAGCCTCATTGATCTTCGCAAGCGGATAGGTGTGCGTGATCAGCGGTTCGGTATTGAGCTTACCTTCGGCAATGAGCTTCAGCGTTTCCTCGCAATCGCAACCGTCAACTCCGCCGGTCTTGAAGGTCAGATTCTTGCCGTACATATCGGGCAAAGGCAGGGTCTGCGCCTTGTCATAAAGTGCCACCACCGTAACGATCGCATTCGGGCGCGCACATTTCCATGCAAGTTCAAAGGTGTTCTCTGCTCCTGCTACCTCAAGCACAACGTCCGCACCGCCGTGATCGCTGTTCTTTCGAACGAAATCCAGGCATTCTTCGGGCGTGACCGTCAGCACGTCGGAATAGTGCTCATTCACAAACTTAATGCGATTCTCGTCCTTCTCGCACACAATAATGCGCTTGGGCTTTTTCAGCATCACGCAAAGGAGCGTGCAGATTCCCGTGGGGCCTGCTCCTATGATGAGAACGATATCGTCCTCGGTGATCTCGGAAATCTTCGCCGCCCAAAAGCCCGTGGCAAGAACGTCACCTACGAGCAGGGCTTGTCTGTCGGTCACGGTATCGGGAATCTTGTTGAGTCCCTGATCCGCAAACGGCACGCGAACGTACTCTGCCTGACCGCCGTCAATGCGGCAACCAAGTGCCCAACCGCCGTTTTTGTCAATGCAGTTATTCACGAATCCCTTCTTGCAGAAGAAGCACTCGCCGCAGAAGGTTTCCACGTTCACCGTGACTCTGTCGCCGGGTTTTACGTGCGTGACAGCCGAGCCGACCTCTTCCACGATGCCGACCATCTCGTGACCGACCGTGATTCCCTCTACCGCTCTCGGCACGCTGCCATGTTTTATGTGGAGATCGCTCGAGCAGATGCTCGCAAGCGTTACCCTGACAATCGCATCCCTCTCGTTCTGTATCGTCGGCTTTGGCTTCTCAACCAACCCGAATTTTCCTTTTGATATGTATGTGTAGGTTAGCATAATTGCCCTCTCTTTGTTTAATGCGGCTCAGATTTTTCAAATCTGAATTCAACAAGCTCTTCGCTGAACTCAAAAAATCTCTTTGCAAGCTCCATGTCTTTTGAACGCACCGAAGACTTTGCAATCTTGCATTGATAGAAATACTCGCCCGTAACATCTCGCACGTCCTCACTTGACGCAAGGTAAATCGCTGTGCGCGCGCCTTGCTCGGGCGTTTGAAAGAAAGGCTTCAACATACCCGTAACCGTCTTTCCGAAGCCGGTGTCGCGGCTGATACCGATGTTCGTGGCAACAGCTCCCGGATGGCAACAGTTCACCGTAATTTCCCGATATTTGAGCCTTACCGCAAGCTCTCTCGTAAAGAGCACGTTTGCAAGCTTGCTCTGCGAATACGCCTTGATGACGTTGAATCCCTTTGTCAGATTGATATCCGCGAAATGAATCTTGCCCGTCTTGTGCGCGCCGGACGATACGTTAACGATGCGCCCGCCGCTCGGAATCATGTCAACAAGCTTCAACGTCAGCAGAAAATGACCGAGGTGATTTACGCCGAACTGACGCTCGAATCCGTCCTTTGTGGTTTGACGGTCGAGAGAAATAAATCCAGCGTTGTTGACGAGGATATCGAGCCTTTCGTATTTGGCGCGGAATGCGTCCGCAAACGCCCGAACGGATGAAATATCTCCCAGGTCGCAGAGCATAAGATCTAATTTTCGGTCAGACTTTTCCGACAGCTTGTTCAAAGCTTCCCTACCCCGCTCCCCGTTTCTGCAGAGCATAACAACAGCCGCGCCCATATCGGCAAGAGCGGCGGCAATTGCCATACCCATTCCCGAATTCGCGCCCGTCACGATCGCTGTTTTTCCGTTCAGCATCAACATATCATTCACCTCTTAAAGTTCATATCACCATTTAAACCAAGTCTTAAAACTCGCTCGATTTTTTCTTGTTGTAATAGCCTCTGTTTTGTTCTTTTATTATACCATAAAATCCGTACGCTTTCAACATAAATCTAAAAATATTAAGGCGGCAGATTTCTCTGCCGCATATCTTTGCTTACTGAGTATCTCTTTTCTTGTTGATTTTGACCGTATTATAAAGCTAAAAGCGATCATCTCCATCCGGTGGCACTGACATGTCGGCGCCATAACGGAGATGATCGCAAATGAATTTTATCTGTTTTGAAACCTCTCAACAACACCCGAAAGTTCTTCATCGAGGTAGGAGAGAGCTTTCTTCTTCTCCACTTCGGTCAAGCCGTAGTAGGCATCTGCTACAGCACCGGTGATGGCGCAGAGAGTGTCGCTGTCGCCGCCTATGGAGATACCGTTACGGATAGCATCCTCGAATGAGGTGGACTCAAAAAAGGCTTGCATTGCCTGGGGAACGGTGTTTTGGCAGGTTTCGTTGAAATAGTAAGTCGGACGGATCTCGTCAAGCGTGAAATTCATATCGTAGTATCCGCCAACGAAGTCCTTGATCTGCTCCATACTCGCTCCGGTGCGCGCGAGATAGGTTGCACCCGCGGTCACAACCGCTCCTTTGATACCTTCGGGATGATTATGTGTTACCTCAGCGGATGCCTTGGCGTACGCGATCGCTTTTTCGAGTGAATCCGCATACCACGCCACGGGAGAAACTCGCATTGCGGATCCATTGCCGAAGCTATTGTACGGCTCGATTCTCTCATAGTAAAGCCAATCGGAAAATCTTCCGCCGTAACCCGCATCGGGATATTTTTTGCCGTAGCGGTGCATGGTTTTTATGAAGATTTGCTTAAAAAGTTCGATGTCATTCGCGCACTGCATCAGCGCATCGGCTACCGCCACAGTTATGACGGTATCGTCGGTGAAAAAACACTTTTTGCCGAACAGTTCAAAGTTCTTGGTCTTAATGTTATTAAACTCGTAAACCGAGCCTACGATATCTCCGAAAATTGCTCCTATCATCATCTTCCTCCTCTCTTGTTGTCATCATCAATATTCTTTCTCCACTCACCGCCGTCAAGTGGTCTATGGCAACGCAGAGTCGTTATTGCCTCACTCATTGCCTCGTATGTCACCTGAACGCCCGCTGAATCCTGACAGTAATTTGCCGCGCGCTCGCGCTTGATTCCTATGTTCTCTGCGGTTTCTACGGCGTCGATATTAGCGGCAAGGAATATGAACTCCCAGCCGTATTTTTCGCGCTGACGTTCGATCATTTCCTTGACCTTTGCGCTCGAATAGCGATGGCTTGCGTTTTCCATACCGTCGGTCGTAATGATGAACACGGTATGCTCGGGAACGTCCTCGGGGCGGGCATACTTGTGAATGTTTCCGATGTGGTGAATGGCACCGCCGATCGCATCGAGAAGCGCGGTGCAACCGCCGACGCGGTAATCGTCGCGAGTCATAGGCTTGATCTCGGAAATATCAACACGGTCGTGGACGACCTCACAGTTGTTGTCGAAGAGCACGGTCGAAACGTAGACCTTTCCGTCGGCCTCCTTCTGTTTTTCGACAGCGGAATTGAACCCGCCGATTGTATCAGCCTCAAAGCCCGACATCGAGCCGCTTTTGTCAAGAATAAATACGATTTCCGTGATGTTGTTTTTCATATTGAAAACCTCCCTTTCTTTTGTGCCTTAATTATATCACATCGGAAGGGAGGTTTGGTCGCCCGATGGGAGACTTTTAAACTCCCAAGGTTATTTGATCAAATTTATAAAGCACCTCGTTGACGTCGAAAATGCTTTCGTAATTGCCGGTTGTTATAAAATACTCAATAATAACGTCGAATTTGTTGCTCCGCGAAAGTGACATTCCGACGGTATTGAGCAGATGGTTAGTTTCGTCGATATTGAGGCGAAGGGCAATAGCAAACGACACCGCGGTCACCTTGCTCGGCTTGTATTTTTTATTGCATTTGATCTTCGAAAAGGTCTTTTTATCGACGTTCGCGCGCTTGTAGCAATCAACGTCCGAGATGCCTTTTTCATCGATATATCGGAACAGAGTTTCGGCAAATCCGCAATCAAGATTTCTGAGCATATCGTCAAGATCCGGTGTAGGCGTGGGAGAGGCACAAGGTGCGCATGGATATGATACAGACTCTTTGCGCTGCTTCCGGATTTTTACAGGACGCGGACTAGCATCTTCCATTCGCCGCGAATAGCAAAACATCAAACCGTCATCTTCGTAATTATCCCAAATAAAGGACTCAATATCCGAAAACAGCTTTTCGCTGATCGCGTAGGAATCCTTATCGTAGACCGCGAGATAGACGAGCATTTCATGCTCGAAGAGGAAATCGCCGATAACGTCGGTTGCGATCTTGAGGACTCGGTCTTTCGGAAATCCGAACCGCCCGGATGCTATCAGCGGAAAGGCAACGCTTTCGCATCTGTTACCGAGAGCAAGCGCAAGGCACGCGGCATAGCAAGAACGGAGTGCAGATTCTTCATCGGAATTGCCGCCCTGCCAGATCGGACCGACCGTATGAATAACGTACTTGCTTGGCAGAGCAAACGCGGGAGTAAGAATTGCATCGCCGATCCCGAGCTCGCCCTGCGCGATGCAAGCCTCATAAAGAGCAGAGCCCGCCGCCTCGTGAATCGCCGCGTCGGTGCCGCCGCTGTGCGAGTAATGCGGATCGGTCGGATTGACGATCGCGTCGCATTCGATCTTCGTAATATCCTGCCTGATTATCTTCAGCGGCATACTCTCACCTCTTTCGGGAACTTTATACTTGTATTATATCAAAACCGCCGCCGCTTGTCAATAGGCAACAGCTTTTTTACCAAATGGTTTAAAACCAAGTGCAAAAAGAAAGAAAGACTTACAGATAAGCCTTTCTTTCCGTTATTTATTTAATTTCTCCCGAGGGAGGATCTATGGCTGTATCGTAACCGATCGGCTTGCCCATAACGGGATATCCTGTCTCATCAAATTCGACCTTCTGAATATACATATGGCGTTCCGCGTTAGTCACCGTGTCATTTGAAACGGGCATACCGTGGTAGCAGCACCATACCTCCGTGCCGTCGGGCGAGCGGAAGAAGGACGCGTGACCTGGGCCGTAGACCTCGTTACCGTATGTCAGAAGCGGCTCGGGGTGCTTGGTCCAACTCTTGGCATCAAGCATATCATCACCGGTAAATTCAAGTACGCCGAGAGCGTAATGATTCGACCAACAGCCGTTGGCAGAATAGATAATAAACAGTCTGCCGTTGTTTTCAAGGAAGAACGGACCTTCAAGTATCGCTTTAGTACCGACATAGGGTTCAACAAGCTCCCAATCAAGCTCAGCATACGCAATGGTTCTACCGCGCTTGCAAATTGTGGGGCTCGACATCTCGCAGATATCAAGCACCTGACCTTTCGTGGCGTCGACTCTTGAATAACACATATACTGCTTTCCGTCGGGCGCGGTATATACAGTGGGGTCGATGCTGAAAATATCATAAGCGGGTCTGCCCGCAAATTCCCATTCTCCGAAGGGATCGGATGTTTTGGATTTGAGAACGAATATACGCTTTTCACCGGGGTCCTTAGTAATGCGGCTGCTGGTGTATATGTACCAAAATCCGTCAGGAGCGCGATGCATTTCGGGTGCCCAGATATCGCCCCAGACCACGTTTGCACCCGTAGCTTCGTAGATAATCTTGGAATCATCGTCCATAATAACGTCCGCCGCGTGCTTACTGCGGAAGATCTCAACGCGGTTGCCCTGAGTGTGGAGACAGTAATAATAGCCTGTCTCGGAGTCGTACGTAATGAAGGGATCGGGCGCGTCAAAGGGCCAGATCGGGTTGTAGAACTGCTCTTTGTTATACTCGATCGGAGCGGTAGTTTCTACCGTTTCGGTCGGCGCCGAGGTCTCCTCGGGCTCGGACGTGCAGGAAACCGACGAGAGAATCAGCAATATTGCGGCGGCAAGCGCCAAAGACTTAATGAATTTTTTCATAATACAAGGAATCCTTTCGGTTGGATTGATTATATTGTATCATATGATCGGTAAAGTTTCAAGTAATTTGCTAAAATTATTTGATTTTCTTACCGTCAGAAAACGCTCTGCCAACCTTCTCACCGAAGTTCCAATATGCATGCGTAACGCTGTCGTATATGATAGGATCGAGCTTTTTTGCATCAACCTTGCCGTTTTCGTCAAGCACGCTCTCATCCGCGCTTACGTTGACGATCTCTCCGATACAAATGCCGTCTTCATTGAATTTGAGAAGCTTGCATTCCACAGTCATAGGCAGTTCTTCAATTATCGGCGCATTAACGTACTCGCTACGCACGGCATGGAAGCCTGCCTTTTCAAATTTGTCGGGCACGTCATTTGCCGACACGATGCCGACGTAGTCGCAAGGCGCGACCGTCTTTGCCGTGGCAAAGCTGACGGTAAAAGCACCCGTCTTTTTGATATTTTCGGTGGTCTTGTGGTCGTCGGCGAGACAGACCATGACCAGATTCGTGTCATAGATACCGCCCCAAGCCGCGTTCATCGCGTTGGGCGCGCCGTTTTCGTCATAAGTGCCGACAATCAGCACGGGCATAGGATAAAGCCAAGTTTTGGCTCCGAAATTTTTACGCATAGTGAGATTTCCTTTCCATTATCGTTAAATATTTTGTGTTCATATCAGTCACGTCCTCCGCTTCCTTTGTTTCCGCCAAATTCACAGCCTTCCACGTGATCGTGTCCGTAATACCATTTTCCGTACCGATATCCGTAATGTGGGGGACAATTGGCACAATCTCCGTCACACTTACCTGAATGTTTTTTTCTTTTCGGATTCGATTTAGATTCATATAAGTGCCCGCAGTCATTATCATCACAATGTGAACGGTCTTCTTTGCCTTTTTGCCAAGGCGCTTTACCTAATTGCTCCATCACGCCCAATGTACCCAAAACAACGCAAAGTACTACCGTTAAAACCAGATATATAACCATTTTCACCATTTATCTTCTTCCTGCACTCATATATCTATATCGCGATATTCTTCAAGAATTTTTTCGAGTATCTCCTCATCCGCAGGGCAGAAATCGTAATTTCCGATTTCGCTCGGCGTGATCCATTTGATGTCGTTGTGCTCTAGCTTCTGCGGTGTGCCATTGGCGATGGTGGCATTGAAGAGCGTCAGATGCACCGTCAGGTCGGGGTATTCGTGAACGACATCCATAAACACTTCACCGACCGATAGCGTCACCGCAAGCTCTTCTCTGCACTCGCGGATGAGTGCTTGTTCTTTGGTTTCACCCTCCTCGACCTTGCCGCCGACAAACTCCCAAAGAAGCCCTCTCGCCTTGTGCGCGGGACGCTGACAGATCATAAATCTTTCGCCCTGCCAAATAAGGGCGGCAACTACCTCGGTCATATCAGCACCCCGTTGCAATGATCGACCTCGTGCTGGATGATCTGCGCGGTCCAGCCGGCAAATGTCTTGATACGGGTCTGCATTTCTGCGGTCTGATACTTGACCTTAATGCTTTTATAGCGTCTGCAGGGACGCGGACCGCCGAGAAGTGAGAGACAGCTCTCCTCCGTGTCATATGCGCCGTCCTTTTTGATGATCTCGGGATTGAACATCACGGTGTATGTCGGAGTCTTTCCGCTCTCATCAAGAAAGGCAATGATGCGCTTGCGCACTCCAATCATGTTTGCCGCCATACCGACGCAGGTTTCCTTGTGTGCTACGAGCGTTTCAAGCAGGTCATTGGCGATGGAAATGTCATCCTTTGTTGCGATCTCCGACCTTCCGCCAAGGAAGATGGGATCGTGCATAAGCTCCTTTATCATTTGAAAGCCTCACAGAACACCGCTTTAACGTGTGCCTTCTGCTCTTCTGTCAGCGGCGAGAAGGGCTCACGCGAGATAGGAAGAATATCGAGTCCTTGCAGACTCATAATGTACTTCGTCGCCGCGATCAGAGAGGTTGTCGAAATGATCGCCTCGGTTATGGAATTGAGGCGGTGGATGATATCAAGAGCCTCGGCATTTTGGCCATCCTTGAACAGTCTTCTTACCTCGATATATTTGTCGGCGTAATAGTTATAGGTCGTGCCGATCGCACCGTGCGAGCCGACAGCCGCGCCCGCGAGAAAGGCTTCGTCGCATCCCGTATAAAATTTCTTATCGGGACACGCGTGGATAAGCCTTTCAAGGAAATAGAAGTTCTGACCCGTGTATTTAACAGCGGTGATCTTTTCGTCCTCGAGAAGCTCTTTCATCTCGGCAAGAGAATAATCACGCGCCTGAGCGGCGTTGTAGATCATAAGCTCAAGCTCTGTCGCGTGCGCGATCTTGCGGAAATATTCCTTGATCTGCGGGAAGGTGTAACCGAAATAATAGGGCGCGACTGCAGAAAGCATATTTGCGCCAACGCTTGCCGCGTGTTTTGCAAGCTCGACCGATTCTGCCGTAGACTGCGAACCGACGTGCGCAATCACCTCTTTGCCCTCCGCGTTTGCAATAATGACTTCGAGGCAACGCTTTCTCTCCTCTGTTGTCAAAAGACAAAATTCCGAGGTTCCGCCGCAAGCGTAGATGCCGTCCGCGCCCTTTGCGAGAACGAATTTTGTCGCCTTGGCAAGCACTTCATAATCAACCTCACCGTTTTCCTTGAAAGGCGTGATAAGTGGTACGTAGATTCCTGTTTTCATGATTTTTCTCCTTAAAGACCGTATATTTTTAAATCAACTTTTCCGTTTTCAACTTTAATCCCGTCTGCTTCAAGTCTGCGTTTTTGTTCTTTGATGCCACCGAAGGCGTAGGAGAGACTCAACTCGCCTTTGCCGTTCACAACCTTGTAGCAAGGATATTTATCCCCATCGGGATTGGAATGCAATGCATTTCCTACCGCGCGTGCCCACGACTTGTCTCCAAGCATTTCGGCGAGTTTGCCGTAAGTTACAACTTTACCGCGCGGGATTTCGCAGAGGAGCTCATAAAGCTTTTGTTTATCGAATTTATTTTTCATCAAGACTCCAGCCGTGATCGCCGTGGTAGATCATCAGACGGGTCATTCCGCCGTCGATGCAGACGTTTTCGCCCGTGATAAATCCCGCCATATCCGAGCACAGATAGAGCACCATATTCGCGATATCGGGTGGATTTCCGACTCTCCCTGCGGGCTGTTGGATGGCATCCGCACCCTCATAAACCGTGTAATTCGTATCAATCCAACCGGGCGAAATTGAATTGACCCGTACTTTACCCGCGAAACTCACGGCAAGCGCGTGGGTCAATGCGGAGATACCGCCCTTTGCCGCGGTGTAACTTTCGGTATTCGGCTGACTCATTCTGTCGCGTGACGATGAAATATTAACGATGCTCGCACCCTCGGCAAAGTGAGGCGCAAAAAGCTTTGAAAGGTAAAAGGGCGCGGTGACGCCGACCTTCAGGGCGTATTCAAAATCCTCGTAGCTGCCGCCCTCGATCCCGCACATTTTCGGCGCGGCATTATTTATCAGAAAATCAACCTTACCGTAGTCCGCGATAACCTTTTCCGCGAACTTTTCAAGCGTAGCTTTGTCCGAAAGATCACCGACGAAATAATCGTTTTCTATCAGGTCGATGACGCAGACAGCCGCACCCGCCTCGCGAAATTTCTCGCAGATGCACTCCCCTATTCCTCTTGCACCGCCCGTAACGACGGCGACTTTTCCTTTAAAATCAAACATACTTTTACTCCGTAAATCCGAAATGTTTTGCGAGCATCTCGCAGACTTCTTCTCTCGTGTCGATGCCGTTATCCTCACGAACAACGGTGAAAAATCCGCTGTTTGCGTATTCATCGTAATGTTCTTTGCTGTTGATGAGCGCAAGACCGCGGCGGTAATTCTCCATCACAGTTGCGGGGTCATCACAGCTATCAATAACGCTCAAAATAAACTGTTTATCGGGATCGGAACGGTCAAAGAAACGCTCAACGCTCATTGACTGCGGCGAGAGCATCACGGCAACGTGAGCGTAATCCGAGATCTCTTTAAGCACGTCAACGGGGATGTTTGTGTCAACAATGACCTTTTTCTCCTGCGAAATTGCGATCAGATGGGCAACCTCAAACTCCGCCGCCTCGCGTCCGACAGCATATATCCAACGCTCGTATTCCTCGGGCGCGCGTCTGACGAAATCGCGCCAATCTGTAAGCTGACGGTTGTAGCAGAGATCGGGGTGCGTTTTTGGCGTCGCAACCTGCTCGGATACCGCCATATGGTAATTTTCACCGCATTCGGTCAAGCCGTAACGCTCGGCAAGCATTTTCACCGCCGTAGATTTGCCCGCATAGGCGGTTCCCGTGATAAAATACACGTTTTTGAGATAGTGCTTTAAGATGTTATTTTCAATCTTCATTATTTTTCCTCATTACAAAAGGATGCTTTCATCGTCCAAGCAAGATACAGCGCATAAGAGGAAGTGATGACAGTTAGCAAAAGAGCGAAAATTATACGCGTTTTATTTGTTGCCGCAGCCTCGTTTGCAAATACGCTCAACGCATTGAACAGTCCGTGAATTATGATACATCCCATAAGACTTTCTGTCTTACAATAGATCATAACGAACATAAATCCCGCGGCGGTTGCGTAAAGCACCTGAAGCAGATTCGGGATAAGCTCCGCGCCCGAGCCGTTGAAGAGATTGATTATATGCCCGATTCCAAAAGTCACGCTTGAAACGATCACAGCCCATTTGAAGCTCTCCTGCCGCATAGCATTAAAAAGCAGTCCGCGAAAGATTACTTCCTCCAAAAATCCAACGCAAAACATAGAAAGTATATAAAGCAAAGTTTCGGGCAAGCCATAATTCATTGTCACGCCGTACCAAAGATTTGCTGTCATCATAATGAAAACGGGCAGGTAACAGAGCATTGAACGCGCCGTCGCCTTTGAAGCGCAAATGCCGTACGCTTCAAAAAGTCCGTTTTTCTTCAAAAACAACAGCAATATTGCCGAAAGCAAAATACCTACGGGAAGCGTTGCGGATTTTTCCACTCCGATCATAGAGGAGATCGAATCTCCCAGGGACAAAAGCACACAGTAAAGGACTATCCACGCGACGGCAAACCAAATTTTGCTTTTATCATATAGTTTTTTCAGCATAGGACATTATTTCCCTTCCTGGTCACACGCCGCCAATTCTTTTAATTTCAAATCAAATTCGGGAAATTGCTTTTTGAGCATTATCGGTTTGCCCTCGGAATTGAGGAAGCAATGCTTCGTTCTTCCGCTGAGAACCAATTCACCTCCACCACATTTTGTCATTGTATATTTTATTACCAATAACACGCCCCGGAACTCCTCAATCTCAACCTTGATCTCTACCGAATCTCCGAAGGTCGTGGGCGATTTATACTCGCATTCAACGCCGATTATCGGGGAAACTATACCGTCCTCTTCAAGCTTTGCATAGCCGAAGCCTATCTGCTCCAGAAAATCTATACGCGCTTCCTCCATCCAACGGATATAATTCGAATGATGGGTGATACCCATTTTGTCGGTTTCGTAATAATTGATTTTTCTTATGTAATTTTCCATAACTATTTTCCTTTTTCCCAATCTTCACGTGTCAGGAGCATCACGTGACCCGTGCGCACCTCACCGAGAAGACTCAGTTCGATACCCTCTGTGGTATGATGATAAATGAATCCGAGCTTTTCCTGAACTCGGCGGCTTTTTATATTTCCGTCATAATGACCGCACCAGATGCGCGCCATTCCGAGGTCTTCGAATGCATGGCGGAGCATCTCGCGCGATGCTTCGGGAATCAGACCCTGTCCCCAGAAAGGCTTGCCGATCCAATAGCCGAGCTCGTATTCGTCATCGTCCTCGGCAATGTCGTTGCGATGTAGTCCGATACTGCCGATCGGCTTGCCGTCTTCTTTAAGACAGACGGCATAAGTCTCGGGCGCGGAAAGCACGGTGCGAATAATCTCGCGGCTGTTTTCTATACTCGTATGAGGCAGCCAACCCGCAGGAGGTCCGACATCGGGATCGCTTGCGTATTTATATAAGTCCTCTGCATCATCCTCACGCCACGGGCGGAGAATGAGGCGGGTTGTCTCAAGGATCATATTTATATCTCCAATCTGAATTTCGTCGGCTTATCCTCGCGATAGACCACGATAACCGAGCCGTTCACGCTCGGAGGCTCAATACCCGCGCCGAGCCATTTGTTTTTGATAATCTCGTTTCCGTCAACGGTATATTTCACCTTGACGATATGCGGAAAGGTCGCGCCGTCAAGCGGCCCCAAACGTACGGCTTTGGTATTTACCTTTAACCACCACTGTGTCTTTACGGAAAGAACGGTTCCTTTTGTTCTCTTTTCCATGCTTGTTCTCCCAAAACATCAATTTAATTTGTTCATCGAGTCTACCATCTCGCATGACTTTGCCGTCATCTCGACCCATGCGGGGCGGAAACCGCTTTTGATCGCGTTACGGACGGATTTCACATTGCTCCACGCGGCGCAGTAGAAGGGCACTTTTCCGCGGTTCAGTATCTCGATGGCAAGACGGCTTGTGATCGCGGATGCGATTCCCTGTCTGCGGTATTCGGGGAGCACGTCAACTCCGATCTGCCACATAGAGTCGCAGTCGGCGGAGCATCCCGCGAGACCGACCAGTCTGCCGCTGTCATACACGCCGACGCCGAGCACGTCGAGGTGCTTTCTGTTCTCACAGAGCGCGTTCGACCATTCGGGCAGATAGAGGTCGGTAAAATCCTTCTGCGTCAGAACGCGGAGCTCGTAGGGGCAGTCAAGCGGACGCAGAACATTTATATCGGGCAGAAAATATTCCGCCATGAAGCAGATTTTCTGTCCCTTTTCCATCAGAGTCTCGTTGAGCGCGTGCATGTTCGGAGTCTCAAAAAGGTGCTCGACGGGATAGGAATTTATGTATTTTTCGGCAATTTCGCGGAATTCGGGTGACACAGACGCCACGGCATTGTTGCCGTAGGAAACAAGCTGACACGAAAACGGAAGCTTCAAATACCTTCTTGCGTCCTCCCTATTTTGCGATATGACAATGACGTTTTCACTTTTCAGGAAGTCACCCTCATCGGCGCATAGATCGGCGGCGGACTGCTCCATCGCGATCTTCAAAATTTCCTTGTTGGTAAATGCACACGATGCGGCGGCATCGTCAACGTTTTCTATAGCGACAGTCAAGCCTTTTATAATGTTCTCGAGGCTCATATTAGGCTCTTTATTCTGCTCGGTGCAATAGGGGATATGGATGAATCCGACGCGCGTTCCGCTCTTATCGTAACGCGAAAGCAGGGTATAGAGAACGTCGTTGCAAACATACGTGCCCGCCGAATAGGAGACGCGCGACGCTACACCCGCAGCGTTTACCGCCTCTGCCATTTTGCGCACAGGCAGGGTCGAAAAATACGCCGCATTGCCGCCCGCAATGATAGGCTCGTCCTTCGGCTGATTTCCGCCGTTATCGGGAATCGAAGCATGGCGAAGATTGATACCGACAAATTCGGGTGTTACGGCATCGCGTCCTCCCGCCTGACCGACGCAAATTATAACGTCGGGGCGCAGTTCTTCCGCAATTTTTATCACTTTTTCAGCCGCCTCGCCGAAAACCACGGGAATGCGGAGTTTGGTCAGCGAATATCCGCCGATCTCCTCGGGCAGACGCGATACCGCCTCCCACGAAGGATTGATCTCTTCCCCGCCAAAGGGTTCAAAACCGGTTATCAAAAGTTTTTTCATTGCATTTACCTTCAAGTGCAAATATTTCTTATTATCCGAATTTTATTATACCAAAAAAATCTTCGGATTTCAATATTAATTCGATATTTAACGAATATAATTATATAAAATATTATTGTATGAGGTAAAATATGAAAAGGTCAATCGGCTTATGGCAATGGATAGGCTTCGGAGTTGCGGCGGCAGGCGGAACTCTTTTACATTTTTTATACGATTGGTTGGGGAAAGCTGCGTGGATCGCGCCCTTTTCGGGCGTGAACGAATCGACCTGGGAGCATATGAAGCTCCTATTCTGGCCGACGTTCATTTTCGCGATAGCACAGAGCTTTTTCTTCCGCGACCGCGAGGATTTCTGGTGCGTCAAGCTTCGCGGGATACTTTTCGGACTCGCGCTTATTCCTATCATTTTCTACACCTATAACGGCGTTATCGGTAAGTCTCCCGGTTGGCTCAACATCGCGCTCTTCTTCATCTCTGCTGCGGCGGCGTACATCTATGAAACCCGCCTCTTCAATTCGGAAAAAGTGCGTTGCCGCTCGCCAAAGATCGCTTTGGCACTGCTATGCATAATCGGAATTCTCTTCGCGGTCTTCACCTTCCGCACTCCCGAGCTCGGCATCTTTCTTGACCCGATTACAGGGACATACGGAATATAAAAAAACAGGATGGCATGCCATCCTGTTTTTTTACATTTTAACTCTATCAACAGCTCTGTGCCAGTCGTTTAGCAAACGCAAGCGCTCGTCTGACGCCATCGTGGGGGTGTATCTCTTTTCGGCTTCAAAGAGCTTTTCGGCATCCGAAATATCAGCCATACCGACTCCCACAGCCGCGGCAAATGCCGCTCCACGTGCGGTGGCTTCGGTGCATGTTGGGATCTCAAGAGGAATATTCAGGATATCCGATTGAAACTGCATCAAAAATCCGTCGCGCACGGCACCGCCGTCACAGCGCATCAAGGTTATCGGAAATTCCGTATCCTTCTCTACGGCTTCGGTAAGGTCGGTAACCTGATACGCGATTGCTTCCTCCGCAGCGCGGACGATGTGCGCACGTGTCGTACCTCTTGTCAAGCCCGTGATCATACCGCGAGCATCGGGGGCACGGTGCGGTGCGGCAAGTCCGCTGAAGGCGGGAACAAAATATACGCCGCCGTTATTGGGCACGGATTTGCAAATTGCCTCGCAATCCTTCGGCGACTCAATGATACCTAGACCGTCGCGAAGCCATTGAATCGCGGCGCCAGCGATATAAACACCGCCGTCAAGCGCGAAGGTGCGTTTGCCGCCGATCTGCCACGCCACGGTCGTGATGAGTCCGCTGTCCGAATAAACGGGACGCTCACCTGTGTTTATCAGTATAAAGCAACCCGTACCGTAGGTCGTTTTCAGCATACCTTTTCTGACACATCCCTGACCGAGCAGAGCCGCTTGCTGGTCGTTGAGCATCGCGCTGATCGGTGCACTTATGCCCAAGAATTCCTCCGGATCGGATACGCCGAAAATACGTGCGCTGTCACCAATCTCGGGCAGAACCGACGGATCGATCCCGAGAATTTCGCAGAGTTCAGAATCCCATTCACCCTTTTCGATATTGTAAAGCATCGTGCGCGAGGCTGTCGAGGCGTCGGTTTTATGTGCTCGACCGCGCGTCATTTTGTAAAGTATCCACGCGTCATTATTTCCCGCGAGAAGGCGTTTTTCGGCGAGAAGATCGCGGCATTCGAGAATATTTTTGAGTACCCACTCGATCTTTGTCGCGCTGAAATAGCTGTCGGGCGAAAGCGCGGTCTTTTGGCGGAAGAGCTCACCGTATTCGGCTTCAAGCTCTTCTGCGCGTGCCGAGGTACGCTTGTCCTGCCAGACGATCGAGGGATACACCGCCCGTCCGCTTGGGGAATCCCAAAGCAGAATACTCTCGCCCTCGTGGTCGATACCGATGGCGATAATATCATCGGGCAGAGCCGAAGCTTTTTTCATCGCTTCGGCAGTTGCGCTTTTTACAGCTTGCCATATATCCTCGTGATCGTGCTCAACCCACCCGCTTTCGGGATAATACTGCGCAATCTCGCAGTATCCGCGCGAAACTGGAGCAAATTCTTTGTCACAAAGAAGCGCCGTAACGCCCGTTGTACCTTGATCGATTCCTAAAAAATATTTACTCATAATTACCGTTTAATCCTGTCAGCTAATTACTATTCTATCGAGTATTTCATATTTCTTTTCATCAAGCTTTATCTTTATCGGATATTCATACCCAACCGATGCGCATCCCTCGGCGACGAACCTGAATTTTTCACCGTCCGAGAGGTCGCAAAGATAGATCTGCATTTTCAGCGCGGTATACTGATAAAGCGAGCCGTTTTCCCTATAATACTCGCGTGAAGAAAAGTCAAAAGGTTCAGCAAGAGCAACGAGGACCGTGTTTATCTCCCCGCACTTTTTATCCGGCAGAGTAATATCCGCACGGCAGAAACGAGATCTGAGAAATCCGCCGTAATTATCCGTTGAGTGAATAATATAATCAAAAAGCGCACGGTTATTATTGGGAGCGAGTATATTTGATATTTTCCTGTATAATTCATAAGTGGTCAAATCAGTGTACCTCCTCTACCGTTTTTTTAATTATACCAAAAATATGGACGGATTTCAATAGAGAAAACGACTTTGCTGCAGTTTTTATTTTGCTTGACCCGGCCGCATTTTTATGTTATAATATAATCGTAACAGTATTGGAGGTAACGACTATGGAAAATATCATCATACGCCACGAAACCGAAAAAGACTACCGCGCGGTTGAAGAGCTGACTCGCGAGGCGTTCTGGAACGTCTACGTGCCGGGCGC
>JAGBYM010000097.1 GCA_017628755.1 Clostridia bacterium | reverse complement strand
TCCAATCTGCCCAAACAGAATTAATACAATATCCGATGTTCGCTGAATATCGAAATAGTTTGCAGGCGCCCTTAGCGTTCCCCAGCGGGGAAAGGGGACCGCGAGGAGCGGTGAATGAGGAGAACACCGTTCGCACAGAATTAAATCAAGAAAACGTAAAAATAAAAAAGGAAAATTTCCGCCGGTCGGCGGAAATTCTCCTTCATTTTCCGCGAAGCGGAAATTATCATTCGCGCTTGCGCGATCACCATTCACGCGAAGCGTGACAATCATTTCGCCGCAGGCGAATTTGCCATAACAAAGGCTTTTTCCACCTCACATATATATACCGTGTGGTAGTCCTTCGCGGGGTAGCATTTTGCGTCAACCTCGCGGTCGAGGAAGTTTTCTTCCTTGATAAGGTCGGTGTACATTTTGCGGCAAACGAGAACGAGGCTTGCCTCCTCGAATGCGGGAACGCCGTCGAGGTATGTGTAATGGAAGCCGGCTTCTGCGGCTTTGTCGAGATCTCTGCCGCTGAGTCTGCCGAAGATCTTGCCGAGCTCGGCGCGGTAGCCGTCGCCGAAGAAGCAAAGGCTTACGCGGTCGGCGTTTTCGGTCAGAGTATGTGTAAATCTCTGCGGACGGACGAAGCAGACCGCCGCGTTCTTGTTCCAGAGATTACCGAGAAATCCCCAGGACGCCGTCATGGCGTTGCGGACTCCGTCGTGCTCTGCTGTGATCAAAAACCATTCCTTGCCAACCGCGCGGAACGCGTTCATGTTTTCAAGCTCACAGGGATCGATTTCTTTGAATATCATGGTTATTCCCCCTCAAAAGGTGTTATTTTTTCGCCGTCAAAGGCAAGACCGGCGTCGGTCAGCACGACCGATGTGACGCCAAAACGCTTATGTATCGCGCGCAGGATTTCTTCGTCGTCGTAATCGTCTTCCTTTTCTTTAAGGAAAATCTCCGCCGAGCGCGAGTCTGTGAAGATGAAGTTTACGTAGGAGAGCATCTCGCAGAGTGAATCATATTGGTTGGGATCAAGGAAATTGCCTATGTCCTTGATTACTGCCGATATCGGAATATCGCGGCGGAGCGCGTCAATCAGAACCCCTCGCCAGACGGTGCGGCAGGAAACAAGAGACTCCACGGTCGGCACAAAGCAGATCATGTCCGCCTCGCGCGCACCCTCAAGATTCATTATATTCGAGTCGAGAGTAAAAGTTTTCATTTTTGCTCCTAATTATTTAGCTCGTAACAATGTATTGATTTAACATACAGCATCCGTCTGTTCCCCTCATCCACCGCTTGCGCGGTCCCCCTTCCCCGCCGGGGAAGGTAAAAGGGTAATTGCACGCACCTAGGTTTGTGCAGACGAATATTGTTAAAACTTAATCGTTAATTGGTCAAATAGGAATATTTTATTTAAATGATATTGTTAGAGCAGTATTGTTTTAAATAAAAATTCCTCTTTTAATATGTAAAATTAAATATCTAAAACAAAGTTCGCTGATATTTCAAAGATTATCGGCATACCCCTTTACCTTCCCCGGCGGGGAAGGGGGACCGCGCAAGCGGTGGATGAGGGGAAGAGATCGTGCCTCAATGTTTGCTCTGCTTCAGGGCGAGTTGTTGTTTATTAACGTTGATAATCGTATCACATATTTATTTTACCACAAAACTCAATAAATTACAAGTTGGCTGATTGTAAAAGTTCGAAAAATATAATACAATTTGTTTTTTCGGTGGCTTTGCCGACGAAAAAACACCGATGAGACGAGCCTGGCGATAAGCGCGCGTATCCCCCGCCGTGCGGGTCTCAATTGTAAAACGCAGTTTTACAATTGCCAAAATCAGAAAGGAAAAATTCTCATGGCTATCAGATGGGAAGATGCAACAAGACAGAATATACAAATCACCGCGCACAGAGGTATAAAGGATCTCTATCCCGAAAATACCATTGAATCCTTCCGCGCGGCACTCGACGGACGCTGTGACGTCCTCGAATACGACGTCCACCTCAGCCGTGATAACGTGCCGGTTATCATGCACGACCAGACCGTTGAGCGCACCACCGACGGCTTCGGCGCGATCAGCTTTATGACCCTCGAGGAGATCAAGAAGCTCGACGCGGGTATCAAATTCGGTGAGGAGTTCCGTGGCTGTCGCGTGCCCACCTTCAAGGAGACCCTCGATCTTTTCGTCAGCTATGATTATAAACCTCTTCACATCGTCGAGATCAAGGATTTCCGCCCGCAGTGCGTTGATATCGTGGTTGAAATGCTCCGCGAGTACGACCTCGTCGAGCGCACCGTGATCGAGGCGGGCGACTGCCCCACCCTGAAGTATCTTCAGGACTACTATCCCGAATTCAAGACTCTCTCCTTCATGCCCTATTCGATGAAGAGACTCGACGAGTCGATCTACGACCGCCTCTACGGCGTCTCTCTCCCCGGCTCGAAGACCGACCCAGAGAGCGTAAAGAAGGTTCTCGATGGCGCGGATTTCGTTGAGGCACGCGGACTCGTCCTCTTCCTCTCCGGCACAACCGAGGAGCAGATGGATAACGCCATCAACGCGCGTTGTGTAAATCTTACAACAAATAATCTCCCAAAAGCGCAAGAGTATCTTTCTAAGCTGGGGCTTAGAAAGAATGCAAAATGCTAAATGCAAAATGCTAAATGATAAATTGGCAAAAACAATAACTTGTTTTTTCTGAATACAAAAGGACTGATTCTCATTGAGAGATCAGTCCCAGGGAGCTGACAAAGTATCATAAAAAATACACATATAGCAATATGCACAAAAAGCAGAAAGCTATGTTCGCACTTGCGATGCAGGGGTGAACATAGCTTTTTGTGATACAATTTTTTATTGCGGAATGTGCACATTTTCTTCTGCAACCAGCAGGCAAACGGGGCTTGAGCTTTCCGTATTTCCGTCGAAAAATTTATTTGTAATTTCAAAGAGGAAAGCAATGCTTCCGTCGTCAAATCTTATCAAAACAACGGAGTTGATATTGTAGCCGATGTGTTTGTTTTCGTCGCGGTATATTTCGAGTATCTTCTTATGGATGGCGGTGTCTATTTTTTCGTTATCATACTGTATTTCGCTGATATCGGCGAATGAACCGAGGTTGGTGCGCGAAAAGGAGAATATTTCTCCGCTATAGTTTACTGAAATAGCGAGTTGATCGGATGTTTTGTAACCGTCTATCTCTCTGAAATAGGTGACCGAGTAAAGAAAATCGCCTATGTTTTCTTCTGCGCGGTATTCAGAGATATCAATGTAGCTTTTGGCAAGCGTTTCGGCAATTTGTCTGCATTCTTCTGCAGAGAGAGACGAGGTATATGAAGAATTTCCGACAAACATTATTTCTGTCAGTTCGTTGGTTGAGGCATTGATCGCGAAGGATGCTTCGTCCGATCTGTATTTGTGGCTAACGTAAGTAGCAGGTGCCTGCGATGTTGAATAAAGATAATTTCCTGTGTAAGTCTTTCCGTTGAATTCGATTTCAGCAGTTTCGGGAGCGAGATTGTTTTCGGAAGTTGAATATTTTTCTGCCATCCACAAAGGGACATCAACCGAGTGGTGTCCGCCGTCCAAGCCGTCATAAAGAGAGGCTTCGTAAGCGACGTAATTAGGTCTTTTTTCTTTCCCGCAAGAGCAGAACGTAATTATAAGGATTGACAGAATCAGGGCAATCGCTTTTTTCATAGTGTTTTCCTCCATGAAACTAATAACAAAGCGCACGGGAAACGCACAAGGCGTCCCCGTGCGTTCCGCATAAAGACAACTAAAAATTTTCAATTATAGTATAGCATAAAAATATAGGGATGTCAATGGCGTTGGTACAAAATTACGCCTTATTATACATCTCCATAAGATAGCTTCCAATTTTAAACCCGAGTTTTCCTGCCTCAATTCGCAGGTCGTCTGGGATCTTCGTGTAGAAGCCGTGGACTTCGTATGTGAAGTCGCCGTCATAGCCGATCTCCTTGAGAAGGGGCATGATCTCTTCCCAGTTCGTATTGCCGCGGACGAAGGGGAGGTAGTGGTCGTCCTCGCGTCCGTCGCATTCCTGAACGTGGGTCGCTGCAAGGCGGTGTCCGAGTCGGCGAAGGGGCTTTACCTGATCGCGGTAGACGAGCTCGGCGTGACCAAAATCCCAGCATGCGCGGCAGGATACGGGGTCGCCCATTGCGTCGATGATGGCGATCTGCTCCTCGACGGCGGCGGTGAAACGGTGCTTGGTCTTTGCGGGATGGAATTCAGCCATATTTTCGATGGCGATTCCGGTGCCCTCGCGCTTGGCAAGCTCGAGAAGGGGAGTGTAGTAGTGGATGTTCGCGCGCATATTTTCCTCAAAGCACATCTCGTCCTGTTCGGTTGCGGTCTGCGCGTGGGTGACGACCCACTTTACGCCGAGTTTAGCGGACGCTACGATACAGCGGCGGCTCGCCTCGGCAAACCACACGCGGTATTCGTCCGAAAGCTTCTGCTCGGGGCGGTAGAGATTTGAGTCAAAGGGCATGTGCGACTGCGAGAATTCAACTCCGAGCTTTGCCGCAAGGTTGCCGATCGAGTCGATATTTCGCTCCCAATCGTCTCCCGCGAGCTCGCTTTTTGCGCCAAGGTTGCCCGCGCCGCCCCAGTTGAGGTCGATAACGCGGAATCCGCATTCGTAGCACATTTTTATGGATTCTTCAAGCGGTGTGCGTCCGCCCTGTCTGTGGGCAGGGAAGATACAGGTTGAAGTAGCAAGTCTCATAGTAAAAGGTCTCCTTGAAAAAATAATTCAACTAATTTTACCACATTTCCGAAGACCTGTCAAGTAAAAATCTTTGTTAATTGACAATGATACGGCGATTTATCAATTTTGCAAACTTAAAGGGCTGATTCACGCGTGAATCAGCCCTTTTTATTAAGTTTATCAGTCGATAACCTGTTCAAGTGCCTTGTTAAGGTCTGCAATACCTCTCTTGAGAGTGGTCTTGTACTTAGCCTGAACACCCGACCAGCTTCCGGAGGTTGCCGCAGTGTTGGAGGGCATCTCACTCATAAAGCCGAGGATGTCGGAGAAGATACGGCCAAGGTCGAAGGTGATGGAGCTGCGAACGATATCAAACATACGCGCGCCGTCGCCCTTACCTGCATTATCGGGAGTGTAACGGTACTTCATATTGTTCTCGAAGAGAGCAGGAGAAGTCTTACGGTAGCCCTCGGAAGCGAGGCACTCGATAACTGCAGTGCTCATAGAGGGATCCTTAGCGTTCTGCATTACGCACCAGAGAGTGAAGGGGTTACCTACAACGGTGATGTAATCTTCCTGGTTTTCATCGTGAAGCGGAACGGGAAGAATTCCGTATTCCCAGTCTGCGTTACGGAGAGCACCGTTGTGGTACTCGTTGTCTGCGATGTAAACACGGTCAAGACGGAATGCGCAGTTACCTTCCTCGAAGGTAACGGTGTAGCCCTTGCTGCCGCCGTTGTGGTTAACGTAAGTGTCGCCGCTCTTGAACCAAGTGCCGAGCTTGTCAACGAGGTTGACGGTCTTTTCACCGAAGAAATCCTCGGTGATCTGGAGGTAATCATCATTACCTGCTTCGATGAGCTTCATATTTGAGCCGGTGTAGAATGCGTCAAGGTGGAAGTAGGTGGAGGAGAAGCCGTACTGGTCGTTATCCGACTGTGCGCCGTCCTGGTCGAGGTCGGAGTAGAGACCGGTGGAGAGCTCAATGAGCTTATCGATGGTCCAGGTCTTATCGTCAACGAACTGAATGGGGTCTTCGATCTGGAAGTTCTTGAGCATATCCATGTTGTAGTAAACTGCATACATGAAGTGGAGAACGTTGGTGGAGATGTCTCCGGAAACGAAGAAGAGAGAATCTGCTATCGAGCAGGTCTCAAGCATAGTCTTGGGCCACCAGGGCTGAGTGGTATTGATGTAGTTGTCATCAATAGAGTTAAGATCCTGAAGAAGGCCTTCGGTGAGAAGCATGCCTGCAGTTCTGGAGTATGTAGCAATGATGTCATAGTAAGTACCGCCGGAGTAGCAGTTCTGAACGTAGTTGGTGAAGTTTGCGCGGTCACCGGAGTCGCCGTTCTGTCCAACCCACTCGAAGGTGATGCCAAGGCGTTCCTCGGTTGCCATATTACGGTTGTAAATGGCTTCCTTAACCATATCGCCGTCAGCCTCATCTTCCTCGATCACAAATTCCTTTCTTTCTGCGTCGAGCCAGTAGAGGATGGTTACGATCTCGTTGAAGTCGAGCTCTTCGGGGAGGTCATCCTTCCAGAAACCGTCCTTGTCGAGGTTGAGATCAACGGTCTCATCTGCCGACTCGGAAGGAGCCTGAGTCTGAGCCGCTTCGGTGGTCTCTGCGGGATCCTGAGTATCCGCACAGCCAACGAAACAGCCGGTAAGCATCATCAGCGCACAAAGCATAGCGATGATTCTTGCGTAAGTTTTCATTGTTTTCTCCTTTTAAGAAAAAATATTTTTTATATTTTACCATAATTATTTAAACCGAGTCAATACGAAAATGTTAATTGAATGTTAAGTGGAAAAAATGCGAACATCAGAAAACCGCAAGGACTCGGCAGAGTCCTTGCGGGATAGTGATTGATTTTATTAACCAAGGAACTTATCAAGCTTCTTGTTAAGATCTACGATACCTTTTACCTTACTTCTGCTGATTCAGCGCGTAGTCGATACTCTTATTGAGCTCGCTCTCGCTTCTTTGGATCTGGGCGCGGGTCTGCGAGTTCGAGGCACTCATGATCCAATGGTTGGCGGAGGTCGTCACACCGTTT
>JAGBYM010000096.1 GCA_017628755.1 Clostridia bacterium | reverse complement strand
TGTCAGCCATTTCGTCATACTGCATGTCGGTCAGAACGCCGAGAACAACAAGGCCTTCCGTGGTTACGAGCGGGTCGCCCTTTGCGTCGTTATTGAAGGTCATTTCAACGTAAGAGGGAAGATCTGCGCCCTCTTCGATGTAGTCGGAGTAGCGGCGGAGGAAGCTTCCTACAGCCTTGTTACGGCAGATAACCTCGAGTCCCTTGCCGAAGGGCTTAACGGGAACAACTTCCATAGTGGTGTTTGCGAGGTCAGCGGAAATATAGTGGGTCTTGATGCCTGCGGCATTGATCTTTTCGAAATAGTAGATGGACATACGGAGGTTGACGTCGCCGACACCCTCAATGGTGAGTCCTACAGAGTTCTCTCCGGGATCAAATACGCCGTCCTTGCCGGTGCAGTCGTCCTTGAACTTGAGAAGGTAGTTGCCGTTTTCAAGAGCGAAAACGTCCTTGGTCTTGCCTGTGTAAACGAGATTGTTTGCCATTTTTTTGTTCTCCCTTTTTTATAGATGAAATTTGATTTTCTTGGTTAAGTTGGGCTGTGCAAATGCAAAACGCAAAATGCAAAATGCAAAATGAAGGTAGATTTTCGCATGGCGAAAAGCATTTTTAAATTAAGAAACAGAGTTGAATGCAAAATGACGGATTATCAAAGCAGAATTAAACTAAATGAAATAATTTTCGGCGCCGTAGGCGACGGGAATTTTCCTCAATTTTGCATTCTGCATTTTGCATTTTGCATTCAATTTTCCGCTTAGTTAAATCTCTCCGCTACCGCTTTATCTTTCGCGATAACTCCCTCATACTGCGCCTGACGGTGTGCCTTGAGGCGGGCGTCAAGCTCGGAGTCGGAGAGGGCGAGGATCTGTGCTGCAAGCAAAGCGGCATTGACGCCTCCGTCGATCGCAACAGTAGCTACAGGTATGCCTCCGGGCATCTGTACTGTGGAAAGAAGGGCTTCAATGCCGCCTAAATTGGTAGATTTACAGGGTATTCCGATGACGGGAAGAGTAGTGCGCGCTGCGATTGCGCCCGCAAGATGAGCTGCCATTCCTGCAGCCGCGATAAGTACACCTATTCCTCTTTCCTGTGCCGTCATGGCATACTGCGCCGCCTCATCGGGAGTGCGGTGCGCGGAATAAACGTGCACCTCGAATTCGATTCCAAGCGCACTGAGGGTATTCGTAGCTTTTTCGATAACGGGAAGATCACTGTCGCTTCCCATAACTATACCGACTTTGTACTTCATATTTTACCTCACATAAAATAAAAAATATATATTTAATTATACTACAATACCCCGTCAAAGTCAAGAAAATTTACAAATAAATCGGCATTTTCGACAGAGAAATTTTGCATCTTTTTTGCCGTTTCTATGGTGAATATGACAATTCGTCAAAAGTCGCAAAAAACTTTGATTTTCCTCTTGACTAAATACAAAAAATAAGATATAATATTATGATAGTAAATAATGTCTTGTTGTAAAGCTCAGTTTTACAATTGGCATTTCTGGAGGCAGACATGATGAAGTGTTTTGATAAGGTCAGATTCATGGGTTCCGTTGATCCCAAAATGGTCGGCGGTACTGTTTCCGTTTCCGATTTTTCCGATAAAGGCGATATTGTTGCTATTCCCGGCTTCTGTGACGTGCATGTGCATTTCCGTGAGCCGGGTTTTTCGTATAAAGAAACAATGGGAAGCGGTTCACGCGCGGCGGCGCACGGAGGTTACACCACCGTTTGCACGATGCCAAACCTGAATCCCGTTCCCGACAGCCTTGAAAATCTCAAGGTCCAGCTCGATATGATCAAAAACGGCGCGGGCGTTGAGGTCCATCCCTACGGCGCGATAACTGTGGGTGAGAAGGGCGAGGAGCTTGCCGATCTCGTCGCAATGGCACCCTACGTTGCGGGATTTTCCGATGACGGACGCGGAGTTCAGAGCGATGAAATGATGGAAAACGCTATGAAGACGGCGAAGTCGCTCGGCAAGATCATAGTTGCGCATTGCGAGGTCAATTCGCTCCTTCGCGGCGGATATATCCACGACGGTGAGTATGCCCGTGCACACGGACACCGCGGCATCTGCTCCGAGAGCGAGTACGCGCAGATCGCGCGCGACCTTGAGCTCGTCGCCAAGACGGGATGCGCATATCACGTCTGCCATATTTCGGCAAAGGAGAGCGTTGAGCTCATCCGTCAGGCTAAAAAAAGCGGACTCGACGTCTCGGGTGAGACCGGACCGCACTATCTTATAATGGACGAGGGCGACCTTCGCGAGGAAGGAAGATTCAAGATGAATCCGCCGCTCCGCGCGTCTGCCGACCGCGAGGCACTCGTCGAGGGTATCCTTGACGGCACGCTCGAGATGATCGCGACCGACCACGCGCCCCATTCCGCGGAAGAGAAGAGCCGCGGGCTTGAGGGAAGCGCATTCGGTATCGTCGGACTCGACTTCGCGTTCCCCTGGATGTACACAAAGCTTGTTAAAACGGGAATCATTCCCCTTGAAAAACTTATAGATTGTCTTTCAACCAACCCGCGACGCCGCTTCGGACTGCCCCTCGGCAATTCCTTCAGCATCTGGGATCTTTCCGCGGAAGTAACCGTGGACGAGAATTTCATTCAGTCGCAGGGCAAGGCAACACCCATCCTCGGGGAAAAGCTGCTCGGCAAGAACCTCTTGACGGTTTGCGGAGGGAAGGTTGTTTGGGAAAGTTGCTAGTTGCTAGTCGCTAGTTGCTAGTTGAAGGTGAATTTCCGCAAGCGGAAATTTTCCAATTTTATTGTCTCTCCCTCAGTCACGCATAAGCGTGACAGCTCCCTCCTCAGAGGGAGCCAAGGTTGAGAGTGCTAACATAGCGTTTCTGATTGTTATATAGTAAATACTATATTAATACCTCTGTGCGGTATGTTCGCACAAACTTCTTGCCTCACTCTGAGGAGGGAGGGGGACCGTGGCTTGCCCACGGTGGAGGGAGAGATGCTAACCGTAACGAAATACAATGAACAGAAAATAGAAAGAGGTAGAAACATGGCAAAAAGAACAGACTTGAAGAAGATTCTCATCATCGGCTCGGGACCTATTGTTATCGGTCAGGCGGCGGAGTTTGACTACGCGGGCACTCAGGCGTGTCTTGCGCTCAAGGAGGAGGGCTACGAGGTAGTTCTCGTAAACTCCAACCCCGCAACCATCATGACCGACACCACCATCGCGGACAAGGTCTACATGGAGCCGCTTACACTTGAATATATCGCAAAGATCCTTCGCTACGAGCGTCCCGACGCTATCCTTCCCGGTATCGGTGGACAGACGGGTCTCAACCTTGCAATGCAGCTCGAAAAGAAGGGCGTTCTTAAGGAGTGCCGCGTTGAGCTTCTCGGAACCTCGAGCGAATCCATCGAGAGAGCCGAGGACCGCGAGCTCTTCAAGGAGCTCTGCCAGTCGATCGGCGAGCCCGTAATCCCCTCCGAGATCACCTATGACCTCGAAGAGGCAAAGGCTGCCGCAAAGCGTATCGGCTATCCCGTAGTTCTCCGTCCCGCGTTCACTCTCGGCGGCACGGGCGGCGGTTTCGCATACAGCGAGGAAGAGCTTATCGAGGTCGGAACAAACGCATTCCGCCTTTCTCCCGTACACCAGGTTCTTATCGAGAAGAGCGTTAAGGGCTACAAGGAGATCGAGTTTGAGGTCATGCGCGACTCGAACGACCACGCCATCACCATCTGCGGTATGGAAAACATCGACCCCGTCGGCGTTCACACCGGCGACTCCCTCGTTGTCGCTCCCATTATGACCCTCTCCGAGCACGACAGAAAGATGCTCAACGATTCGGCTATCAAGCTGATCAAGGAGCTCAAGATCGAGGGCGGCTGTAACGTACAGTTCGCGCTCAACCCCCATTCGAGCGAATACTACCTGATCGAGGTTAACCCCCGCGTATCGCGTTCCTCCGCGCTCGCATCCAAGGCTTCGGGTTACCCGATCGCAAGAGTCACCGCAAAGATCGCGGTCGGTATGAGCCTCGAGGAGATCAAGATTGCAAATACCAACGCGGCGTTCGAGCCCGTTCTTGACTACGTTATCGCCAAGCTCCCCCGCTTCCCCTTCGATAAGTTCACCACGGCGTCAAATCAGCTCGGAACTCAGATGAAGGCAACGGGCGAGGTTATGGGCATCGGCTCCAACCTTGAGGAGTGCCTCCTTAAGGGTATGCGCTCGCTCGAGGTCGGCGTTTACCACGTATATCATCAGAAATTCGATAATATGACCGATGCGGAGATCCTCGAATACATCTCCACCTTCCGCGATGACAATATCTTCGCTATCGCAGAGCTGCTCGCACGCGGAATCAGCGTTGAGAAGGTTCACGAGATCACCCAGATCACTCCCTTCTTCCTTGAGGCGATCAAGAACATCGTTGATATGGAGGAGACCCTGAAGGCTCATCCCTTCGAGCTCGAGACTCTCACCGCGGCAAAAAAGATGGGCTTCTCGGATAAGTACGTTGCAAGAATGTGGAAGTGCCAGGAGCTTGACGTATTCAAGTTCCGCAAGGAGCAGGGGCTCTTCCCCGTATTCAGAATGGTTGACACCTGCCACACCGGCGCGTATATTCCTTACTTCTACTCTTCCTACACCGGCGAGAACACCTCGATCCTCACCGATAAGAAGAAGATCGTCGTTCTCGGCGCGGGACCGATCAGAATCGGTCAGGGCGTAGAGTTTGACTACTCCACCGTTCACGCCGTAACCACCATCAAGAACTCGGG
>JAGBYM010000095.1 GCA_017628755.1 Clostridia bacterium | reverse complement strand
GAAAGACTTGCGGGCTTTGTGGGCGGGATCGAATTCCAGAGTGCGAGGTAGACGTCATTGACGCACTCTTCACGGTCCTCCTTGAGGGCGAGAAAATTTGAGGCGATGTAGTAGATCAGGTCGCCGTATTTTTTTGTCGTCTCTTCAAGCGCACGCTCGTCGCGCGATAAGAACATTTCAATTATCTTTTCGTCCTTCATTGCTGTCTCCTTTCTTGTCCCTTCACTTAATAAGTACCATTTTGCCGCCCGCGGTCACACATTTTTTGAAAATTTCTCGAAAAAATAGGAATATTTTATTTGAATCAACGGGTGATCATAAATAAAATATTCCCAATTATATTTTATTGGTTAAATTATAGCATATATAGATTCCAATGTCAACAAAAGCCGCACTGTTATGCGGCTTTTGTATTATTTTTTAATCATCCCTCTGAGCGCTTCAAGTGCATCGGTAAGTCCGCCGATGGCGTCGATTATGCCGTAGCGCACGGCTTCCTCGCCCGCAAGCACGCTTCCGATGTCGGTTGCGATCTGGTCGGGGCGCATCATCAGCTGACGCAGGGTGTCGGGCTCGGCGCGCGAGTTTCGGCTGATGAAATTGATGATCCGCTCCTGCATATCGCGGAAGTAGGTGAAGGTCTGCGGTGCGCCGATGACGGTTCCGCTTATGCGCACGGGGTGGATCGTCATTGTTGCGCTCGGCACGATAAATGACTTTTTCGCCGCCACGGCAAGCGGAACTCCTATCGAATGTCCGCCGCCGAGCACGATCGAAACCGTAGGCTTCGACATGCTTGATATCAGCTCCGCGATTGCAAGTCCTGCTTCGACGTCGCCTCCCATGGTGTTCAGCAAGAGAAGCACGCCGTCCGTGTGCTCGTCCTCTTCAAGTGAGACGAGACGCGGCAGAATGTGCTCGTATTTGGTGCTTTTTTGATTTTCGCCCGCAAGGTAATGTCCCTCGATCTGCCCGACTATGCACATACAGTAGATTGACTCGCGCGAGTTTTCGGCAAGCACCATGCCGTCCGGCACGTCATTAAGTTTGTTTTCGTTTTCAGACTTATTTTCTTCGCTCATTTTTTAAAGCTCCTGTTTTTTGTTAGCCGTAAGAGAGTCGAACCTAATCGCCTCACGGTGATTAATTTTCGCGCCATTCGGCGTGATCTCACTCGCAAGGTTAATACCTTGCTTCGCAAAATCCCACCAAAATTCATCAAAAATTAATTCGCCGTGAGGTGCGAAGCAGTTTTGACGAAGCAGATTTTTTCGAGAACAAAGTTCTTCACGCAGTTTATATATTAATATTAACAAGGGAAGAACTGCAGTTATCGGGAAAAACTGCCCGACAAAACCGATTTTGTTCGACTTTCTTACGGCTATTATTTCCGCAAAGAGGGAATATATGCTTGAATCGGAAGAAAAAATGTGGTATAATATTAATAAAGATATAATTACCAAACGAGGTACTAAAATGAATATTTCCGAACTTAAACCCGCAAAAGTATTTGAATATTTCGCGCTTCTTTCGAGCGTTCCGCACGGCTCTGGCAATATGAAGCCTATTGCCGATATCTGCGAGAATTTCGCAAAAGAGAGAGGTCTTGAATATCTCCGTGACGCGGCTGACAACGTCATAATCAAAAAGCCCGGTACCGCGGGCTATGAAAACTCCGAGCCCTTGATCATTCAGGGTCACCTCGACATGGTCTGCGCCAAGGATCCCGACTGCGAGAAGGATATGGCAACCGAGCCCATCGAGCTTTACGTTGACGGCAACTATCTCCGTGCGCGCGGAACCTCGCTCGGCGGTGACAACATCATCGCGGTCGCAATGGCAATGGCTATTCTCGATTCTAACGATATCCCCCATCCTCCTATCGAGGCGGTATTTACCGTTGACGAGGAGGTCGGACTTCTCGGCGCGGCGGTACTTGACTTTTCAGATTTGAAGGCAAAGAGAATGATCAATCTCGACTCGGAGGAAGAGGGCGTATTCACCGTTTGCTGTGCGGGCGGTGTTCGCGTCAACGCAACTATTCCGCTTACCTTTGAGGAAGTTCCCGCCGACAGCGTAGCATACAAGATCACGGTTTCTGGCCTCATGGGTGGTCACTCGGGCGTTGATATCGACAAGGGTCGCGAAAGCGCGAACAGACTTATCATCCGTTTCCTCACCAAGCTTTATGAGAAGATCGGTTTCGGTCTTGCAGAACTGGCAGGCGGTCAGCTTGACAACGTAATCTGCCCCGAATCGAGCGCGGTAATCGTTATTAATAATAATGAAGAAAACATTGCAAAGCTTCTTGCGGAAGCAGAAAAGTACGATGCTATCTACAAAAACGAGCTTGCCGCGGGCGACGGTGGGGTAACTGTCAAGGCAGAGCCCTGTGCGCTTCCCGCAAGATGCGTTATTCTCTGCGAGAGCGCGAAGGCGGTTACAACCCTTTATCTGCTCCCCTATCATATCCAGAAAATGAGCCGCGATTTCGAAGGTCTCGTTCAGACCTCGCTCAACATGGGCGTGCTGAAGCTGACCGAAAACGAGCTCCGATTCTCCTATTCAGTTCGTTCCTCAATCGCAACCGAGAAGAACGATCTTGTCGATAAGATCAAGTACCTTCTTTCTATCGCTTTCCCGAATGCGACGATTGATCTTCACGGCGACTATCCCTCTTGGGAATACAAGCGCGACAGCGATCTTCGCGGCGTTATTATGGACGCTTACCGCGAGACTACGGGTAAGGAAGGCATCGTAGCGGGCACGCACGGCGGACTCGAATGCGGAATCTTCTCGGAGAGAATCTCCGGCCTCGACTGCGTTTCGATGGGTCCCGACCTCGCCGAGGTTCATTCCCCCCGCGAACGCCTCGATATCCCCTCTGTCGAAAGACTTTGGGAGCTTATGAAGGATATTCTTAAGAGACTTAAATAAAGTGACCGATAACAGGTTTTAGTTGTTGGTTTATGGTGAATTTCCGCCCTTTTTTAGGGACCCCACCCCTGCCCCCGCCCCGTAAACCGGGGCGGGGTATCTCGTTTCTGCTCAAATTTTGCTTTCGGATAGAGTCTTTGCTGATATCCATGTAATTATGTATCTGCAAATAGGGACCCATCCCCCGCCCCCTTCCCGTAAACCGGGAAGGGGAGTTCATGAGCGCGATCTCCACTCTTCGAAGTTGATAAAAACTTTGAGCCGCCTGCAAAAGCAGGCGGCTCATTTGGTTTATTTAAGTGAAATTATTCCGTGCGTCCGGTGATATGCCGAACGTTATTGCTTGCGCTCTTTTTTGCCTTCGAATTTATCGCGTATATTTTCGTAAACTTCGTCAGGAATCTCATCGTGCTCCTTCGTGGAGAAGGGCAGAGGCATATCTCCCGCAGATGCGAGGATTGAGCAGGATGTATCGTTTCTGAAAGGCTCACGCTCTTCCTTGTTGCGGAAGTTGGGGATCACCTTTGGTATGCTTCCGTCGAGAGCCGAAAGATATCCGAAGTGACCGACGAAGAACATGTCAAGTGCCTCGTAAACTCCGATGATATCTGCCGATTCATCGCCCGAGACAGCTTTCACGAAGTTTTCCATGCTGTAGTAGTCAGAACCCGCGTGGCCAAAGGAGGATTTTGCATCCGAGCCTCTATCCGAGATGGCGCGGTATTCTCTCTGTCCGACCTTACCGAATCTTCCCTCATAGGGTTCGCCACCTACACAAGGGCGGTAGAAGGCGAAATCTGTGGTCTTGTCCTCTTGCTCTGCCCACTGATAGAGCCATTGGATAGAGTACTTGTCAAAGCCATGGCGACCGGTTTCCATGCGTCCCTTTGAGCCGTACATATTGTACCAGGTGTTGTGTCCCTTGATATTAAAATGAAGGCTCTTGAAGACACCGCCGTTTTCAAGCGTTACCATCTCGACTGCCGCGCCCGAATTCTGCGCGCCCATTTCGAAGTGGCGTTTGCCGTAGGGAAGCTCAAAGCCCGATACGGAAACGGGGCGTAGACCCGTTGTATGAATGATCGGACCCGCCGAATGAGTGCAGTAGAAGAATGCGCTCATCTGGTTTCGCCAGTGTTTGGGGTCGCCGTATGTAATTCTCGGCCAGATGCTCTCGCAGTCGTGGACGTATTCGCCCTCACCGTACTCAAATTCGCCGATCTTGCCGAGCCGGTACTCCTTCTTCATCTCGATCATTGAAGGGAAGTAGCAGTAATTCTCGCCGTAGGCGTAGATCTTTCCGTATTTTTCAACGGCTTCGCAGAGCTCAACCGCCTGCTTCATATTCGCGCAAGGGAGAACCTCCGAGAAAACGTGAAGTCCGCGCTCAAGGCATCTGATGGCGAAGGGCGCATGCTCGTTTGCGAAGTTCGCAAGGACGACGGCGTCCATATCGTGATTCAGAAAATCGTCGAATTTTTCATAAAGAGTGCATTCGAAATTGCTTTTTGCAAGCATATTACTTACGTTCTCACGGACGTCGGGGTTCATATCACAGATCGCAACGACGTCTGCAAGCTCGCGGTTAGTGACACACCAATTTATCATGGTCTTGCCGCGGTAACCGCCAAGCACGCCTATTCTGACCTTTTTCATAACGCAGTTTTACAATTGATCAGAATTAATGATAGCGGTAGAGAGTGGGAAGGATATCCTTGTTGTAGCCTGCGATAGCTTCTGCGATGATTCTCTTTGCCTCATCGGGACCGAAGAGCTCGCGTACTGCGGTCTGCTTGTTCTCAAGCTGCTTATATACGGTGAAGAAGTGCATGATCTCGTCGAAAATGTGGGGAGGAAGCTCGTCAATAGTCTTGATCTTGTTGTAGTTGGGGTCGGAGACTGCAACGGCAATGATCTTGTCGTCAAGCTTGCCGCCGTCGATCATTCGCATAACGCCGATGGGGTAAACGTCGATAAGGGTCATGGGGTAGATGGGCTCCATACCGATAACGAGAACGTCAAGAGGGTCACCGTCATCCGCATAAGTACGGGGAATGAAACCGTAGTTTGCGGGGTAGTGAGTAGATGTGTAAAGAATACGGTCAAGACGGAGCAGACCGGTATGCTTGTCAAGCTCATACTTGCACTTGCTTCCCTTGGGGATCTCGATGAGAGTTGTAAACACCTCGGGGGTGATGAGAGCGGGGTTGATGTCATGCCAAATGTTCATGGTTAGTCTCCTTTATTTAACATATTCAAATTCAAAATCATAGATCGAGACGGTGTGACCGTCACGGCAGCCTGCGGCTTCAAGCTCCTCAAAGACGCCGCTACGCTGAAGAACCTTCTGGAAGAAGTTGAGCGATTCGTAATCCTCAAAGTTGACCTGACCGCAGAGGTTAAAGAGCCATTCGCCCTCAACGTAGAAGGTGTCGTTCTCGCGGCGGATGGTGGTTTCCTTGCCGCCGCCGACGTATGCGTCCTCGGGCTGGTATTCAGCCTCGTAAACGATCATGGGAGGAAGAGTCTGGAGCATGGAATCTGCAAGTCTGACAAGCTCGTCAAGACCTTCACCGGTCATAGCTGAAACGTAGAGAACCTGTCTGCCGAGCGATGCGCAATATTCCTCAAAGCGGGGAAGATCTACAACATCGGGGTCAACGAGATCGTATTTGTTAGCTACGATGACCTGAGGACGTGTTGCGAGCTCGGGGCTGTAGCGTTCGAGCTCGGTGTCGATCAGCTTAATGTCCTCAATAGGATCGCGGTATTCGACCGATGCGATATCAACTACGTGCAGAAGCAGACGGCATCTGTCAACGTGACGGAGGAACGCGTGGCCGAGACCCGCGCCGTCAGCGGCTCCCTCGATAAGACCGGGAATGTCAGCCGCAACGAATCCGCGTCCGCCGCCGGGAGTCTTTACAACTCCGAGGTTGGGGGAGAGGGTTGTGAAATGATAGTCCGCGATCTTGGGCTTAGCCGCGCTGATCTTGGAGAGGATCGAGGATTTACCTACGCTCGGGTATCCGATAAGTCCGACGTCCGCAAGCATCTTCAGCTCAAGGATAACGTCGCGTTCGCCGCCGCGGGTTCCGCTCTTGGCAAACATGGGAACCTGACGTGTGGGGGTCGCGAAATGGCGGTTGCCCCATCCTCCGCGTCCGCCCTTGCAAAGAATGAAATCCGCGCCGTCATCCTGCGACATATCGTGGATGATCTTGTCGGTTTCGGGATCC
The DNA here is from genome assembly GCA_017628755.1 of Clostridia bacterium. GTDB lineage: Bacteria > Bacillota > Clostridia > Oscillospirales > CAG-272 > CAG-390. The sequence continues at coordinate 49,551 of JAGBYM010000095.1, read as the reverse complement.
TTGAGAAGAGTTCCGGGAGGGACTATAATGATGCAGTCCTTGCCGGTGGCACCGTGGAATTTCTTTCCGCCGCCGTTTGCGCCGTCCTGCGCCTCAAACTTGCGCTGGAAACGGTAGTCAAGAAGTGTGTTGACGTTTGTGTCAACGCGGACGATGACGTTACCGCCGTGACCGCCGTCACCGCCGTCAGGTCCGCCGTGGTTTACGTATTTTTCACGTCTGAAGGAAACGGCACCGTTTCCGCCGTTGCCGGCTCTGACGTGTATTGTTACTCTATCTATAAGCATTGTGTTTACCTCCGCATGGAGTGATTTAGTTGATTTTGGCAGCTTTTCTTTCCTTGCGGTCAGAGATAAGCCTCGGGATCGCAGTTTTGCATGCATACATAAGAAGCGATACCGTAATGAAGGGGAGTATATACAGGATTATAAAAACTGGAAAGGATACGGCGGGTTCAATATTGTTGTAGACCGGAAGCGATGTTTCAAAATGAGGGCTGATGAAAAACATATCAAATACCGCACCTTCCGGAATGAAGCGGATGAAGGTGATGTTGAGGATATGCGCAATCGACACAGCCGAAAGGAAAAATCCGACTCCTCCGAGCTCCGCGCCTATAGTTTTGCACCCGCCGCCGCGTATCAGTAGAAAAAGACCTATGCAAAGCTGTCCACCGTGGTGCATCATTGTTTGAATGTTGATACCTACGGTGTCTGTAAAGACGGCATTGGCGGTTACCATTACGAGCACGCCCGCGATTACACCGAAGGTCGCAAGAAAAGAGATTGCTCCATGCAGAAATTTACGATTCGGAATCAGTGCCCCCAGAAGCGCCACGTACATGGGTATCGAGCAGAACTGGAAGGGGAAGACGTACCATTGATAGGAGGAGGTTATCTCGCCCGCATCGTTTACACCGAAGGTAAATGACAGCTGCTTGTATACCTCAAGCGCAAGGCAAATGATGGCATAGATGAGGAGGATCCGTCTGAGATCCTTCTCTGAAGGGGCGGGGAAAAACCTGCACAGAAGAAAGCAGGAAAGCGCTGTAATTATAACAAAGCAGATATGGAATATTCCGTAAGGCTCAGGTATCAGCATGGTCATGTCGAATAATTCTATGATTGAAGCAAAGAATGTTTCCAAAACAAGTCCTTCCTTAGCAATTATCAGTTTTTGTCGTCGCCCTTTTCTCTGATGATCAGCTTGATGGGTGTTCCCTTGAAGCCGAAGGTGTTACGCAGGCAGTTTTCGATATATCTCTGATAGGAGAAATGGAAGAGCTCTGCATTGTTACAGAAGATAACGAATGTGGGCGGCTGAATTCCGATCTGGGTCATATAGTAGATCTTGAGTCGCTTGCCCTTATCAGACGGCGGCTGTACGCGGATCATGGCATCGCGCAGTACGTCGTTGAGCATACCCGTTGTGATACGCATGACCGACTGACCGTAAACGTAGTCGATGTGCTCAAAGAGGTTGGTGACTCTCTGACCCGTCAGCGCGGAAACGTACATAATGGGTGCGTAGGGCATATAGCCGAGAGCTATGCGGATCTTGTCGTTGTATTCATTGACGGTGGAATTGTCCTTATCGGGGATCGAATCCCACTTGTTTACTACGATGATCGAGGCTCTGCCCGCTTCGTGGGCAATTCCCGCGATCTTTTCGTCCTGCTCGGTGATACCCTCTGCGGCGTCAATCATGATAAGACATACGTCGGCGCGGTCAACAGCGGTATGAGAGCGGAGGACGGAATAGTGCTCGACAGCATCCTTGATCTTTGCCTGACGGCGGATTCCCGCGGTGTCGATGAAGGTATAAGTGCCGAACTGATTGGTTACGACGGTATCTACGGCATCGCGAGTGGTGCCGGGGATGTTCGAGACGATGAGTCTCTTTTCGCCGACGATACGGTTGATAAGCGAGGATTTTCCCGCATTCGGCTTACCGATAACGGCAACCTTGATTCCGGTTTCTTCTTCCTCGGTGTCCGACATATCGGGGAGTGCCTCGATAGCGGCGTCGAGCATATCACCCGTACCGGTTCCGTGAACAGATGAAACGGGAATGGGATCGCAGTCGAAGCCGAGCTCGTAGAATTCATAGAACTCGTAGGGCAGGTCGCCGACACGGTCGCATTTGTTGATAACGGGAACGATGGGCTTGCCGCTCTTTTTGAGCATGACGGCGATCTCGCGGTCGTTTGCGGTAACACCGGTGCGTACGTCGCATACAAAGAGGATGACGTCTGCGCTCTCGATGGCGATCTCCGCCTGGAGGCGCATCTGCGCGAGGATAATATCGTCTGTTTTGGGCTCGATACCTCCGGTATCGATGACAACAAGGCTCTTGCCGCACCATTCGGTCTCGCCGTAGAGACGGTCACGGGTTACGCCGGGGGTGTCCTCGACGATCGCGCGGCGTTCGCCTATAAGCTTGTTAAAAAGTGTGCTCTTACCGACGTTCGGTCTGCCCACTATAGCAATTACGGGTTTTGACATTTTCTTTATTCCTTAATTTGATTTATTTGATTTATTTTGTCGGACTCAGAACGAGGCAGTCGTTGACTTCGGAAAGCGCGATCGAGAACTCGGCGAAGAAGCCGTTTGTCGAGTTCGTTTCCACAACGATTATAAGCTCGTCCTTCGTGAAATAGGTTTCGGGGTATGTGCCGTACTGACTGTAATATTTATACTGCTCGATAAGCTGAGCGTATGTCATGGACGATGTCAGGGTCTTGTCTCCCGAGATCTGTTTGAACTTTCCGGAGGTGAAAAGAGTCATAATCTTTCCGAAGTCGGAATAGGTCTTCTTGAGCGTGATATCCTTTCCGGTCGACAGATCGATGAGATTGCAGTAGACGAAGATTTCATCCTTGGTGTCGTCCTTGTAATCTATCATGCCCTGTGATCGCACAGAAACGATGTTGTTACCGAGGTAGGTTATTGCGGTTTCGGTTATCTCGTAGCTTACGTAGGTTCCGTTCTTGACCAGATCGCCCGCATTCGGAAGTCTGTTCTGATATTCGACAGACGAAATCTGTGAAATCAGCTTGTTGATCTTTGCTTCGGCAGCCGAATTTTCAAGTCCCTTAAGCGCGGGATAGCGGATGATCTTCATGCACTTATCCTTGCCAACGGTACCGATTTCCTCGTTTTGCTCGATGACGTCAAATTCGAAGGTTATAACTTCGGGAGGTTCCGACGTTGTTTCTTCGGGAGCGGAGGTTACGGGAGAGGTTGTGATAGCGGGCTGTTCTGCCGTTGTTTCGGGATTTGTGACCGAAGGATCTTCTGTTACTTCCGGAGGAACGGTAGTTGCTTCGGGAGCCGACGTTATGTATTCGGGCTCAAGGGTTACGGGCGGTGCGGGAGCATCCGTGCCCGTGCCTACCGGCATTGTGCGGTATCCGTCGTTACCCGTGACGGGATAACAAGCCGCAAGCGTGCCCGCAATAAGTGCGAGAGTCAGAAGTATTGTTGAAAGCTTGATCTTCATTTTACACCTCATAACCGCAGAGTGCGGCAACGAAGCACGCGCCGTCGCCTTCAAGCGGACAAACCTTGACTCCGAGCTCGCGTTCAAGATCAGCGGGAGCCAGATTGTCGAGGAAGAGATCTCCGTCGGAGCGGAGCGAATTGCGCGGGATGAAGAGGACTTCGCCAAGATCCTTTCCGCGGCAACCCTCGATCATATCGCCGCCCGTGAGAAGGCCTGCGACGGTAACGGTCTCGCCGAAGAAGTTGTTGTCGATCTTGATGACGTTCACCTTGAGCTTACCGTGCTTTTCCTCGCAAAGACGCGCGACCTTGGAGATCGTGTCGAAAGCGGCATGTCCGGTAAGAACCGAGACTTGGCGTTCGGCATCTCCCTTTTCGGCAAATTCAAGCTCGCGTATTGCATCAGTGGTGAAGGAAGTGAGCATTCCGACGCCGTCTTCAAGCTGTGAAAATCCGCAGTAGAAATCCTCGTCGGGTAGCTCAAGTCCGCCGCGGACGTAAAATTCATCCGAGCAGAGGAATACGCGCGTTCCGTATTTCTGCATGCAGTAATCGCCGTAAGCGCTGACCTGCTTTATTACGGCACGGCACTCCTCGGGAGTGAAGAGCGTGAGCTTCGGGAGATTATCGCGGTATTTCGTCAGTCCCGCGGGAACGATCGAAACGCTGTCAAGCGCGGGAAGGTATTCCATAAGATCGTGCAGAGTGCGGTCAAGGTGCTCGCCGTCGTTGATGCCGCGGCAGAGAACTATCTGCGCGCAGATGGTTATTCCCGCGTCGGCAAAGCGGCGGAGATATGAAAGCTTTTCGCCCGCAAAGCGGTTGGAAAGCATTTTACAGCGAAGCTCGGGGTCGGTGGTATGTACCGATACGTTTATCGGCGAGATATGCATCTCGATGATGCGCTCGACCTCGCGCTCGCTGATATTGGTGAGTGTGATGTAATTTCCGTGAAGGAATGAGAGGCGCGAATCGTCGTCCTTGAAATAGCAGGATTCGCGCATGCCGGGCGGATTCTGGTCGATGAAGCAGAATATGCATTTGTTACGGCAGGACTGCTTTTCATCCATCAGAGCCGTTGCGAATTCAAGTCCGATGTCGATATCGCTTTCTTCCTTGCGGAAGCGGTAGTTTTTGACCTTGCCGTCACGCATGACAGAAAGCTTTATCTTTTTCTCGCAAAGGCGGAAACGGTAGTCGAGAATATCGTATATTTCATGCGAATTAACCGAAATAAGGCAATCGCCCGCGCGGATGCCGAGCTTATCGCATACAGAGCCTTTTTCGACAGAAGCTATCGTTACCATATTCTCACCGTCCTTTCAAAGTAGTGTATCATAATATTATATCATTAAATAGTGTTTTTGTCAATCAATATATTTTGCTACGTATTCCTCGAGCGAAAGACCGGTCTCATGAATGATTGCAGCGTGGTACTGACCGACAAAGCGGAGATGGTAGGGCTCGAAGGAGTATCCCGTAATATTTTCCTTTCCGTTGGGATAACGGAAGATGAAACCGAATTTGTGCGCATTTTCGACGAGCCACTTATATTCATCGGTCTCGGCAAATTGCTTGCCCGACCAACCCGAAAGGTAGAGGTCGAAGGCTAGACCCGTCTGGTGGTCGCCCGTGCCGGGATATGCCGAATAGGACATAGCAACTCTCTTTGCGTCGTCTGCAGAAAGTGATGTCTTACCCTGTGAGATATATTTTTCCTCAAGGTAAGCCTTGCCGAGAACGGCATATGCCTCGTTGCTGAACCACTTGCCCTCGCTCTCATAATGAGAACGGTAGTAGTAACGCTCGTTGTAAGTATAGATATTGAACTGATTTTCCTGCTGTTCGAATGAACGGTACGCAACGCTGACCTTCATATCGCGGAAGCCGAGGGTATGCATCTCGAGGAAGAGGGCTTCGAGAGACATCGAGGCATCGCGGCAGAGCGAGGAGCCGTTATCATAACGCGGATTTGGTACCGAGATCATATCCTCGGGGATATAGGTCGCATCCTTGGGGTTCGATGGATTGATAAGTACCATGTATTTATCAAAATCCTCGGGGCACATAAAGCGCAGATAGTATGAAAGATCTGCGGCGTATTCGTATGTTGGCGCGCCGACGGGCAGAGTAACTGGTTCTTCGGGCAGAGATTCATTCGAAAGTCCGCTGAGAACCGAATTGAATTTGAGAAGGAACGAGATTTCTGCATAATCTCTGCCTTCTTCAATTCTCGATATCGAGATATTGAGGTATGGCTTGCCGCTCTCTTCATTGACACCTTCATCGACCGTTACGTCAAGTCCGATGAAGTAATTCCGGATGAGATCGAGCGGTACGAGAAGTCTTTCATTTTCGGAAAGTATCGCGCCAGATGCTGTGACGCTGTTGCCGTTGATTACAACGACACGCGAGGGCGGAGCGAATCTGATCTGCTCGCCGTTTGCGGTCGAGTAGATGATAAGCTCCTTGTCACCGCTCTGCGAGAGCGAGCAAAGCTCCGCGATCTGTGAAAAGTCAAGGTAATATATACCGTCACGGACTATATCTGAATAGTCGTAATTTTTCTTTTTACCCTCGGTGGAGAAGACGACAGCCGCGGGAGTTTCCGTCTTTTCGCCGTAGTTCAGAAGCTTGACGAGAAATACCGTTGCCGATACCGTGCAGATTATCAGAAGAACGCAGATGAAGACGGCAAAGTAACCGAGGGCGTTTTTGAGAGTGCCTTTGTAGGCGTTTTTGAGCGATGCAAGCTTTTCGGTAAGCTCGTCCGCACGCTCGCGCCGCTCGATACGCTTCTGCGCGGCAATTTTGTCGCGCTCGATTCGTGCCGCTTCTTCTTTTTTGCGCTTTTCGGCTTCCGCGCGTTTCTTTTCTTCCTCAGCTCGGGCACGTTTTACTGCGTCCGCGCGCTGTCTTTCTTCTTCAGCACGCGCCCGTTTGATTGCTTCCTCGCGCTTTGCTCTTTCCCTTGCCGCAGCTTCAGCTTCGGGCGAGGGACGGCGCTTTTCGGGAGCCTGTTGAGGTTTTTGCTGAGGTCTCTGCTGTGGCTGAGGTCTCTGCTGTGGCTGAGGTCTCTGCTGTGGCTGAGGTCTCTGCTGTGGTTGAGGCTGAGGTTTAGGTCTATTCTGAGCCGCTTGCTGAGCTGCCTGTTCCGCCTGAGCCTTTTTGAGTTCCTCTCTGCGGCGGTTGGCAATTGCTATGAGCTCGGACATGTCCGAATTTCTGTTTCCGTTATTCATTTTGCCTTCCTTTCCGCAGTTATTTGCATTTTTATTTGGTTTCTATCAAGAAGAAATAGGGGGATGTGGGGGAGTTTAAGATCTTGATCTTGGTTACGCAGAGCTTGAAGCGAGAGAGGGAGGAGAGGTATTCTTCGATCATCTTGCCCTCCGCGTCGCCCTCAGGATGTCCGGGGTAGACGGCGACTGTGAGCACTCCGTCGGAATCGAGAAGCGAGATGGCGGTCTCGATCGCGGGCATCGTGGTCTCGCGCATGGTGGTTATCGACTTGTCTCCGCCGGGAAGCCAACCGAGGTTGAACATTCCGCCCTTGATCTTGCAGTCGATGTATTTTGCGGCGTTGTGATGCGAGTCACAGATGAGGGTGTAGTTTTCGGGGCATCCGACCTCGGCAAGTCGTCTTTTCGTGGACTCAACAGCTGCGGGCTGGATATCAAAGGCGAAGACCTTGCCGCTCTCGCCGACGGTGCGGCAGAGAAATTCGGTGTCGTAGCCGTTGCCCATTGTGAAATCGGCGCAAACGTCGCCTTCTTTGATGTGTGTAAGTATAAATTGCTTATGAAGCGAAAGCAGATCTATCATTTTGATTTTTACCTTTTTGCGTTTTTTTATTCTTTATTTTTAAAATGCTTGTTTTTATATAATTCGTTTTTTGGGCGGCTTTGCCGACCGAAAAAACACCACCCGGACGAGCTTTGCGAGTCCGCGCGCCGAGGGGAGCTGTCAAAATCGAAGATTTTGGCAAGCGGCGATAAGCGCGCGTATCACTTGTAAAACGCAGTTTTACAAGTGGAATATTTTATTTTTTCTTTGGCGGACGGTGAAGGTCGGAATTGAGGAAGGACATTGCGCGCTCGACGGCGTCCTTGGAATTATACCAAGGCTCGTCCCCGTAGCGGTAGTCGAACTTCTTGCAGAACCATGAAACGTCCTCGCGGAGCTGATCGAAGTAGGGAAGAACAACGTCGCCCGTCGCTTTTGCGAAGGCGTAGTAATCCTTTTTATTGAGTTTCGCCTTGGCAACGCCGAGCATCATCTCCCAGTGAGGAAGGCAGAACATATGCTGTGCGGCAAATTTCTCGCGGAAGAGCGGATCGGTGCTCCAGATGTAAACGAGGTTTTCAAGCAGGTGCTTGAAATATTCGTTGATTCGGCGGCAGACGTAGCAGTCCTCCTCAAGCTCGGCAATTCTTGCTCTTGCGCGTGTACCGGGAACCATAAGGGGAAGGTCGCCCACTTCCTTGCGGAGCTGATCAAGATGGCTTTCGAGCGTCAACGCCATAGGCAGACGCGCGCGGTACTCGAACATCATCTTCATATGCGTGTCGCAAAAGCCTAGCTTGTTCGTTTTCTGGCGTACGTCGGGCTCCATCATCGAAGCGCCGAGAATGAGCTCGAGCTCGTTTTCCTCAAGCATGCGGTAGAGCGAGCAGACGGGACAGCCGCAGGTGTGATCCTCGCGTGCGCGGTCAAAATGCTCGTTTATATGTATGGTGTATATCTGGTTCATACTAACCTCACTATTGACTATTCGGCAATTTTATAGTATAATAACTATAGATAATAATATTATAGCAGAAAACGGCGTGTTTTGCAAGCAAAATACGGAAAATAGAAAGGGAATTTACAATATGCCGATAAATTCTTTACTTGATATAGAATTTGGAGTGACCGAAAAAGGCACTTCTTTTGCAAAGATAAAAAATCTCGATTACTTTGACGTCGGTGCGGTCTTTGACTGTGGACAGGCGTTCAGGTTTTTGCCGATAGAAAATTCAACCCACACCGTCGAATTCGGCGGCGTCGCCTTCGGTAAATACATAACCGTCGCGCAGGACGGAAACGTTCTCACCGTCTACGGTACCGATGCCGAGGACTTTGAAAAAATATGGGTAAACTATCTCGGACTCGATTTCGACATCGAATCTGCGCGAAACGATATTGTCTCGCGCTCGGATAATCCCGCGCTCGCAGAGGCTGTGGAATACGGCAAAGGTATCCGTATTCTCCGCCAGGAAATGTGGGAAACGCTTTGCTCGTTTATCATATCACAGAATAACAATATCCCCCGTATCCGCGGACTTATTTCGACGATTTCGCGCAATCTCGGCACGAAGGTTGAATGTTCCGCAGAGCTTTCGGAGAGAGCGGGCGATGTCTATGCTTTCCCGACACCCGAGGCGATCGTAAATGCGGGAGTTGACGCCCTGCGCGATATGAAATTCGGCTTCCGTGCGCCGTACATATACGACGCCGCACAGAAGGTTTCAAGCGGGGAACTCGATCTCCTTGCCGTCCGCGCGGCAAAAACGACCGCGGAAGCGGCAGAGATGCTGATGAAGGTCAAGGGAGTCGGACCGAAGGTCGCGGCGTGTACGCTCCTTTTCGGCTTTGACCGCACAGATGCTTTTCCCGTTGACGTCTGGGTCAAGCGCGTTATAGAAAAATACTTCCCCGCGCCCTTCGATGCCGCATCTCTCGGCTCGTACGCGGGTCTGGCGCAGCAGTATCTTTTCTATTATGAACGCTACCTCGGGGGTAACTGATTTGTCTCTCAAAATAAAAAACGGCATCATAAATGCCGATAATATAAGCGTTCCGCACGGATTTACCACTCGCACGGGCGGTGTAAGCGAGGGGATTTTCTCCTCTATGAACATTGCAATGCATCGCGGTGACAGCACGGAAAACGTGGCAAAAAACTATGAGATCCTTGCCGAAAGAATAGGTTTTGACTTGAAAAAACTCGTCTTGACGAGACAGACGCATTCGGATATCGTCCGCAAGGTGACAAAAGGCGATGCGCGCGGTCTCGATCATCAAAACTATCCCGAGAGTGACGCGCTGATAACGAACGACGCGGGATGCGCACTCGTAGTTTTCACTGCGGATTGCACGCCCATACTTCTTTGGGACAGTGTCAACGGCGCGGTCGGCGCGGTACATGCGGGTTGGCGCGGCACAGCCTCCGATATCGCGGGTAAAACCGTCCGCGCAATGGTGTCGGAATTCGGATGCAATCCCGCAAATATCCGTGCCGCGATAGGACCGAATATCGGAGTTTGCTGTTTTGAAACCGACCGCGACGTACCCGATGCCATTATCGAAGCATTCGGCAGAGAAGTCGAAGCCTTTATCCGTAAAACGGGAGAAAAATACCACGTTGATCTCAAAGAGATCAATGCCCTCGCGCTCCGCCGTGCGGGTGTGAAGAACATTGAAATATCCGCGGATTGCACAATGTGCAACCCCGAACTGTTCTGGTCACATCGCCTCACGGGAGCAGAGAGAGGATCGCAGGGGGCGGTTATAGTTTGTATATAAAAAAGATTTCCGCCGAAGCGGAAATCTTTTTTATTATATTTCAATCTCAAATCCGTCATACGCCATAATGACGCCGAATTCAGCGAGGATTCTTGCGGTTTCCTCAGCGGGTACGGCGTGAATATGCGGACCGATATGGCTGGAGATCAGCTTGCCGTTTTCCTTGATTACGCCGTTTTCCTTGAATGCATCGACAAGCAGGCGCACCATCGGGATGGTGTTATGTGTACCGATACGGAAGTTTCCGGGCTGTTCGCCGCAGGTCGTGTCGAAAATTGCGCCGTCTATGGGCTTGGCGGTTTTATAGAGATAACCCCACTCCTTGCCGGTCAGCCAGCCACCGTCGAGACCGTAGAAGAGCTTCTTGCCGTTCTTTTCGAAAACGTAATGAAGCGTTTGCTCCTCCTTGCCCGCGATATGGTTAGAGGGGAGCGCGGTGACTGTCATTCCGGCAGCCTCGAAGGTCTGCATTGCTTCAACGGTTACGATATTGATGAGCGACATTTCCTCTTCTGTAAGTCCGAGGCAGGAAAGCGCTCCCGCGTTGCAGTAGAAATTGAGCTTTCTGCCACCCGCTTTTGCATAGCGAAGGAGTGTTTCCTTCCAGAAGTGGTCGTCGTGGCTGTGAGTAAGAAAAATATCGGTGACCGAAGCGGGATTGATCCCGCGCTTTTCGAGAAAGTCGTATGTATGAATCGGTACGTCAAGCTGTACCGTACCGTCAATAAGCATTGAAGAACAGCGTCTTGCGCCCTCGGGGATCTGATCCTCGGGGATCTTTTTGCATTTTGCCGAGCCCGTTCCGAGAAATAAAAGTTTCATAGATATGCCCTCCGTTGATAAATAATACAACATAATATTACTACTTTTCCGCCCGATTGTCAAGTCAAATCCTAATAAAGTAAGACTTTTTGAATTATTTTGCAAAAAAGCGCAACCTGAATGATTTTTTCTCGTCTATATATGTAAGAGGATATATGGCAATAAATTTTTGCCAATTATTCGTAATGTGATCGGATCACTTTACTTTTCGATTCGGTTATGATATAATATAAGCGAATAAAATAAGGAGAAATACAATGAAAAATTTCAGAACACTTTTAGCTTTTCTTCTCGCTTTGGCGATAGTATTTTCGCTCTCCTCCTGTCTTAAGGTGGATGAAGGGGAAAACTCCTCGGATGATGCCACCACAGAAGCTTCCGCGCCCGAACTGAACTATACGGCGGATGAGCTTTTTAAAAAGATCGACGAAAAGATGGATTCCTATGATTCGTATGAGTCCACTCTTGAGATGATCATGAACGTGACTATGAACGGTGTTGAAGTAAACACTACCGCAAAAGGTATTGACATCAGACGGGGACTCACCACGGATAATTTCGAGTTCTATTCCGAATCGGAAATGAAGATGTCTATGCCCGGACTTTCCACTACAGAGAAGATCACCACCGTTGAAGCTTATCACGGCGGAAACTACTTTATCTCCAATCGCGGCAGCAATGTTTCACAGAAGATATATTCGCCTATGACTGCTGCTGAGGCAAAAGAATATATGGATGAAGACGATACCGATATCTTTGAGTTTGGTGATTGTGTAAACAAGGAAGCCAAGATAAACGAGGACGGTACGTATACTCTTGATTTTTCGGGTTACACCGCAAAGGCGGTCAACGAGATACTTGACGAGACCGGACTTGATACATCCATCATTACTCATGATCTGGTTGACATAACCTTCCATATCATAGCGGATGCCGAATTCAATGTGACTTCTTTTGAAATCAGCTTTGTTTTTGAACAGAAGCCGGGCGGCGAAAAGATGCCCGAGATATTGCTCAAGGGTACGTATTCAAAGTACAATGAGGCTGTCATCGATGCCGGAAAGGTCAATCCCGAAAAGTATACTGCGGTGGATGACGTAAGACTTATTGAAGAGTTCAAGGAGCTCCTTGACGAAAAATATGCTAAGGATGAGGGAAGCTTTACCCTTGATATTTCGCAGACTCTCAAGATCATGGGCGAGACCCAGCAGAGCACCGAGACCGATATAGTTACCTACGGCAAAAACGACAAGGGTTATTTCTATGATATCGACGCCGATATGAACGGTACAAAATACGATATTTCATATTCGCTTGGCGCTCAGACCGTAGCTACCGGCGGACAGAGCCAGGCGGTAGCACAGACCGAGGCAGAGGCGCGCGCGTTTGTTGAAAGTCTTATAAATACTTGCCAGTTCAAGGATTCGGCGGTCACTGGCGTTAAGAAAATATCCGATAACAAATTCAGCTTCACCTGTGAGCCGAAGGATGCTTACAAGACTCTTATAGAGCAGATGGGCGCAACCTTCCGCAGCGTAACACAGACGATCACGGTTACCGTTGAGGACGGTGAGATCGTCAGCATTGAAAGCGAAGCTATAGCAAACGGTGCGGTTACTCAGGGCAACAATACCTTCCAGCTTACCTTCACCTTGATCTCAAACGTGAAGTTTGATAAATAAGGCGGAAAAGGGAGTGCAAAGGGCAAAGGTAAGGTAAATTTCCTCGACCAAGGCTCGGTAATTATTATACTGATAATTCTGTTTATGCTTAATGGTCCATTGCATTGTACTAACCCGAAGCTTTGCAAATTCAATAGTCAAACAATTTAATAAACGATAAAATCGAGATGTTTTCAAGTTTTATGCTTCATTACATCTCGATTTTTCTATTTAGTTATTATAGAGTTTAGACTAACAAAGAACTGTCTATCAAAAGCAAAATTATTACAATTTGCTTTTCGCACAAAGTGAGAAAAGCTTCCATACCTCTGCCATTTGCTCTTTGCCCCTTTTACCTCTGTCCTCTATCAAAGCTCGTCCGCCAACTCAAGTATCAGCTTCTCGGTTTTCTCCCAACCAAGGCAGGGGTCGGTGATCGACTGACCGCAAACGTAGCTTGCTTCGTCGGTGACCTTCTGTGCGCCGTCGATGAGGTAGCTTTCGATCATCAGACCCTTAACGAGCTTCTTGATGTCGTCGCTCTTGCGGCAGGAGTGGATGATGTCCTTTGCGATGCGGGGCTGCTCATCCCATTTTTTGCCCGAATTTGCGTGGTTGGTGTCAACTATAACGGCGGGATTTGCAAGGCCTGATTTTTGGTAGGTCTCAAAAAGATCGCGCAGATCCTCGTAATGGTAGTTGGGGTAGGATTTGCCCGAGCCGTCAACGTATCCGCGGAGAATTGCGTGCGCGAGAGGATTGCCGCGGCTTTCGACCTCCCAGCCGCGGTAGATGAAGTTGTGGCTGTGCTGTGCGGCTGTGATCGAGTTCATCATGATTGAAATGTCACCGCTCGTGGGGTTCTTCATGCCTACGGGAACGTCGATTCCACTTGCCGTGAGGCGGTGCTGCTGATTTTCAACAGAACGCGCGCCGACGGCGGTGTAAGCGAGCAGGTCGGATAGGTAACGGTAGTTATCGGGGTAGAGAAGCTCGTCCGCGGAAGCCATTCCGTAGTCGCGCAAGACGCGGCTGTGAAGCTCACGCGTGGCAATAATGCCGCCGAGAACGTCAACGTCCTCGGTCGGATTCGGCTGATGTACCATACCCTTGTAGCCGTCGCCCGTGGTACGCGGTTTGCCCGTGTAGATACGCGGGATTATGATGATCTTGTCTTCAACTTTTTTCTGGATTTCGGCAAGCTTTTCGACGTAACGGAGCACGGGCTCGTGTCGGTCAGCCGAGCATGGGCCTATTATGAGAATGAATTTATCGAGTTCACCGCGGAATACCTGTGCTATTTCTTCATCGCGCGCTTCCTTGATCGCCTGCATTTCGTCGGTGATCGGGAATTGCGCTTTTATGTCCATCGGTATGGGAAGCTTGCGCTTAAAATCCATATTTAACATCTTACTCATTGGTATTTTCTCCTTTGATTTCGGCTCCGAGAGCCTCGAGTTTTTCGAAGAAATCGGGCATGCTTTTACTGACCGACTCCGCGCCCTCAATCACGCCGCCGAAGCGGGTACAGAGGATCGCAAGTGCCATTGCGACGCGGTGGTCATTGTGCGAATCGAGCGGAGATGACGGTGCGTGAAGCTCGGAAGGAAGCACTTTTACAGTCCCGCCGTCAAGTCCGTCAAAGACCTGTATTTCAGCTCCGAATTTGCCGAGCTCGCATTTCATCGACTCGATTCTGTCGCTCTCCTTGAGGCGCAGACGGTCTGTGTGAGTGAATGCTCCGCCGCCGCAAAAAGCCGCAACGGTGAAGAGCACGGGCGCAAGATCGGGGCAGTCGGAAAGGTCAATCGGATCGTGCGAAGCGGCTTTAAGTGTGCAAAAATGCTTCTTAAATGCCATATCTCCCTGTAAGCTATCGGGATTGAGACCGAGAACTTTGACGTCTCCTCCGATGAAATTTACCGCCTCAAAGAACGCGGCGTTCGAGGCGTCACCTTCGATTGCTACGTTGGCGGGAAGATAATTTTGTCCGCCTTTTATATAAAAAATATTGTTTTCTTTTTTGACTTTTATGCCGAATTTGGCGAGAGTATCGAGTGTTAGATCAACGTATGACGCACTTTCAAAATTGCCTTCAACGACAATTTTGCTGTCGCCTTCGCATAGCGGAAGCGCGAAGAGAAGTCCCGTGATAAACTGACTGCTGACATTCCCCGCAACACGGTATTCACCCGCCGAGATCGGTTCTCCCGCCGATAAGGTCAGCGATTTTTTATCGACTCCGCGATACCGATCCCCGAAAAGCTCGGAATAGATTCCGAGCGGGCGCGAGAGAAGCTTTTCGCTTCCCGTAAGCTCAAATTTTTCTGCCGAAAGAAGACAGATAGGGATCAGAAAACGAAGTGTGCTTCCCGATTCACGGCAGCAGAGGGGAGAGAGAGCTTTCGGCTTACCGCTGATGCCGCGGACTTTCACGCAGTCCGCGCCGATCTCTTCGATCTCCGTACCGATCGCGCGGAGCGTATCTATCGTAGCGAGGATATCCTGCGAGAATGCGAGGTTTTTGATAACGCTCACACCCTCGGCGAGTGCCGCGCAGATCAGCGCGCGGTGGGATATGCTCTTCGACGGCGGAGCCGTAACGCATCCCGAAAGGCGCGAGGGCGAGAGCTTTACGCTGTATTTTTTCATTTCTTCTTTTTGTGTTCAATGAGGATATCAATGGCTTCAAGATATCCGTCTGTGCCGTGTCCCGAAATCGTTGCGATGCAAGCTTCGCGAATATAGCTGATCTGTCTGAAATCCTCGCGCTTCGAAACGTCGGAAATATGGACTTCGACCGTCGGTAATCCTACAGCCTTGAGCGCATCGAGCAGAGCTATCGAGGTATGGGTATAAGCGGCGGGGTTGATGACGATTCCGCTAAACTTTTTGTATGCCGCCTGAATCTCGTCAACAAGCACGCCTTCGTGGTTGGACTGTATCATTTTCAGCTTAATACCGCGCTCGTTTGCGTAGTTCTGGATTTTTGCCAGAAGATCGGTATAGGTTTCCTTCCCGTAAATATTCGGCTCGCGGATGCCGAGCATATTTATATTTGGACCGTTGATAACAAGAATTTTCATTATATAAGCTCCGAAAATGTATTGAGCACTCCCATAGCGGAAAGCTCGGGTGATGTTTTGTGTGATATTTCGACCGATGCATCCGCGGCTTCAAGATAAAGAGGATGGCGCACCTCGTACATCGCGTTTATGACGCTTCGGCTTGCCGAAAGCGGTCGGTCAGGCGTGACTGCAAGGTCGGATGGGATGCAATGAAGGTAGACGATTCTGCCGTTTTGACGGAGAAAAGGAATATTTTCCTTTCTTGTGACAACTCCGCCGCCCGTGGCGACGATGACTCCGCTCATCTTTGAGACTTCCTTGACAGCCTCGGTTTCAATGCGGCGGAATTCGCGTTCGCCGTCCTTTTTTATGATTTCTGCGGGATGTCTGCCCGTCATTTCTGTGATTACTTCGTCCGTGTCAGCGAGGGTCCTGCCTGTCATGTCGGAAAGGATCTTGCCGAGCGTGGTCTTGCCGCAACCGGGCATACCGACGAGGACGATATTTTCCTTCGATTCAAAAATATTTCTGATCGTAGTGACTACCTTTTTTTCGTCGGTCTCTTGTCCGAGAAAGATTTCCGATGCACGCGCCGCCTGCAAAATCAGCATCATAAGTCCGCCGACAGCGGGGATTCCTTCAGCCTCTGCGTCGAGAACGAGGCGTGTGCGCAGAGGATTGTAGACTGCGTCAATGACTCCGCAGAGGTCAGGGAAATTTTTGATATCTATCGGCACGGCATCCGTGTTCGGATACATGCCGACGGGAGTGGTGTTGAGGATGATCTCGGCGTCGCGGTGGAGCTCGTAAGCGTTTTCATAGGTTACCGTTTCGCCGCTTTCTTTGCGCGATACGGTTATGATCTCGCGGGCTCCGAGGTCGGCGAGAACTGCTTTTGCCGTCTTTGAAGTACCGCCCGTGCCGAGTATCAGCGCTTTTTTGCCTTCGACGTCAATGTTCGCGCCGATTATCATTTCGCGCATACCGTAAAAGTCGGTATTGTCGCCGTAGAGTTTACCGTCGACGTTCTTGATCGTGTTGACGGCACCGATCTTTTTTGCGGCGTCGGAGATATGGTCGAGATAGGGGATGACCTTTTCCTTATACGGAATCGTCACGTTGATGCCCTCGAACTCTCGCGCTTCAAGGAATGGCGCGACCTCTTCGGGCGCAAGCTCGCGGATCTCATAGGTGTAATCCGCAAGAGCTTCGTGTATTTCCTTTGAAAAGCTGTGTGAAAGCTTTTCGCCTATAAGTCCGTATTTCATTTTCCTGTGAGTGCGTCCGAGCCGTAGCGAACGGTGAGCATATCGGCTATGACGAGGGCGGCGACGCTGTCGAGGACTATTCTCGCGCGGGGCACGATGCAGGGGTCGTGTCTGCCCTTGACAGAAAGAGTAACCTCTTCGAGAGTTGCCATATTGACCGTCTTTTGCTCTTTTGAGATCGAGGGAGTTGCCTTGACCGTTGTGCGGAATACGACGGGCATTCCGTTTGTAATACCGCCCTGAACTCCGCCCGAGTTGTTGGTTTCGGTTATAATCTTGCCGTCTTTGAGTACAAACTGATCGTTAGCCTGACTGCCCGAAAGCATCGAAATGTCTTCCGCGCCGAAGGAAATTTCCTTTACGGCGGGGATGCCGAAGACCGCGCGGGCGATCTGCGACTCGACTCCGTCAAACCACGGCTCGCCAAGTCCCGCGGGGAGACCGATGACGGCTGTTTCAAGCTTACCGCCAACGCTGTCGCCGTTCGCCGCCGCGCGTTCGATGATATCGGTGATTGCGGAGAGGTCATTTTCGTTTATTACTCCGTAATCACTCTCGGCAACGGCAAGAAGAGTTTCTTTGTCGTGCGGGAGAGAAGAGAAGCCGAGATTTGAGATCTGTTTGATATAAGTTCCGATATAAATTCCCATTTCGCGCAGAGCAGGGATAACGATTGCGCCCGCCGCGACGAGTGCAGCTGTGATTCTGCCCGAGAAATGACCGCCTCCGCGATAGTCTTCAAAGCCGTGGTATTTCTCGCGAGCTGTGAAATCCGCGTGAGAGGGACGGGGAAGATCGGGAGTGTAATCGCTGCTTCGCGCGTCTGTGTTCGGGATGAAGATGCAGAGAGGCGCGCCGGTGGTATATCCATTGAAAACTCCGCTCTGAATGACGAAATTATCCGGCTCGCGGCGTGCGGTTGAAATCTTTCCCGCGGGACGGCGCAATGTAAGCTGATGCGCGATAAAATCCTCGTCCACCTTGATTCCGGGGGCGATGCCGTCGATGAGGACACCGACGCCCGCGCCGTGGCTTTCTCCGAAAAGCGAAATATTTATTGCATTGCCGAATGAGTTTTTCATTTTTTAAACCAATCTTTCAATAATTTCTTCGGGAGTGAGCGAAATAAATTCAAATTCACCGATATCGCGGAGCAGAACCGCAGATATCTTACCGCCCGCCGCGCTCTTTTTGTCATGAGTCAGCGCTTCAAGTATTGCCTTTTTGTTCGCGGAATATTTTGTAATATCGGTGCTCAGTCCGATGTTTGACAGAGCCTTTGCGAGGCGTTTTTTAAATTCTTCATTCTCGCACATCGGGATCATTCCGAGCGCGACGCATTCGCCGTGCAGAAGAGAAAGTCCGGAGACGCTTTCGATGGCGTGTCCGAGCGTGTGTCCGAAGTTGAGAACCTTACGCAGACCGCCCTCGCGCTCGTCGATCTCAACAACGTCGCGCTTTGCCTTGACCGCGCGGACGATTATTTCTTCGATCAGTTTGGGAGAGGCGAGGACGTTACCCTTTTCAAAAAGTTCGAATAGGACGGGATCGGACGTTGCTCCCATCTTGAGTGCCTCGCAAAGACCCGCGCTGATATGGCGGAGGGGGAGCGTTGCGAGAAGATCGGGGTCGATAAAGACCGCGCGGGGCTGATGGAATGCGCCGATCATGTTTTTGTAGCCGTCGAGATCGACTGCGGTTTTGCCGCCGACCGATGAATCGACCTGCGCCAGAAGAGTGGTGGGAATATTGTAAAAATCAATTCCTCTCATGTAGGTCGCCGCGGCGAATCCCGCAAGGTCGCCGACAACTCCTCCTCCGAGGGCAACGACCGCATCGGTCCTTGCGAATCCCGCGTCAAGCATCTCGCGGAGAACGCCGAGAAGGCTCTCAAAGGTCTTGTTTTCCTCGCCCGCGGGGATCACGTGCAGTATCGCACCATCGCCGAGGGCGGTGAGAAGCTTGTCCGAATATTCTTTCGGCACTCCGCTGTCAGTGACAACGCAGACCTTTCTGTCCTTTTTCATTATCTTTTCAGCCGCAAGGTCGATCGCGCCGCGGCATACGGTTATATCATAGCTGTCATTGCCAAGTCTTACGGGGATGACGTTATGTTCATTCGGCATAATGTTATGCTGAAAACGGCGCGAAACTGCCATATTGTTTTTCAGAAATTCGATATAGTATGCTCGAAGCGCCTCGTCCTCGATAAGAGCCGAATTACGCTCGATGACCTGCTTTTCGCGCTCCGCGTCGAGAACCTGCAGACCGTGCGCGATCTTGTATTCGGCAACCTTGCGGACGGCATCCATCCTTTCCTCGAAAAGATGAGCCATTTCGCGGTCAACGCGGTTTATTGTTTCTCTGGCTTCATCGAGCAGAGTCTTTTTTTCTTCGGACATTTTTACCTCCGCAAAGTTACAAGCATTGAAATTACGGGTACAGTTCGGGTTATGGCATAAAACCGTCATACTTTGTAAACATACTTATTCATTATTATTATATCATAATAATATAAATGTGTCAATAAAAACTTTTGGCGCACGTGTGGCGGAAAAATCCAACATTTTTAAGGATTTTTATACAATCTTTAACCAATTTCGTCCTAATTCTAAAACTTTGAGTGCAAAGTGTTGACCGCGATGGGTCTTTGTGGTATACTATCACGGTCTTTTGAGAAGAACACAAAAAACAGGAGTAATTATGAAATTAACATTTAAAATAGCGGCACTTTTATTAGTGCTGACAACGGTTTTACCGATATTTTTTGCCTGCAGCTACGGTGGAAAGCAAGAGGAAAGCTCATCGCTCGGTGAGACAAGTACTGCGGAGAACACAACCGAATACGTTTCCGAGGAGACCTTCCTTCCCGATGCTGAGCAGAAGGGCGTTGTCACCGCTCCCGAGGAGGGCGCGAAGATTTACAACATCATTTTCTCGCTTGCAACCGTTCCGCCCGTTCTCGCGGCTCTCGATTCGCTCGCAAGTGGTTACGAGACCTACGCCCTTATCGAGCGCGGCAAGACCTACAGCGGTATCGAGAAGATCGAAAACTTTCACAACGCGGGCTTTGATCCCGCAAACAACCTCTCGAACGGCTTTACGGGAACAGAGTTCAATGCGATGACCGAAAAACTCCGCGAGCTCCGCGCCGCAGAGGAAAACAGCTTCTTTTATATTTATGCGCAGGACGGCACCGCCCTCCGCGCCGCCGCGCTTTGCGCCAATGCGGGTATTCCGCTTGAAGACTTCCACGTTTATATGTGCGAGGACGGAAGCGGTTCCTACAAGACCATCCGCGAGACCTTTGTTGAAGATAAGACCGCGGATGCAAACGGTGACGCGCCTCTTGACGAATTTATGAAGGTCCTCAACGAGGCGGGCATGAATTTCACCATGGTCATGGCAAAGCAGGATAACAAAAACTCGGACGCTACTCTCAAGTACGATATCAAGTATGCGCTTGCGCTGTCTGTGCTCCCGAACTTCACCTACTGGCTTCAGGACAAGAACAATTTTGACGGCATTCTTGCCGAGGCGGAGGACAGCAAGCTTCCCGGAATCTTCGGTGTTCCCGGATTTGAAAATACCACTCTTATGCTTGCAAACCTCAGATTCCGTACGATCTCGGCGGCGATCTCGAAGCTTGACGAGACGCAGAAGCAAGATTATCTGACCCTTATGTACGGCGATTATTACGCGGAGACCTACGCCGCGCTCACAAGAACCGTGCGTGCGGACGATTATGCGCCCAAGGACAAGCTCGTTTATATTGGCGCGCGCCATGCGTATTATCCTAAATTCGCGTCGGACGAAAAGTACGGCATCGGCGGTCTTGAAAAGGGCGAGGCGATCCCCGCAAGCTACTCCGCGCTTGATGCGAAGTATAAAAATTCTATTCTTTTCCCGTCTGCGGAGGATTATAACGTATTACTTTCCGCGATCAACGATCCCGTGAATTACCCCGAGGGTGCGCCCGCGGACGTAATTGCCGAGATCAAATCCGAGTGCTTCAATCTTTATATCAACTATATTTACACGCTCAAATTCGCATATCTTCTTTACGGTGAGGAATACGATATCATTCTGAAGGGCCATCCCCGCGAGGTACTTGGCGCATATGACGAATGGAACAACCGCCACACAGTTATCAGTACCGAAGGCGAAGGTGAGAATGCAAAGGAGACAAAGTATTCCTTTGATAAGCTTCTCGACCGCGCGCTCGTTGCCTTCCACGCGAAGGATTCGGTGGGTAAGTATATCGGCACCGTTCCTTACGGCACTGCGGCTGAAAACCTTGCTTACCTTGGCGTAGATATCACGGTTTGCGGTCTTCCTTCCTCGACCTACAGCGGACTTGATCCCGATGTTGATGTGCTTTTCGTTATGGCGGAGACCAGCGAAGCAATTGACGGCAATGATTCTCAGGTCAAGGACAGATATAACTCGGGCAATCTGACCTACGCCGATAACGGCGAGGACGTGCCCTGCATCTTCTATAACACCGGCAATACCTTCAAATTCGTTTCCGAGATCCTTTCCGAAAAGGGTGACAAAAGCGCGTCTGAGGAATTTGCCAAGCTCTGGCACGCGTGGCTTTCGGCAAACCGCCCCGGAGCGGAAGATATCAATCTTCAGGGATTTGCGGGTTAAAAGCAAAAGAGACTGATTTTTATCAGTCTCTTTTCTTTTATTGATCTTGTTTTTTGCGTGCAATTACGGAAAGAATAAGTAGTACAAGTCCCGCGATAAGAACTGCCGCGGAAACGTCCATAATGCCTGCGGCGGCATATCCGATCATAAAATCAACGGCTGATGAGAATCTGTCAGAGGACGGATTTATCGTTGAACGCAGATATTGCATCGCAAGCGCGGCGAGAAAATATACAAGTCCGACAGTGAACGCGGGCTTTCCGCAGGAAGAAAGGAATTTTCTGAAATAGCCGAGGTTAACAGTGAAGAGAAGACAAACAATCACTCCGATTACGCCGTATGTGATATAAACCGTTGTCTTGGAAAGCGCCGTACGAGCATATGCAAGATATAATTCGATGTTATCCTTGAACTCTCCGTCTTCAAGCAGATCGTTCGGTGTGATCCCGTTTTTGCCAATGAGTTCTTTTACGTTATAGAGGATCAGTTCCTCGTTATATTTGATATTTAATTCGTAGATATATCCCGAGTCCGCGGCAAGGTCCGAAACCGTTTCGCCGTTTCTCTCAAGAAATTCATAAATATCTTCCGCGTCGATTGCAATATCCGATCCGTTGCGGAAATCTTCGATAATGTCCAACGTAATTGTTTTTAAAAATTCGGGGACGAGAGAGTCGCTTATCTGCTTTTCCGTAATGAATTCGTCGCCGCCACAACCCTTTATTGACCAAAGGAGCACATCCGCTATAGTTTTGCTTCCTTTTTTCGTATTGACGCCGAGGTCGCTGACGTCACCGAGACTGTCAAAAATATAATCTGCCGCGGTCTCAATGCTGTCTTCCGAAAGCATAAAGTCGATGATCCAAAGAGGTATCGCGGCTATAAGCAGAAAGGCAAGAATCAGAGAAAGGATAGCGGAAAGAAATCTGAGAAAACCGTTCTGGCTGCTCATTGTGTTCTCCTTTAACTTTAATATTTATTCGTTTTCAAGCATAACGCCGTTCGCCGTGAGTTTTTTACGCAGACGGTTTACGTTGAGTTGGCGAAGGTCGACGTTCTCGGCAAGTGCCATTGCGGCAGCCGTGCCAGCAGCCTGACCGATTCCCATGCAGGGAGGCATTACACGTATCGCACCCGCGGCTTCGCAGTCGGCGGATATGCATCTGCCCGCCACAGCGAGATTGGAAAACGCGGGCGGAATCATTGTACCGTAGGGAATACCGTAGCATTTGCCCTCGGGTATGGTGATATATTCGTTGCTCTTGGGGCCGTATTTGCCGTGCACGTCAACCGAATTTGCCGCCAGAAGGATCGAATCCTCGGGGACTTCGCAGTTGAGGATCGAATCGGTGGTCAGAGTTCTGATGCCCTCGATATGCCTTGTTTCGCGGATACCGATGGTGGAACCCGAGAGAATCAGTCTCGAATTTTCAAATCCGGGAACGTATTTTTTGAGGAATGCGAAGATCTCGCGTACCTGCTTGCGTCCTTCGATCTCGCCTTCTGTAAGACTTTCGGATTTCGTGCCGTCGATGTGCATGACGCGAGAGGTGTTGATGCTGAATTCATCCTCCTCAACGCCTCTGAAAAGACCGATCGAAACGCGGTCAAGCGTCCAGTCGCCCGCTTCCTTTGCTTTTGCGACCCACCAATGGAGCGAGCGGTAGTTTACGCCGTCCTTGCGGTAAAAATTATCCCAGTTCTTTTCGATATCGGCGTCAACCTTTTTGGTGTCAACACCGCCGACGGTGAAGAACATCGTTGCCGGCTGCATCTTGCCCTGTGCGTTGCCGACGCTGTATGCGGCACCTGCCGCGGCGGCAAGATCGCCGTCGCCCGTGCAGTCGATAAAGGCTTTGGCGCGGACAGATGCGAGCCCTTCCTTCATTGCCACGATCAGGCGGGTGACTTTATCTCCTTCTGTCTCTGCGTCAACAAGTTGGGTGTGATAAAGTATTTTTACCCCAGCCTCGCGGAGCATCTCGTCTGCTACGATTTTGAGTGCTTCTGCCTTGAAGGGAGTGACGTGTACGTGTCCTTTGTCGATATATGATGTGAACGCAGTTTTTGATTCGACCTTGGAGGGATGGATGGCACCGCCGACCGCGATCAGGCGCTCGACAAGCTCTTCGAAAAGACCGCGGATGAGCATCTTGTTTCCGCCGCTGTCATAGCAGGTCATGAAGGGCGCGACCATTCCCGCAGTTGCCATTCCGCCGCAGAAGGCGTTCTTTTCTATGAGAATGACGCGCGCGCCTTCTCTTGCCGCCGCAACCGCGGCGCAAAGTCCGGCAGGACCGCCTCCGATGACGGCGATATCGCTTTCGAAAGCCTCGGGAATCTTCTTGCTGTATGTAAATTCTGACATGAATATCTGTCCTTTTCGAAATTTTATTACATTATATCACAGTTCCATCGCTTTTTCAAGTAAGAATGGAATATCGGTATAAAAAATATTAATAATGTGTGAAATGTGTTGATTTTTGTCTATAAATATATTATAATATATAATGGTTTTATGTGGGCTTATTGCCCTGATCGAGAGGATAACAATGATATACGATTTGCAAAAAGCCCCGATGCTCAAACGCATCTCGGCTTATTTACTCGATGTGATACTTTTACTGATTGTGATAACCGGCGCCGCTTTCGGTCTTTCAGCTATGCTCGGCTATGACGCATACGTCGAAAAGCTCGAAAATATTTATGCCGATTATGAAGCAGAATACGGTATCGACTTTGATATCTCGCAGGAGGAGTTTGCCGCCCTCAGCGGGGAAGAGCAGAAGCTTTACGAGGACGTCAACCGTCTGATGAACGAAAACGAGGAAGCCATTGAGGCTTACAATATGTCGGTCAACCTTGCTCTCGTCATAGCTTCGGTATCTATCCTTGTCGGCTATCTTTTGCTCGAATTTATAGTTCCGATAATACTTAAGAACGGTCAGACCGTCGGCAAGAAGGTATTCGGTATCGCTTTGATGAGACAGGATGGAGTAAGGATAACCAATCTCATGCTCTTTGTCCGTACCGTTCTCGGAAAATGCACCGTCGAAACGATGGTTCCGGCTTACATTATGATAATGATAATCTTCGGAAGCCTCGGTATGACGGGTACTGTGATACTCGTCGGTATGGCGGTATTGCAGATCGCGCTTATCACAACCTCGAAAACCAATTCGGCTATTCACGATATGATGGCGGCAACAGTTGCCGTTGACATTCACTCACAGATGATTTTTGAAAGCGCGGAAGAACTTCTCGCTTATAAAAATAAACTCCACGCGGAAAATGCCGCAAAAGACAGCTATATCCCGTGAATCTGAAAAATTTTAATGCAAATATAAAAAAGGATGCTACAAGATCATGAAAATCGTTTTGCAGAATCTGACTAAGGTTTTCCCGAGTCGAAACAAAAAGTCCAATGAAGAGGTCGTTGCAGTAAGCGATCTCACCTTCACCATCCCCGACGGTAAGCTTGTCGGTCTTCTCGGCCCCTCCGGTTGCGGTAAGAGTACCACTCTTTACATGATAAGCGGACTTCAGAAGCCCACCGGCGGACAGATCTTCTTCGGTGAAGACGACGTTACCTCCCTTTCCCCCGAAAACAGAGGCGTTGGTTTGGTATTCCAGAACTATGCTCTCTATCCTCACATGACTGTTAAGCAGAACATCCTCTTCCCCCTTCAGAACCTGAAGGGCGCTGATAAGCTTGACAAGAACACCATGCTCGAGCGTGCACTCGAGGCGGCAAGACTCGTACAGATTGATAATCTCATGGACCGTAAGCCGAGCGAGCTTTCGGGCGGTCAGCAGCAGAGAGTTGCCATCGCGCGCGCACTTGTAAAGATGCCCCGCGTGCTTCTCCTTGACGAGCCGCTTTCGAACCTTGACGCGCGTCTGCGTCTCCAGACCCGTGAGGAGATCCGCCGCATTCAGCGCGAGACCGGTATCACCACCATCTTCGTAACCCACGACCAGGAAGAGGCAATGTCCATTTCCGACGTTATCGTAGTTATGAAGCTCGGCGTTGTTCAGCAGATTGGCAAGCCCCAGACCGTTTACGATAACCCCGTAAACCTCTTTGTTGCAAAGTTCCTTGGAACTCCTCCCGTAAACGTATTCAAGGCAAACGTTAAGGGTGGCAAGCTTTACATTAACGGCGAGGCTGTTCTCGACGTTCCCGGTGTGGCTGACCGCGACGTATTCGCCGCAATCAGACCCGAGGGCTTCATTCCCGATGAGAACGGCGCTATGACCTGCGAGCTTTCCTCTATCGAAGTTATGGGACGCGACGTAAGCATCGTTTCCAAGAATGAGGCTATGCTCACTCCCACCATCCGTTCCATTGTTGATGCCGATTATAAGGTATCCGCAACCGCGCAGAACGTAAAGTTCAACCTCAAGCCTCATAAGGTATTCATCTTTGACTCCCAGACAGAGGAGAGAATCTATTTCGGCGATCAGACCGCTCCCGAGACCGGCATCTGAGGTGAAAATTCATGAAAAATTTCCTGCAAAAGATCAAGTTTGATCAATGGAAGGCGTGGATATATCTCTTGCCCGCCGTTGTTCTCTTGCTCATATTCACAGTCTGGCCGATATTCAATACGCTCCGTATGGCGTTCTGGAACGGCTACGGACTTTTCAAGGAGCTTGGCGGCGAACTTACCTTTGAGTTCGGTATCAAGAACTTCAAGTGGGTTGTCGGCTACGGCGGATTCATCACCTGCCTTAAGAACACCATGCTTCTGACAGTCCTTACTGTTCCGATCTCTACGATCCTCGCGCTTGTCATAGCGGTTTGTCTGAACGCTATCAAGCCCTTCCAAAGATTCCTTCAGACTATCTTCTTCCTTCCCTACGTAACCAACTCGATCGCTATCGGAATGGTATTCGAGGCTATGTTCAATATCGTCGGCTTCGGCACAACTATGCCCTCCTACGGTATTATCAATAACATTCTCGGCGTTTTCGGTATGGATCCCGTCAACTGGATCAACGCGGGCTCGAGCTATTGGGCAAACATCGCGGTTCTTACCGTTTATATCGTATGGAACGCGCTGCCCTTCAAGATCCTGATCCTTCTTGGCGGTCTTCAGAGCGTAAACAAGCAGTATTACGATGCCGCAAAGATCGACTCGACACCCCGTCTCCGTGTATTCACAAAGATCACGGTTCCGCTTCTTTCTCCCATGATCGCGTACGTTGTTATCACCGGCTTTATCGGAGGATTCAAGGAATACTCCAGCATCGTCGGTATCTTCGGCGACGATATGCAGGCGGTCGGAGGCGAATCGCTCAACACCATGGTAGGTTACATCTACAAGCAGCTCGGCGCTAACCATGAAGGTGACGCATCCGCTGCCGCTCTCATTCTTTTTGCTATCATATTTGTCGTTACCATGATAAATATGTACGTCAGCAAGAAGAAGACCCATTATTAATGGAGGTGCACCATGGCTGATAAACTTATGTCCACTATGCATGAAAAAGACATGCAGAAGGTAACCGCGATGCAGAAGGTCACCAAGATCCTCGTCCAGTTCCTTCTTTACGCCTTCCTCATTGTAATGGCGCTGATCATCGTATTCCCCTTCTACTGGATGATCATTTCATCCCTCAAGAACACCGCGGAATACCGTCTCCCCGTTCCCACTCTCTTCCCGCAGGAGATCATGTGGGGCAACTACCTTGAAGCATTTACCGCGGCAAACCTCGGTAAGCTCTTTATGAACACCGTTTACGTTGGTATCGTATCCACGATCCTCTCGCTCGTTGTCACGGTTCTCTCTGCTTTCGCATTTGCGAGACTCGAGTTCAAGGGCAAGAACGCGCTCTTTGCGGCACTTCTTGCAACTATGATGATCCCCGGTGAGCTCTTCACGATCACAAACTACGTAACAGTAACCAAGTTCGGTTGGCTTGACAGCTATACCGTTCTTATCGTACCCTTCCTTGTCAGCGTTTTCTATATCTATCTGCTCCGCCAGAACTTCCTGCAGATTCCCAACGAGCTCTATCTTGCCGCAAAGGTTGACGGCACGACTGACCTGAAGTATCTCTGGAAGGTTATGATCCCGCTGTCCCTCCCGAACCTCATTTCGATCACCATTCTTAAGATGATGGGCGCATGGAACTCCTACGTCTGGCCCCGTCTTGTTACCTCTACCGACGATTACCGACTCATCACAAACGGTCTCCGTGACGCCTTCACCGATATGTCGGGTCAGGCGAACATCCCCGTTCAGATGGCGGCGGTTACCGTCGTATCGATCCCCCTCTTCCTCGTATTCATCTTCCTTCGTAAGTATATTATGAAGGGCGTATCGAGAAGCGGCATCAAGGGTTAATTATTTAACCAAGGTTAAACGCGGAACGCCAACTCCGCTTAACAAAATAAAACACAATTTGAAAGGATTTCAGAAATGAAAAAGAGAATCATCTCGCTCCTCCTCGTTCTCGCTATGCTCGTAAGTGCTGTTGCAATGGTAAGCTGTGGCAACACCGGTGATTCGGGCAACGAAGGCGAAAACGGTGGTAACGGCGCAAACAAGGTCAGATACGACGTACCCGCAGAGGGCTACGACGGAAGCGAAGTAACCATCACCTTCTACCACTCCATGGGCGCAAGGCTTCAGACAGTACTCGACACCTATATCCCCGAGTTCAACAAGCTTTACCCCAACATCACCATCGAGCACTCTTCTCAGGGTGACTACGACGGCGTACGCGATCAGATCAAGACCGCGCTCACCGCAGGCAACCAGCCTAACATCGCATACTGCTATCCCGACCACGTTGCTCTTTACAACGTAGCAAAGGCAGTAGTTCCGCTCGATAACTTCATCGAGAGCACCATCACCGTTACCGATGCAAACGGCAACACCTCCGCTCTCGGCTTCACCGCTGAGCAGATCGCGGATTTCATCCCCGGCTACTATGCTGAGGGTACCGCATTCGACGCTGCGGGAACTATGTACACTCTCCCCATGTCCAAGTCCACCGAGGCTCTCTACTACAACAAGACCTTCTTTGAGCAGAACGGTCTCTCTGTTCCCAAGACCTGGGAAGAGATGGGCAAGCTCTGCGAGCAGATCAAGGCTATCGACCCCGACTGCGTACCTCTCGGCTATGACTCCGAGGCTAACTGGTTCATCACCATGTGCGAGCAGTACGGCTCCGATTACACCAGCCTTGATAAGAACGGCCACTTCAAGTTCGATAACGATACTAACCGAGGCTTCGTTAAGATGTTCCGCGAGTGGCATCAGAACGGATGGGTAACCACCGAGGAGATCTACGGTTCTTATACTTCCGGTCTCTTTACCGCTACCGAGGGTCAGAAGTGCTATATGGTAATCGGTTCCACCGGTGGCGCAAGCTATCAGCAGCCTCCCCAGGTTGACGGCAACGCTCTCTTTGAGACCGATATGGCAACCATTCCTCAGGTTAACCCCGACGCTCCCAAGGTAATTTCTCAGGGTCCCTCCCTCTGCATCTTCAAGGATAGCAATCCTCAGGAAGTTGTAGCATCCTGGCTCTTCGTTAAGTTCCTCACCACCAACGTTGAATTCCAGGCAGCATTCTCGATGGCATCGGGTTATGCTCCCGTTATCCAGTCTGTTCAGTCGAACACTGTATATCAGCAGTGGCTCGATAAGGCTAACGGTATCAACAACCTTACCGCACTGTCGGTTAAGCTCGCTCTCTCCCAGAGCAACGCATACTTCGTATCTCCCGCGTTCAACGGTTCTTCCGCAGCACGTGACGAGGTAGGTAAGCTTATGCAGAGCGCACTCGTTTACACCGGTTCCGATGTTGACGCTAAGATCAAGGAACTCTTTGAGGCAGCTATCTACGAGTGCGAATACGCAGCTCACTAATTGATTATTGAAATAATGAAGAAGTTTTCAAGACTCTTTAGTCTCCTTCTCGCTCTCGTTCTTCTCGCAGGCGCGTTTGTTGCCTGCGACGGAGGCGAAGCGGAAGATACAAGCACTCCCGCAGGCTCGGGCGAGATCGGCGAGTTCGTTGATCTTGCGGCAAACCTCAAGTTTGATCCGAACTCGGGCAGAGTTCATACCGAAGCAACCGTCAAGACCTACGTTGACGGCGACACTACCCACTTCAACGTCCCCGCATCCGTGATCGACTCCGGACTTCTCAAGGCAAGATACCTTGCTATCAATACCCCCGAGTCCACGGGTCAAATCGAGCCCTGGGGCAAAAAGGCTTCCAATTATACTAAGGAAACCCTTATGAAGGCGACCTCCATCATCCTTGAATCCGACAGCGACAAATGGGATCCCGACTCCACCGGCGACAGATACCTCGTTTGGGTATGGTACAAGACCGCTGAGATGACCGATTACCGTTGTCTCAACCTCGAGATCCTCCAGAACGGTCTCGCTGTGGCATCCAAGATTTCGGATACCAGCTACGCTGATATCTGCAATCAGATCCTCTATCAGGCTTCCTCCCATAAGCTTCACGTTCATTCCAGGGAAAAGGACCCCGATTTCTACTATGGCGCGGCAATGCCGCTTACACTCAAGGAGCTCAAGACCAATATCGAGTCCTATAAGGACAAGAGCGTCGGCTTCGAGGGTGTTGTTGTAAG
Source organism: Clostridia bacterium (assembly GCA_017628755.1). GTDB lineage: Bacteria > Bacillota > Clostridia > Oscillospirales > CAG-272 > CAG-390. The sequence continues at coordinate 19,386 of JAGBYM010000095.1, read as the reverse complement.
AAATTCGGGTAACACCGCATACGTCGAGGAATACGACGAGGAGACCGGACTCTACTTCGGAATCCAGGTCTACTACGGTTTCTCACTCGACTATTTCGGTCAGGAAATACTGACAGTCGGCAACAGAGTTCTCATAGTCGGCTCGGTACAGTATTACGAGACCGGCGGAACATATCAGATCTCGGATATCAAGTACAACGCTATGCGTCCCGACGATGAGTCGAATATCAAGCTTATCAGCCAGGGTCACGAGGGTGCTTATACCGAGGTTTCGGCAAAGGATCTTCTCACAGAGAAGGTCACACTCAATATCACTGTAGTTGAAGGCGAAAACGAGTCTATCGTTGAAAAGACCTTCGACCGCGGCTTCCTCACCATGCATGGTACAGCGACTCTTAAGGGTCTTACCATCAAGAGCATCTATACTACCACGAATGAGGACAGCTCGAACTACGGCGCGCTTTCGATCACCTGCGAAGCAGAGGACGGCACCGAGATCGTAGTCCGCACGATCGTCCTTAAGGACGAAAGCGGAAAGACGATCACAGCCGATGCATTCCCCATCGGAAGCAAGATCGACGCCCGCGGCGTTGTTGACGTGTTTAACGGCGAATATCAGCTTAAGGTGTTCTCCGTGAACGATATTACATTTAATTAATGAATCATAAAATTAAGGAGCTATCATGAAAAAGTTTTTAGCTATCCTTCTCCTTCTTTCGATGCTTTGCGCTACCTTCGTAGCTTGCACCGGCAATGAAGGCGAAGAGACCACACCCAATACCGATCCCGCAGAAGAGGCAGCTACCCTTGCCGATGCGGTTGAGTACCTCAACTCCATGTACAAGTCCGACGAGGGCAAGAAGACCCCCGCAGACTACCTCCTCATCGCTCAGGTTCCGATCGGCGACGTTAAGTTCGAGATCACCTGGACCGTTGACCTCGAGGGCATCGAGATCGTTGCAGAGAACGGCACCTACACCGTAAAGCTTCCCTCCAAGAACGAGGCTGAAACCGCTTACACCCTCACCGCTACTGTTAAGGATGCGGCAGGCAACTCCGAGACCAAGAGCTTCGGCAGAATCCTTCCCGTTTACGATAACTCCGCTGCAGTTACCGATCCCCAGGAAGGCGAAGTTTACAAGCTCTTCATGGTTCAGGCTAGCGTAGGCAAGACCCTCTTCCTCAAGAGCGAGTCCCAGAACAACGAGAACAAGTTCATCCTCTCTTCCGCAACTCCCGCAGAGGGAGCAGAGTTCATGGTTGAGAAGGCTGACGGCGGCGTAAAGATCTACACCACCATCAACGGCGTTAAGACCTACATTTACGCTCACACCACCACCGCAGAAGATGGCAAGATCAGCAAGTACGTTGGCTTCAGCGCAGAAAACTCCAGCGTATTCACCTATCAGGCAAACGTAAACGCTTGGTTCACCAAGTGTGACAACGCGGATTACGTTTTCGGTACATACGGCTCCTATGAGACCGCTTGCATCTCCGAGTCCTCCTACATCACCCCCGAGAACACCGGCATCAGCCAGTTCGTAGTATCCTTCATGAACAAGGATGCTGCTGACGCGTTCGTTCCCGATGAGGCTCCCAAGGATCCCACAACTCTCACCGCTATCAAGGACATCCTTGCTATCGGCGAAAAGCTCGAGCACAATACCAACACCGTTGAGAAGTACCTCGTTAAGGGTGAAGTTACCGAGATCAAGAACGAGCAGTACGGTAACCTCTACATCAAGGACTCTGAGGGCAACACCCTTTACGTTTACGGTCTCTACTCCGCTGACGGTTCTGTTCGTTACGATGCTATGACCGATAAGCCCCAGGTTGGCGACACCATCACCGTTATGAGCCAGGTTTGCAACTACAACGGTCCCCAGCTCAAGAACGCTGCTCTCCAGAAGCTTGAGAAGCCCGTAAGCGGTACTACCCCCATCAGCGAGGCTCTCACAATCGGTAACAATCTCGCACACAACACCGCTACCACAGAGAAATACCTCATCAAGGGTACCGTTACCGAGGTTGCAAATACCACATACGGTAACCTGTATATTCAGGACGAAGCAGGTAACAAGATCTACATTTACGGTCTTTATGACAAGGACGGCGCAGTTCGTTACGACGCTCTTACCGACAAGCCCGTAGCAGGCGATACCATTACCGTTCTCAGCGTAGTTTCCAACTACAACGGTCCTCAGCTCAAGAACGCTTGCCTCCAGGAGCTTGTTAAGGGTCAGGGCGGCGCAACCACCGAGCCCGCTGCTCCCGCGCAGACTCTTGATGCAGTTAAGCCTGTTGTAGGTACTGCATACAAGTTCGGCTTTGTTCAGGGTAACGCAAAGAAGACCCTCTACATCACCGGCGCTATGGATGGCTACTATATGGCTACCACAGAGGACAAGGCTGCATCTGTTGACGTATTCATCGAGGAGACCACCGGCGGTTATTACTTCTACTGCATGGTAAACGGCACCAAGACCTATATCAACATGGTCAAGAGCGGCAACTACACCAATGCAAAGTTTGATGCGGCTGCTTCCACCGTTTATACCTATGACGAAACTCTCAAGACCTTCGTTGGCGCAGTTGAGGGTGGATCCTTCATCTTCGGTACCAAGGCTGACGGTACATTTACCACCATTGGCCCCATGGCTTCCGATTCCGGCTGCTTCCACGCAGTTTTCGTAAAGTAATATCAAAAAACAATATAATCGGCGATGATACCGAAATTCGGTATTATCGCCGATTTTTTATTGACAAACTCTCAAACTTGTGCTATACTTTAGAAAAATGAATAAGGAAGCTTTTTAATGAATACTGAAAAACTTGTGATAAACTGCCTTGGTGCGTCGAATACCCGTATCCTTATTGACAACGAGGGCATCAAGACCAAGGAGATCAATTATCCCGTCCTGCTCGGCCTCCGTCTGCGCTGTGTGACGCGAAATTACGGCGTCAGCGGTACGAATATCGCAAAGCAGGAGGGAAGAGAGGACAGCTATTTTGAACGCGCGCCTATGATGGAGCACGGCGCGGATATCATCATCGTCCAGGGTGGCGGCAACGACTGCAACCATTGCATTCCTCTCGGTGAGATCGATTCGACCGATCCCTATACTTACTGCGGCGCGCTCCGATCGCTTATCAGAATGATCAAGAGTGATTACCCCGAGTCCCGCCTTATCGTCTCGGACTCTATGAGAAAGAAAAAAGAGCCGCAGAAGAGAAACGATGACCTTAAGCATATTGACTTCCACAATGCTTTCGTAGCAGTTTGCCGAAGCGAGGGCATTGAGCCGCTGAACTTCCACGATGATCCCGAGCTCGATCCCTTCAACCCCGAGTCCATGCCCGACGGAACTCATATGTCAGAAAAAGCTTGTAAGCATATGGCAGATGTGTTTGCGGAGTATATCCGGAATCTCTAATAGCGGAAAGTTTTTGAAGATTCTTAAGGAACTTTTTTCAAAAAGTTCCTTAAGTGGGGTACGGGGCGACGCCCCGAAATGTGCTTTAAACAGACGGCGCCCCGCCGGATGTTTGGAATTAGAAAAAGCTCCCCATCAGGGAGCTTTTTCTAATTCACTTCTTAAATTTCCGTACAGCAATCACAATAAGTCTGACCGCTCCGCAAACAGCAAGAAGGTACATAAATATTCCGAGGCAGAGAAAAGCGGTATTGGCGTAATCAAGCTTTTCCTGTACTTCATCGAAATCAAGAATATTCTCTCCGTAAACATCGAGCGAGAGGATGGTGTTCGAGTTTGGATGGATCAGCATATTGAGTTTTGTTCCTTTTGCAAGAGAATCGGTGAAATCAAAAATATCATTGGTAACGCAATGCGCATCGATATCGTATATTTCTCCGTCGGAACAATGGATGCTTACTGCGTGCGAATCGGGGCGGCGAAATGATGTTTTTTTGTGATATGAATATTCCGCCTCAACGGAAATTGCTTCTTCGCGTTCTATCGGAGCTTTCCAATATTGCAGTCCAAAGGTGAACACCGTGCCGAGGATTAGTCCGACAATGAGGAACAGTATAGCTTGCTCAAGTGTCATCTTCTTTTTGAACAGCTTTTTGAGGAATTTATTTTTCTTCATTACAGTTACCGTTTTTGTTTTATTATATCAAAAATTTTGATATTATGCAAGTAAAATATTTGATCTTTTCGCTCGCTTTGAGCGCGCGGGGTGACAGAGCGCAATACTTCCCTACATTCGGGAAGTATTGACTCTGTCCAAAATTCAGAAGCGGAGCTTCAGAATTTTGAAGCAGTTAGCGAGAGCTAAAGCTCTCGCATTAGTCCGAGGCTCTGCCTCGTGCTCCGCAAACTTTGAAAAGTTTGATCAAACTTTTGCTCTTTAAATATAATCGAAAATTTCCTCGCTTGCGAGGAAATTCACCATAACTCTGCACTCTGAACTCTGCACTCAAAAACGGCAGTCCGTCAACCGAACTGCCGTTTTTTCGTTTGTTTAGTTAAGCACTACTTTCTTGAACGCCTTCTTGCCTCTGCGGACAACGATACCGTTCTTAAGTGTATCTGCGGTGTAGGTCGCCTTGATGTCGGTGACCTTCTCGCCCTCGACGGTTACGCCGCCCTGTTCAACTGCACGGCGTGCCTCGGACTTGGAGGGAACGAGTCCTGCCTTGACGAGGATGGAAAGAATGTCGATCGCGCCGTCGATGAGATCGGACTCTGCAAGCTCTGCGGTGGGGATGTCTGCATCCGCACCTGCGCCGAAGAGCGCCTTCGCGCTTGCCTGAGCCTTGTTTGCTTCCTCTTCGCCGTGAACAAGCTTGGTGAGCTCGTAAGCGAGGATCTCCTTTGCAGTGTTGAGCTGGCTGCCTTCCCAGCTGTCCATAGCCTCGATCTGCTCCATGGGGAGGAAGGTAAGCATACGGATGCACTTGAGAACGTCTGCGTCCTCAACGTTTCTCCAGTACTGATAGAAATCGTAGGGAGTGGTCTTTGCGGGATCGAGCCATACTGCGCCCGAAGCGGTCTTACCCATCTTCTTGCCCTCGGAGTTGAGGAGAAGAGTGATGGTCATTGCGTGAGCGTCCTTGCCAAGCTTACGTCTGATAAGCTCGGTACCGCCGAGCATGTTCGACCACTGGTCGTTGCCGCCGAACTGCATGTTGCAGCCGTACTTCTGGTAGAGATAGTAGAAGTCGTAGGACTGCATAATCATATAGTTGAATTCAAGGAAGGAGAGACCCTTCTCCATTCTCTGCTTGTAGCATTCTGCGCGGAGCATGTTGTTAACGGAGAAGCAAGCGCCGACTTCACGGAGGACTTCAACGTAGTTGAGGTCGAGAAGCCAGTCCGCGTTGTTGACCATGATAGCCTTGCCTTCGCCGAACTCGATGAATCTTTCCATCTGCTTCTTGAAGCAGTCGCAGTTGTGCTGAATTGTCTCGCGGGTCATCATGGAACGCATGTCGGTTCTGCCCGAGGGGTCGCCGATCATAGCGGTGCCGCCGCCGATGAGAACGACGGGCTTATTGCCTGCCATCTGGAGTCTCTTCATAAGGCAGAGAGCCATGAAGTGACCTACGTGCAGGGAATCTGCTGTGGGGTCAAAGCCGATGTAGAAGGTGGCTTTGCCGTTGTTGATCATATCGCTGATATGCGCCTCGTCGGTAACCTGAGCTACAAGACCGCGCGCGATAAGTTCTTCATAAAGTGTCATTTTTGTTTATCCTTTGCGAAAATTAGATTTTGATATACCTAATTATTATAAACTAAAATGAAGCGTTTGTCAATCGTTTTTTTGTTTTTTACTTGAAAATAGGTAAAATAAATGCTGTACCGCGGGGCGGTACAGCATTTATTTATGTATTTTCGGAATTAACCGAGTTTTTCGATGGCCGTGTTTACAGCATCGATCTTTCTTTCGAAGAGTCTTCCGTTTGCCTTCTTGGAGGAGTCCCAAGAGCCTGCAGCGTTGCTGTTGACTGCGCTGCGGAAGATGCTGTAAGAGTAGTTGTTGACCTGAGTGGTGAGAAGTCTGCCAAGGTCAATAACAACCGACTGACGGATGATATCGTACATCAGCGAGTCATCGCCTGCATCTGCATATCTGAGCTTCATGGATTCCTCGAAGAGTGCGGGGGTTACGAGGAGGTAGCTCTGGTATGCGAGGAGCTCGAGAGTTGCTGCTGCTGCCTCAGCTGCGGGAGCTGCAACAGAGAGTACGTAGGTGGTGAAGGGGAATGCCATACAGGTTCTGTAGTTTTCCTGGTTGAGATCATACTTCGGAATGGGAAGAATACCAAAGTTGAAGTCTACGTCCTTGAGGTGTCTCGATGCAAGATGTACACGGTCGATGGTGAAGAGAGCCTGGCTCTGAGAGAAGATAGTTGAGTTGTTGAGGATCCAAGAATCACCGGAATCGTGAAGGAATGCACAAACCTTGGTTACAAGGTCGGTTGCCTTCTGAGAGTAGAAGTCCTCGGAAAGGATAAGGCTACCTTCCTCGTTAGTAACAACGGTAGAGAGCTCGGAACCTGTGTAGAAGGCGTCAAAGTGAATGTTGATGGTGGTGAAGCCGAAACGGTCACCCTCGCTTGCTACGGTGTCGCCGTTCTGATCAAGGAATACGCCGGTGCAGTATTCGATGAACTTATCGAGAGTCCACTGCTGATCGTGAACAAGATCGTAGAGAACACTGTGCTCACCGTGAATGTCGATGAACATATCCTTGTTGAAGAAGGTACCGTACATCATATAGAGGTAGTTGGTGGAAATATCACCGGATGTGAAGTAGATACCGTCGCGGATGGTTGCTTTTTCGATGAGAGTTGCGGGCCACCAGGGCTTGTTGAGCTCAATGATAGGATACTGGGTAAGATCCTGAGCCAGACCCTGAGTCATAAGGGTAGCACCGGTCATGGAGTAGCCGGCAAAAATGTCGTGACCGTCAGCGCCGGACTGAGTGCTGTTAAGGCAGGTGCTGATGAATGCAGCCTGGTTGTTGTAGTTACCGGGTGTGCCGGTGTAATCAAGGGTAATACCGAACTGATCCTGTACACGCTCATTTCTGGTGTAGATAGCGTCGTTTACGGATTCGCCGTTGGTGTCTTCAACGAAGAACTCGGGGTTCTCAACGTCCTGCCAGTAAAGGATCTTTACGGTCTCGCCGGTGAACTTGAGGTCTGCGGGAATGTTGGAAGTGATTTGTGTTTCTACTTCCTCGGGGTTGGTCTGCTGATTGCCTGCCTCGGGAGCGGTGGTGATTGCATCGCCCTTGGTATCTTCGGGGTCGTTGGTATTAGCACACGACACAGCCGCGGGGACAAGCATAATGATCGCCAGAATGGCGGTAAGAATGCGAATTGAAAGCTTCATTTCATAATCCTCCATTATTAAAATAGTTACCAATATTATAAACTAAAACCATAAAATTGTCAATTACTTTTTTGTAAACAAATAAAAATAGGATGCGTTTTTCTCAAAAAAAGGAATTCATATAAATTCGAATGCGGTGAACAATATTAGCAGAGAACGCAAGTCGGCGGCGCGGAGAAAACGCGGCAACCGAATCTCATGCGACAAGTCGGCGTGCGGGCTCAATTGATATAGATTCGCATTCGCACGCATATCGGTTGCAAAAGCAGCCGCAAATAGATCCGCGAGCGATTGCACCCCAAGAAAAGAAGTTAATGCTATAAGCATAAGGAGAATTTCAAAATGGCTAACAAGAATGCAAAGAAGGCTCTCGAGCAGTTTAAGAACGAAGCAGCAAACGAAGTAGGTGTAACTCTCAACCAGGGTTATAACGGCGATCTCACCGCACGTCAGGCTGGCTCTATCGGCGGTCAGATGGTAAAGAAGATGGTTGAGAAGTACGAGAACGAGCTTCAGGGCAAGAACTAAAAGCTTTTGAAACAATAAGAGCGGGCGCTTCGGCGCCTGCTCGTTTTTTTGGCAAAAAACTTGAAATGTGCGTTTTAATGTGGTATAATATACATAAATATCGGATTAGGGAGGGCAAAATGGTCTTTTTATATTATTGCGAAGATGAAAAGGATTATTCGACGGATGAAAAGGTTGCCGCGATTGCGCGTTACCATCTTTTGCGAGAAAATGGTATTACTCCCGAATCCGAATTGCTGAAAATCGAGCGTCAGTCTAAAGGCAAACCCTATTTCCCGAATATGCCCGATCTGCATTTTTCTGTCAGTCACAGCGGAAGTGTTTTCGTGTGCGCGCTTTCGGATTCTCCTGTAGGAGTTGATATTCAGGAATACAAAAAACGCCCCGACGAGGAGGAGCGTTGCCGTAAGATAGCGGCTCGTTTTTTCCATTTCGACGAGGTTGATGCACTTGATGCCGATACGGTTTCGGCGTTTTATAACATCTGGACAGCGAAGGAAGCCTACGTGAAATTTACGGGCGACGGAATCGACGGAGATTTTTCGGCTTTCTGCATTTTCGACCTTGACGAATACCTCTATCAGACCGAGCTTTGCGGCATGTCGCTTTCGGTCTGCATGCCCGACGTTGATGACGTCGAAATTGAAAATATTGATCTTAAAAGACTTTCAGAAGGAGACGGGAAATGATACTCTTTTACATTCGCCACGGCGATCCGATCTATAATCCTGATCAGCTTACACCCCTCGGACACCGTCAGGCAGAGTCTGTAGCAAAGCGTCTTGCGCTTTTCGGCGTTGACGAGATCTATGCTTCGACCTCGACACGCGCTATGCAGACTGCACAGCCGACCTGTGAGCTTCTCGGCAAGGAGCCGATACTGCTTGATTGGATGCACGAAAAATATGCTTACCGCGAAATGGCACTTCCGATCGACGAGAAATCCGAAACCTGGTGTTGGGCGAACCCGATATATTCGCAGCTCCTTGCCTCGCGTGAGGTAAGAAGTATGGGCGACAGCTGGCACGAGCACCCGAAGCTTGCCGAATTCCATCTTGAAAAATCGGTTGAGCGTATCGGAACGAATCTTGACCTGTGGCTTGCCTCTTTCGGACTTGAGCATGACCGCGAGCGCGGAATGTACAAGGTCACAAAGGACATAAAGGATAAACGTGTCGCGCTGTTTGCGCACGAGGGCGCGGGTAAGATCTTCATGAGCGAGCTTCTTGATATTCCGTTCCCCTATTATTCGACTCATTTTGAAATGAAGCACACGGGTGTCACCGCGATCGTTTTTGACGAGGGCAGAGGATGGAGCTTTGATGGCTACGCCCGCGCCAGAGTTATGACGCTCTCGAATGACTCACATCTCTATCGCGACGGCTTGCCGATGGGACATGCAAGCACCGCGCTCCGCGAGAGATACTGATATAAAAAGGCAGAATCGGATCCGATTCTGCTTTTTTTATTATTTAACTAACTCTTCAAGGTACTCCTTGAAAGCTGAGGTGTTTTTGATCTTGTATGCGGGGGCTGATTCTTCGTCCGTAATTATCCAGATTTCGCTGAGTCCTGAATTGAAGCAAAGATACTGTTCGGAGTGGCATTCGCACTTCAGAACGATCGTATACACGCTGTCTTCAAGTCCGCGTTCTTTGCGGGGGATATTGACAATGTCGGTTTCTATGATCTTTTTCAGAATATTGAAGGATTCCTCCATACCCGAATATGTGAAGGTTTGAGTCTCTGCATCCTTGTTTTGAATATGTACGTCAAGTCCGCTTAAAGCATTGATCGGATGAAGAGAGTACGGCGGTCCAATCATGGTAGCCACATCAACTTTTTCATGAGTGTTGTTGTACAAGTGCTCAACGAACTTGACGTCATCCGGTCTTTGGCAGATAATCGCGATTATTCCCGCGATAAGAAGTAATGTCGCAATCAGGATCGGTATCTTTTTTTCTCTGCCGCGAAACAGATTTCTTTCCGCGATCAGTACGTTTTGAGCGTTGTCCATGATCGGTCTCCTTATCTTTTTTTATTTATTATAACATAAGAAATAATATTTGTCAACCCACGCGATTGACAAATAGGAGTTTTTGTGGTATCATAATAGATAAAGAAAAATGAGGAGCGGGAAAATGATAAACAAAGCCTATCTCGAAATAACGAACGTATGCAACCTTTCCTGCTCGTTCTGCCACAAGACGAAGAGGCAGAAGAAGTTCATGAGCGCGGAGGAGTTTGATATTCTTACCGACCGTCTGCGCGGGAAGGTGCAGTATCTTTTCTTTCACCTTATGGGCGAGCCGACTCTGCATCCTCTTTTGCCCGAATTTGTAAAAAAGGCGAGCGAAAAGGGATTTTTGCCGATGCTGACCACAAACGGCGCTCTGCTTTCAAAATGCGGAGAAGATCTGCTTTCGTCTCCCTTTTATAAGATCAGCATCTCGCTTCACGCGCCCGCCGCGAATCCCGCGTTTGCCGATCCCGCGTATCTCGACAACTGCGCGGATTTTGCGCTCAGGGCATCGGAAAAAGGAATATACACCGTTCTCCGCCTATGGAACCTCGGTTCGGAGGACGAAAAGACAAACGAGGCGGTGCTTGCCCGTCTGCACGAAAAATTTCCCGAGGAATGGAAACCTATGCGCGGCGGAGACAGCTACCGCTTGCATTCGCGCCTCTTCCTTGAATTCGGCGACAGATTCGATTGGCCCGATCTCGCCGCGCCATCGATAGGCGAGAGTGGAGACTGCTTCTGCCACGGACTGCGCGATCAGTTCGGCGTGCTCGTTGACGGAAGTGTTGTGCCTTGCTGTCTTGATTCTGAGGGAATCGTCACACTTGGTAACCTTTTTGAAAGCGAGATAGACGATATTCTCGCAACCCCGCGCGCCCGCGCGATCTATGACGGATTCACCCGCCGCCGTGCGGTCGAAGAACTCTGCCAAAGATGCGGATATGCAAAAAGATTTACTAAATAGCCAATTGTAAAACTGCGTTTTACAATTGAGTCGCGCGCTTATCGCCGCTCGTCAAAATCGCAGATTTTGACAGCTCCCCTCGGCGCGCGGACTCGCCCGGCTCGTCTGAAAGGTGTTTTTTCGTCGGCAAAGCCGCCGAAAAAACGGATTTTATTATATTTGCTGAATTTTATATTGTATTAGGATTTTTAAAGAAATAATTTTTGGAGGAAGAACAATGTTACTTTCCGCAAATGCAAATATCAGAAAGATCGAAAAGCTCAAGGAGCTCGGATATGATGCGATCGACGTTGGATTTACCCGTGTTATCTATCACAATGATCCCTATCCGCACGAGGATATCCTTGACAGCGAGGATTGGGAAAAGAATCTTGATCCTTACATAGCAAAGGCGAAGGAGGTCGGCATTAAGATCGCGACAACCCATCTGCCCTATCGCTACGACTATACAGACACCGAGTCCGAGAAGTTCGCGTACTGTCATCCGCTGACCGTCCGTTCGCTTCAGGCATCCGAATATCTCGGCGCTGAATGGGCTGTTATGCACGTAAGCACGGTTGAGGGCACGGTTGAGTATGTCAAGCGACTTTTTGCAGAATCGGGCGTAAAGAATATCGGTCTTGCGATCGAAAATATGGCTAAACGCCCGATAAATGAGCTTATTGAGGTCGTTGACATTCTCGCCGCAGAGGGATATAAGGTCGGAATCTGCCTTGATATAGGCCACGCCCATATAAATAAGTTCTTCGATAACAACGTTCCCGATGTTATTGCGGCTATGGGCAAGCGCATCAAGATGCTCCACGTTCACGATAACAACCGCGCTACGGATATGCACAAAGCTCCCTTTATGGGCACAGCTCCCTGGGCGGACATTATGAAGGCACTCAAGGATGCGGGCTACGAGGGTGAATTCAATTTTGAACTCCAGCCGGAAAACATCCCCGATCCCGTAGCAAGAGAGACATACGAAAAGTATTCGGTCGATATTTCGAAATACCTTATCGGACTTTTTAATCAGGCGTGACGACTAAAATGAAAAGACTTTTAGTAATTTTTTTGACTTTATTATTACTGTTTGCTGTTTTTGTATCCTGCAATAACGGTGATAGCCCCGCCGAAACAACAGACATTCCCGAAACAAGCTTAGAAGAAAGTGAGACTGAAGCCATGCCATTGGTTATCAACCCTTCGGATTATATAATCGTTTACCCGAGCGACGGATTTAAGGAAAAATATTTCGCGCTCCTTCTCTCAAACACTTTCCAGAGAGAAACCGAGGCCAACCTTCCCTATAGAACTGACACCACAGATGAGCGCGAGTGCGAAATTCTCATAGGCAAGACCAACCGTGCCGAAACCCAGGCGATGCTTGAGGATATCGAAGCGCACGATCTGATCATAAAGGTCGTCGGCAAAAAGATCATTATTTGGGCAAGTGAAGAGGAACTTTACGATGCTGCCGTATTCCGTCTGATGGAAGCGCTTGCTTTGGGCAATATGTCTCTGCCGAGTGATTTCTGCATCATTGCGGATACGTTGAAAACCAAGCCTGCTGCTGATTCATTTGCGAAAAACACTTCCATCGGCTTCACGGCAGAGCTTTCGAATTCCAAGAGCGCGGTCGAGATACGCATCGGTGATGTGAAAGACTCGAAATTCCGCGGATACGTTGTGGAATTCACCGCAGGAAGCGTTGCTCTTTACAAGCAGGAAAATAAGAGAACCGAGCTTGCAAAGAAGGTCGTTATTTCCGAGATCGGAAAGAAGTACAACGTTATGTGTTCCTATGACGGCGAGTATCTGCGCGCGTATCTGAGCGATCCCGAGTTGGATCTTGAGCCTTGGGCTGCTTTCGAGATCAAGGCAAGTGAGCTCGCCGGTGCGGTTTACGTCTGCGAAGCAACCGGTTACGGCGCGCTTCTTTCGGCGCCCGAGTTCGGAACTGTTTCGACCTTGGCTTCCGGTACGACCTATCAGAACAACGTCATTATGAATGCCGCCGACCCCGATATAATCTATCACGAGGGTTACTATTATATGTACGTGACGGGCGATCACTATCCCGTATATCGCTCTGCCGATCTTGCAAAGTGGGAATTGGTGGGCGTCTCTCTCCTCGAGGTTTCCTGGAATATCGACAAGAGATATATGTGGGCGCCCGACGTTGAATACATTAACGGCAAGTTCTATATGGCAGTCTCGATGGGCGAGGCGGGATTCGGCATTGCGGTTGCGGACAGACCCGAAGGTCCTTTTGTCTGCGCGGGCGACATGCCTTTCCTTACCAAGACCATCGACGGACATATTTTCGTTGACGAGGACGGCAGAATCTACCTCTACTACACCTCCTGGTGTGACGGCAGAGCCTACGGCATCTGGGGCGTCGAGATGGAGGCGGATTGCCTCACCCCTAAGTGGGAGACCGAGAAGCTTATCTTCACACCCACAGAGGATTGGGAAAGCTCAATGAATATGGGCGGAATCGTTGAAGCGCCCTATATGCTGAAAAAAGACGGTGTATATTACATGGTCTATTCGGGAAGCAACTATCAGGCGGATTACGCTGTGGGTTACGCAACTTCGACCAAACCGCTTGAAGGCTTCGTCAAGAGCGCAAATAATCCGATCCTGCGCGGAACCGCCGACACTCGCGGTACGGGACATTGCTCAATCATAGAAACTCCCGCGGGCGGAATGGTTATGGTTTACCACGTTCATAATACCCCCACCGCAGTCCAGCCGAGACACGTTGCAATCGACCCCGTAAGATTCGTCAAAACTGCTGACGGCTACCGCCTCGAGGTCTGCGGACCGACAACTTCAAAAGTACCGATTGATATTTTCGGAAAATAAAAATGAAACCGTTTCGGCGCAAGCCGAAACGGTTTTCGTTTATATCTGCGGCAGAATATGCTTTTGAACCGCATCGCGTTTGTCTTTACCCATTCTTCGGAAAGAAGACGCTCGCTGCAAAGGTATTGGCCGAAAGGTCGGTCTCCCTGCTTGAATGGATAAAGTTTTTGAGATCAAGCATGATTTTTATCTTTTCAGGGCTATTCCCAGTCGCCTATTATAAGCTTGAGCTTTTCTTCGGTATGTGCGGCGTCAAACGTGGTGCACCGCACGTGAAGCATATCGCCCTCGTGTATCGCGCCGGGTGCGCGTTTGTCACGTTCCTCGGGCGGAAGGGTGCGCTTGTGAGAAAGGACGAAAAGTCCGTTAGGCCAGAAAATATCGCGGATGTGCATACCCACGGCAAAGGCGTTCTTACCGACTGGTACGTATTTGTCGATGATGGTGGTGCTCTTGCCCTCGTTGATCTCGTGAACGAGGTTTTCAAGCACGCGGTCGTTGATCGACTCGGCACCGAAGATCTCGGTTATAACGTAGGCTACTCCCGCCGCCGCGATGACGAAGATAACGTTGTCGTAGCAAGAAAGTGCTTCAACGGCAAAAACTATTGCGGTCAGCGGCATTTTCATCATACCAGCGATGCAGGCGACGATGCCGAGAACGAGAATGACGGTCTGATATGAGCTGTCAAGTCCGAAACTGCCGAGGATTCTCGCAAAAATCGAGGCTACGATCGCGCCGATAGCCATAAGCGGAAGGAAGATACCGCCCGTGACGCGGTTTGAGTTGGCGCAGAGAGTGAGCGTCGAGCGGACGATCAGAATGAGAAGGAGCATGAGGATCGCGGTCTTTTCGCTCAGCAGATGAAGGATGAGCTCGTGACCCGTTGAAATGAATGAGTAGGAGCAAAGTCCCGCCGCAAAGGTCAGCGAAAAGACGATGAATATCTTCCAACCGTGTGAAATGCGCTTGAGCGTTTTATTGAAAAACGAGAAGACGAGGCGGTAATATCTGAGGAAAAGAACCGCGAACAGACCCATTATCACGCCGACCGAGAGAGGGATCCAGATGTCCTTCAGCGTCAGCGTCGGAAGCTCCATCGCAGGGAAGAGAGTTTTGCTGACGCCGAGCAAAGGAGCGAGTATTTCTGTTGTGAGCGATGCGGACATTACCGAGGATGCGGCGATAGTCAGAATCATGGGCGAGATTCGCTGATGCGCTTCTTCGATCGCAAACAGAATCCCCGAGATCGGTGCGCCCGTTGCCGTGGCAAAGCCCGAGCAGGCACCGCCCGTCATTGAGTAACGGTCCCATACGTGATATTTTTGTCCGAAGGAAAATACACTTCCTCGTCCGATCGCAACTCCCATCTGAACCGAAGGTCCTTCGTTTCCAAGCGGTACGCCGATCAGGAACGAGACGAGCGACATGCTGAAAATTCCGACGAGGTTGCGCACCCATTTGAAGGCAATAATGCCTCGCAAAATACCGATCGAGGTCGGGATTCCGCCCCCGCGCAAATTCGGAATACGCTTGTAGATAAAGGCAAACAGAAAAGCGGGGATGAGGAAGACTGCAAGGACAATGGGAATTATGTAGAGCTTTTCGCCGATGTAATGGTATCCCTTTTCGGACCATGAGATCGCAAATTTTGCGCATACCTTGTAAAGGTTAACCGCGACGGATGTAAGCACACCCGTCAGCGCGCCGAATGCCACCGCAGGCAGAAAGGTTTTTATAAAAGGATTTTGGGTTCGTTGTTTCATAGTGCCTCCTATGATTTTCGGTTTATCTGTTCACATTATCCGGCCACCAGCACCAGCGTCCGTCGTATTCAAAGACGATGAAGCGTGTTCCGCGTTTCGGCCAGAAGTAATAGATGTCGATTCTGTAATCTACCCAGACCATTTTGATTTCGCCGAGCTTTTCTTCATCGAAGTTTTCACCGCCGTAATACTTGAAGTTTTCCAACAGCTCCTCACATTCTCTCTCGGAAGGTGTTTCGGGTTTTTCAAGATAGAAGGTGTATAATTCTTTAGCCATTTTTTTAACTCCGAATTCGGCATCGAGCAGGAGTCTTTCGCGATTGACCTTATCGGATTCCAAATAGAAATCAGGATAGTAGGAAATTACCGTGTCAACATCGCCTTCATTGTAAGCATTCATAATGCGTCGTACCGCCGCCTCGGGAGTAGCGGAATAAACTGAATAAGCTATGGCCGATGATATCAGAAGGACTCCGCAGACTGCAAGAATTATGAGCCTTCTTCTTTTGGCATAAATATGAGAATCGTTAAATTCCGTTCGGCACATAGCGCATTTCTTCGCGCTGTTGCGGTGCCTGACGCCGCAATTCTTGCAAACCTTGGACATGAAATTTTCCTTTTATCTGTTTACTGTTTCGGGCCACCAATACCAGCGACCCTCGTATTTGATAACGATAAAGCGCGCCGCACGGGACGGCCATACCGCGGGTACGTTGCCGGTATAATCCACCCAAATGATCTTTATGCTTTGAATGTCATCCTCGGAGAAATCTTCGCCCGCATAAAAGCGGAATGCTTCCATAAGTTCTTCGTATTCTTTCTCGGAAGGGTCTTCGGATTTTCCGAGTTTGTACATGAATATGTAATCCGACATGTCTTTGACGTTGATTTGAGTGCTCAGAATCAGTTGGTCTTTGTCAACTTGATTCGACTCGATAAGAAAATCCGGATAGGATGCTATGACAGCGTCGGGATCATTCCTTTTGTAGCCGTTGAGAATACGTCTTACAGCGGCTTTAGGTCCTGCAGTGAAGATGAAGAGAACACCCGCGGTCAAGGCGAGAACGCCGAGAACGATGCCGATTATACGGTGGATTTTTCTTTTCTTCAATCCTTGTTCACTATAAAACGGCTCACCGCACATGACGCAGTAAGTTGCGCTGTTTTTGTGTTTTACGCCGCAATTCTTGCAGATTTTAGCCATAGAATCCCCTCCTTTTGAATCATTATATCATTTTTTACAGGAGAAGTCAAGAGATCGTACATATAAAAAGTCAGACACATTATAAGGTAATAATGTGTCTGACTGTAGTATTAACCGTTAATTGTCAAGAACAGCTTCGAGACTCTTGTTGAGGTCGACCATCGCTCTCTTGAGGATTCTGTCGTACTGAGCCTTTTCTGTTGCCCAGCTCTTGGAGGAAGCTGCAGTTTTGGAGGGCATCTCACTCATAAACTGGAGGCTGTCGGAGAAGATACGGCCGAGGTCGAATGCGATCGACTGACGAACGATATCGAACATACGGGCGCCGTCACCCTTACCTGCGTTATCGGGAGTGTAACGGTACTTCATATTGTTCTCGAAGATCATGGGAGAGGTCTTGCGGTATCCCTCGGATGCCATACATTCGATAACCGCGGAGCTCATAGTGGGATCCTTTGCATTCTGCATTACGCACCAGAGAGTGAAGGGGTTGCCGACTACGGTGATGTAGTCTTCCTGGTTTTCGTCGTAGAGCGGAACAGGAAGGATACCGTACTCGAAGTCTGCGTTACGGAGCGCGCCGTTGTGGTAAACGTTATCTGCTACGTATACGCGGTCAAGACGGAATGCGCAATTGCCTTCATTGAAGGGGACCGAATAGTTGCGGCTGCCGCCGTGGGGATTAACGTATGTGTCGCCTTCCTTGAACCAACCGCCGAGCTTGTCAACAAGGTCGGTGGTCTTCTGACCGAAGAATTCGGGAGAGATAGCAAGGACGTCATCCGCATCGGGAACAATGCACATCATATCCGAACCGGTATAGAATGCGTCAAGGTGGAAGTAGGTGGAGCAGAATCCGTATTGGTCGTTATCGGACTGTGCGCCGTCCTGGTCAAGATCCTGGTAAAGATCTGAGGAAAGTTCAATGAGCTTGTCGATGGTCCACTGGTTGCTGTCAACAAGAGAGATGGGATCCTCGATCTGGAAGTTCTTGAGCATATCCATGTTGTAGTAAACTGCATACATGAAGTGGAGCACATTGGTCGAAATATCGCCCGATACGAAGAAGAGAGAGTCCTTGATCGAGCAGGTCTCGAGCATCGTCTTGGGCCACCAGGGCTGAGCGGTGTTAAGGTGGCTGTCCTCGATAGCGTTGAGGTCCTGAATGAGACCTTCGGTGAGAAGCATACCGGCAGTTCTCGAGTAGGTAGCGATGATATCGTAATATGTACCGCCGGAATAAGCGTTCTGAACGAAGCTTGCGAATTTTGCGCGGTCGCCGCTGTCGCCAGGGGTACCGATCCACTCAAAGGTGACGCCCAGGCGGTCCTCGGTGGTAACGTTTCTGCGGTAGATAGCCTCGTTGACCATGTCGGTGTCGGCCTGTTCTTCGGTTATCTCGAACTCGGGACGCTCAACGTCATCCCAGTAAAGAACGGTAACGATCTCGTTGAAGTTGAGATCTGTGGGAAGATCGTCCTTCCAGAATCCGTCGTCGTCATAGTTGGGATCCTTTTCGGGGCCGGTGCTTTCGGGTGTTGCCTGGCTCTGCGCGGGCTCTGTGGTGGTCTCACCCTCATTTGTGTTGGCACAAGCAACAAGCGAGGGAATGAGCATAAGAACCGCGAAAATGAGCGCGATGATTCTTGCGTAAGATTTCATAATGTTCTCCTTTAAGCATTATAAATAGTTACATTTATTATACAATAAAAGAAACTGACTTGTCAAGTGCTTTAATGCTTTTTGTTAAGTTTGCTGATAAAAACAATTGGACACATCACAGGGTAAAACCCAAAAATGATGTGTCCAACTATTTTTTATTGGAAGTTGTCTAAAAGTTGTCTTACAGTTGCCCCGAAGTTCCTTGAAAGTTGTTTGAAACTTCCTTGAAACTTGCGAAAACCCTTATAAAACCTACCTTTTTGATTATCTTACTTGGAAGCCTCTTCGATAGCAACTGCAACTGCAACATGTCATAATGGAATGACGGATGAAGCTAGGTTGCTTTTACCAAAGAAACTGCTTATTTGGAAGCTTCCTCGATTGCTACAGCTACTGCAACCGTCATTCCTACCATGGGGTTGTTACCTGCACCGATGAGACCCATCATCTCTACGTGTGCGGGAACGGAGGAAGAACCTGCGAACTGCGCATCGGAGTGCATACGTCCCATGGTATCGGTCATACCGTAGGAAGCGGGGCCTGCAGCCATGTTATCGGGATGGAGAGTACGGCCGGTTCCGCCGCCGGAAGCAACGGAGACGTAGTTTACGCCGTTCTCGTTACACCACTTCTTGTAGGTGCCTGCAACGGGATGCTGGAAGCGGGTGGGGTTGGTGGAGTTACCGGTGATGGAAACATCTACCTGCTCATGCTTCATAATAGCAACG
This sequence comes from Clostridia bacterium, assembly GCA_017628755.1. GTDB lineage: Bacteria > Bacillota > Clostridia > Oscillospirales > CAG-272 > CAG-390. The sequence goes on along the minus strand of JAGBYM010000095.1, from coordinate 291 downwards.
CCTTTGAGAACATCGTTGGCACCGTAGCAGCGAACCTTGGCTCTTTCACCGTCGGAGTAAGCCTTGGTCTTCACGATCTTCAGCTCGCTGTCGGTGAAGTTGTACTCGGTCTGCACGTAGGTAAAGCCGTTGATACGGGAAATGATGTGAGCGGCGTCCTTGCCCAGACCGTTGAGGATGATCTGGAGGGGCTCCTTACGAACCTTGTTTGCGGTCTTGGCGATACCGATGGCGCCTTCGGCGGCGGCAAAGGACTCGTGGCCTGCCAGGAAGCAGAAGCACTTGGTCTCT
>JAGBYM010000094.1 GCA_017628755.1 Clostridia bacterium | reverse complement strand
GAATGTAAAGTCATACCAATTAATTATAGCATAAATTTTGTCGATTGTAAATCCCTTTTTCAATTTTTTATCCGAGCAATTGCTAAATATTATTGAAAAATATATTTATATAAGTATTTGCCTTGACTTTTTATTCCATTTGTGATAAAATTAAATATAAATCAAAAAATCTCAAAAGGAGTGCTTTATGATGAAAAACTTTCTTATCCGTGCAACCAGCTTTTTACTTTTGACTCTTATGCTTCTCGGTGCTGTTGCCTGCGCGCAGACACAGGTCGATCAACCTGATGACGGCACTACCGATCCCATAGCCGGCGAAAGCCAGGCAGAGGTTACTGAGGCGGAAACTACCGCAGTCAGTGCTGAAAACATTCTCGGTCCCCGCGATTTCGGCGGCGAGACTCTGACCTTCTACAGCCGTAAGTACAACGGCGCTTGGTCGAGCGACCTGCTTGCTCCCCAGGAGGACGGTACCATTCTCAATGACTCTATCTACAAGAGAAACGAGAGACTGAGCGCAATGTATAAGATCAATTTCGCTCAGATCGAAAGCGGCAAGCGTGACTGCGCTAACGATGCTATCAACCTCATCAATGCGGGTGATACCGAATTTCAGGCAATGTACATGGGTCTTTCAGATGCCGCAAATATGGCGCAGAAGGGATATCTTCTCGATATTACCGAGCTTTCCAACATCAACCTTGAGGGTCAGTGGTGGACACAGGCTACCAACAAGGCGTGGTCAATCGGTAACAGACAGTATTTTGCAACCGGTGCTATCACCGTTGTAGACGACCAGGCTATCAGAACCATGTTCTTCAACAAGGATATCATTGCTCAGTACAACCTCAAGACCATCTATGATCTCGTTTACGATAACGAATGGGTATTCGACAAGTTCTTTGAGTACGTTGAGATCGCAAAGCAGGATAACGGCGACGGCAAGAATACCGTTGACGATACCTTCGGATGCGCTGCTCAGACCACTCTCGGCTTCATGATGACCATGGGTTCGGGCGAAATGCTTGCAAGCAAGGATGCGGATGATTATCCCATCATTGTGGCTTCCACCAATGCTGACAGATTTATCAGCGTTGTAGATTATCTTTCTTCTAAGATCGCGGGTAACGAAGGCATTTACCAGGGCGACGATACTGTTATCAGAGAAATCTTCGGTAACGGAAGATCGCTCTTCTATGCGGAGGTTCTTATGCATGCGCAGACCATGCGTCAGGGCTACGATATCGCTTTCGGTATCGTTCCCATGCCTAAGTACAATTCCGACCAGGAGAATTACTATCAGTACTCCACCGGCAGAAACACTACCGTAATCTGCTTCCCGCACACCGCTAAGGGCGACGCTCTCGATATGGCAACCTTTATGGTAGAGGCTATGGCGATTGAATCGGTTGAGACCGTTACCCCCGCATACTATGAGATCTGTCTTAAGGGCAGATACGCAGACGACGCAGAATCCGCAGCAATGCTCGATATCGTAACCGCAAGCGTTGCGACCGACTTTGCCGAGATCTTCGGATGGGCAAGCTTCAACTCCACTATCCAGAGTGCCATTTCCGCAGGCACTCCCATTTCGAGTATTCTCAAGAAGAATGCTGCCGCAGCGGAAAAGATCATGAAAAACACCATTAACGATTTCCAGAAGCTCAACTAATCAAGAGATATTTGAGGTGAATTATGAAGAAAACACTTGTTCGCATCATATCCGCGCTTCTTCTCTCGGTAATGCTTATCTCTGCGGTTGCATGCGCCCAAACACCGGACGATCCCGTGGAAACAACCGAGCCTGCTGATATATTGACAACCGGTCCCGCAGAGACCGCTATTGAAGAGACTACCGAAGTCAATGCGGAAAACATTCTCGGTCCCCGTGATTTCGGCGGCGAGACTCTTACCTTCTACAGCCGTAAGTACAACGGTGCGTGGTCAAGCGACCTTCTCGCTCCTCAGGAAGACGGCACGATCCTCAATGACTCCATCTATAAGAGAAACGAGAGACTTAGCGCAATGTACAAGGTCAATTTCGAGGAGATTGAAAGCGGCACGCGCGATTGTCTTAACGATTTTATAAATGTCATCTCCTCCGGTGACAGCAATGTCGGAGCTGCTTATCTCGGTCTTTCGGATGCCGCAAACGCAGCACAGCGCGGCTACCTTCTCGATATGACTCAGCTTGAGAATATCAACCTCGTTGGTGAGTGGTGGACACAGTCGCTTAACAAGGCATGGTCCATCGGTCACAAGCAGTATTTCGCAACCGGCGCGATCACCACTATCGACGACCAGGCGATCCGTACTATGTTCTTCAATAAGGATATTATCACAGAGCACAATCTCAAGACCATCTACGCCCTAGTTGATGACAATGAGTGGGTTTGCGAGAAGTTCTTCGAGTATTCTGAGATAGCAAAGAAGGATGATGGCGACGGACAGGTGGGACTCACCGATATATTCGGTGCCTGTGCACAAGGCTTCGGTTTTGTGATGACTATGGGCTCGGGCGAAATGCTCGTAGGCAAGGATGCGGAAGATTATCCCATCATTGCCGCTACCGAAACCGCTACCCGTTTTATTGACGTTGTAACCTACCTTACCGAAAAGATCTCGGATAACACCTCACTCTATCAGGGTGAAGGCGCGACGGTAAGCGCACTTTTCGGCAACGGTCAGTCGCTCTTCTACGCAGAGGTACTTGCGGAGGCTAAGACCATGCGTACCGGTTATGAAATCAACTTCGGTATCATCCCGATGCCCAAGTACGATGCCGATCAGGAGAATTATTATCAGTATTCTACCGGCAGAAATACCACCGTTATCTGCTTCCCGCATACTGCCAAAGGCGATACACTTGATATGTCCACCTTCCTTGTTGAAGCTATGGCTATCGAATCCCTCACTACCGTAAAGCCCGCTTACTATGATATCTGTCTCAAGGGCAGATACGCTGACGATGCTGAATCCGCTTTTATGCTTGATATTATTACCACCAGCGTTGCAACCGACTTTGCAGAGATCTACGCTTGGGGCGGATTCCACTCCACAGTCCAGAGTGCGATTACTGCAGGCACCCCCATTGCAAGTACTCTTAAGATGAGTGCAAAAGCTGCTGACAGAGCTATGCAGAAGGCCATCGAAGACTTCAAAAAGCTAAACTAATTGAAATTTAAGGAGTTCTATTATTTATGAAAAGATCATTTATTCGCGTTATCTCCGCACTTCTTCTCGCGGTAATGCTCATTTCAGCTGTCGCATGTGCCGAGACACCCGAAGATCCCTCGGCAGATACGACCGAGCCCGTCGAGGCAGGAACAAACGATCCCGCAGAGACTGTTATTGAAGAGACAACCGCCATCAATGCCGAAAATCTTCTTGGTATCCGTGATCTCAGCGGCGAGACTCTTACCTTCTTCAGCCGTATATATAACGGTCCTTGGGGAAGCGACCTCTTCGTAGAAGATATGGACGGTACTGTTCTTAACGACGCTATCTACAGAAGAAACACCACACTTGCTGAAAAATACGGTATTGAATTCGAAGAGATCGAAAGCGGAAATATCACATTCCGTGACTCTGTAGGCAACCGTATTTCTTCGGGTGATACCTCTTATCAGGTTCTTTACATGGGACTTGCTGATGCAGCGCACGCTGCTCAGTCGGGCTATCTTCAGGATATCACCGAGATGGAGAATATCAACCTCGGAGCACAGTGGTGGACACAGTCCTCGAATAAGGCTTGGTCTATGGGTAACAGACAGTATTTTGCTACCGGTGCCATTACCACCACCGATGACCGTGCTATCCGTACCATGTACTTCAACAAGGATATTATCGCAGATCTTCAGCTGACAACTATTTATGATCTTGTTTACGCCAATGAGTGGGTATATGAGAAGTTCTTTGAGTACGTTGAGGCTGCAAAGCGGGATGACGGTGACGGTGTTGCCACTCTTTCCGACGTTTACGGCGCGTCCGCGCAGGTTACCTTCGGATTTATGATGACCATGGCTTCGGGCGAACTTCTTACGCAGAAGGATGCTGATGATTTCCCCTTCCTTGTTGCAACCGATAACACGCGCTTTATTGACGTTGTTACATATCTTACCGACAGAATCGCAAACAACGACGGTATCTATCTTGGCGCAGACCAGGATATCAGAGACCTCTTCGGCAACGGTCAGTCCCTCTTCTGGGCAGAGGTTCTTGAGCACGCTCAGACCATGCGTCAGAACTATGACCTTAACTTCGGTATCATCCCGATGCCCAAGTACACATCCGAGCAGGAAAACTACCATCAGTACACCACAGGTTACTGCACTACTGTAATCTGCTTCCCGACCACTACCAAGGGTACCGCACTTGACGTTGCTACCTTCATGGTTGAGGCTATGGCTATCGAGTCGGTTGAGACCGTTACTCCCGCATACTACGACATTTGCCTTAAGGGCAGATACATCGATGACCCCGATTCTGCCGGAATGCTTGATATCATCACCACCAGCGTATATTCCGACTATGCCGAGATCTACAGCTGGGGCGGCTTCAAGGAGGCAATTCAGAGCGCGATTTCCGCAGGTGTTGCAGTTTCTTCCGTCATCAAGGCGAATGCGCCTATGACCAGAAAGGCACTTCAGAGATCTGTTGAAGCGTTCCAGAAGCTTCCATAAATGAAAATTCGGCTGTTGCAAAAGCAACAGCCGAAGCTTTAGAATTCGGTCCCGTCATCCTCTTTACCCGAGGATGCGTCCACCATACTCTCGCCGAGAATATATGCAATCAGCACGCCGGCGGCGGAAATGATCGCGCTGACCTCGGTGATGATCGATTCTCCTGCGCCGCAAACAACTGCAATTGCGCATACTAGCGCGCTGAGCGCCGCCCAGAATTTGCGCGAGGAGAGCTTGCGTTTCCAGTCGATACCCACGCTTACACCTCCTTTCTGCCCGAATCTATTTCAAGCAGACTGAGTCTGGTTTCGTGGTTGCCGATCTTTTCGTAAAAAACGCGATTCTTTTCGGATTGAGCGTCAACACTCTCATTGAGGCTTTGAACGGCGTCCTCAAGAGAGGTAAGTGTGCGGTTGAGCTTGGTAACGATATTGAAGATCGCGATAAGCGAACCGCAAAGGGTCATAAGTCCCGTGAGAATTTCCCAAGTCATATTTATCGTTCCTTTGTGTTATACCCGACTTGAGAATATTATACACCAAAAAATCTATTTGTGACTGACAGAAAGCTGTCGTAAAAATGAAAAAAGAAATTAAGAAACCCGATACCGCTCGCGGAGAACTTGTCGCCGCGGAGCTTGAAAAACTATATCCCGATTCCGCCTGCTCACTCGACTGGGGCGGGGGAGAGGCATGGAAGCTGATGGTCATGGGCAGACTTTCCGCCCAATGCACAGATGCGAGAGTGAATATTGTTTGTAAGGATCTTTTTGAAAAATACCCGACTCTCGATTCTCTTGCGGATGCGCCACTTGAAAATATAGAAAACATCGTCCGCCCCTGCGGACTCTACCGAACAAAAGCGGCGTCGATCAAGGCGGCGTGCATTAAACTGCGCGACGAATACGGCGGAGAACTGCCCCGCGACGTAGAAAAGCTCTGCGAATTTCCCGGAGTCGGACGCAAGATTGCAAATCTCCTTCTCGGAGACGTTTTCGGCATTCCCGGTATAGTAGCCGATACGCATTGCATCCGCATCTGCGGCAGACTTGGATTTTATCCAGAGGACTTAAAAGATCCCCTCAAGGTTGAGAGGATTCTTACCGATGCTATCCCGAAGGACATGCAGACCGACACCTGCCACCGCCTTGTCGATTTCGGACGCGATATCTGCCGCGCGCAGTCACCGAGATGCGAGATGTGTCCCGAAAAGCTCAGGGAGATGTGTACGCATAATAAGTGATTAGTGGACAGTGGACAGAAAGACGCGAATGATAATTGAAATATAATTATCTATCCATTATTAAGTAGATAATTTAATAAGTAAAAATTCTCGGATATTTGGAGTTGATACCAATATCCGAGATTATCTATTAGTGTAGTTTGATTTTTTGTTTTGCGCCTTACTGGATTATAAAAGCGCTAAACAAAATTACATATCGAATTTCGCATCTTTCTGTCCACTGTCCACTAACTACTGTCCACTTCTGTGTCCACTGATTACTGTCCAATAATCTTCCCGCACTCATCAATGAGTTCGCTCTCGCCGAAAACGTACGCTCCATTGCAGAAACGGCAAGTAACCTCGAGCTCGCGGGGCTTGCCTTCCGCTTCCTGTTCGTCGAGGAGCTTTGTGACGTCCTTCTGACCGAGCGAAGCAACGGCGTGAAGCATTCTCTCGCGGGAGCAAGTGCAGCGGTATTCGACTTCATTTTCGTCGAAGATATCGTATTCTATGCCCTCGAATGCGATGTCAGCGATCTCCTTGAGTGAAAGTCCCTGCTCGAAGAGGCGGGATACGTTTGAAAGCGCGGGTGCATTTTTTTCGATCTTTGAGATGATTTCCTCATCCGCAAAGGGAAGAAGCTGGATCATAACTCCGCCTGCGGCAAGGCATGTAAGGTCACGGTCAACGAGAACACCGAGCGCGCAGAGTGTGGGGAGCTGTTCGCTTTCTGCGTAGTAACGCGCGATATCCTCGGCAACCTCACCGGTTGTGATCGGAATCGAGCCGCTGTAGGGTTCGCCGTCGCCGTTGTCGCGAACTACTGTGAGAAGTCCCGCGCCGACAGCACCGCCTACGTCAAGCTTGCCGACAGAGTTGAGAGGAAGCTCAACATCGGGGTTGGTGATATATCCGCGGACGCATCCGAGCCAGTCGGAGACCGCAAGGATTCTGCCCGCAGGTCCGTCGCCCGCAAGAGTGAGAGTCAGGGTATCCTTCTCCTCGCCCATCATAATGCCCATCAGGGATGCGGCAGTCAGAAGTCTGCCGAGAGCCGCGGTTGCTGTAGCGCTTGTGTTGTGGTATTCGTGAGCCGTGTTTACTATGTCGCGCGAGTCGATAACGCTGATTCGCGCCGAGCCGTCACGCGAAAGCGCACGGAGAACTTTAGATTTTTTGATTTCCATATTATTAGGTTCCTTTACTTTATTGCCCTTGCGGCAAAGTAGAATTTTGAGTCGCCCGCGGCGGCTCTTTTCATTTTAGTGTTTCCGAAGACACCGCAGATCTCAAAGCCCGCGGCTTTCAGTTTTTCTTCGATCTCCGCGCGGGTGTAGCATCTCTCCTGCCATTCCTCGTCGCGGCGTGAGTAAAGCTCGGTTCCCGCCACTTCCTCTGTGAAAACGCTTAGGTAGAAACGGCAGATTCCGCGCTTCTCGGAATAATCGTTCTGCCAGTTGCAGAAGACCGCGCGACCGTCCTCGGTCTCGGCTTCGAGCTGATATGAATTCTTACCGTATTCTTTCTCAAAACGGGCGGGGGTATTCATATCGAAGATGAAGAGACCGTTCGGGTCGAGATAATTATGTACAAGCGAGAAGGTGCGTTCAAGCTGACCCTTGCGCGTCAGGTGGTTGAGCGAATCGAATGAGCATATTACGGTACCGACGGTTCCGTAAAGCTCGAAGGCGGTGATGTCCTGAAGGAGCAAAAGAACGTCTTCGGGACAGCGTTCGCGTGCGACGGCGAGCATTTCGGGCGAAAGATCGATACCCGTCATGTCGTATCCTCGCTCAGCGAGAATTGCGGTCAGAGTTGCCGTACCGCATGCGAGGTCGAGAACGAGCTCGGGGCGGTTGGGAAGGAACTTGTCGAAGCATGCCTCGGCAAAGTCTGCCCAAGCCTCATAATGCCTCTCACCGTTGATTATATCGTAAATGTGCGCAATTGCGCCGTATCCGCTTGCGTTATCCATCACAGACCGAGAAGGGGGAAGATGCGGTAAACGGTTCCCGCGCCCATGACGATGATCGCGTCACCGGGACGAGCTTCGTTTGCAAGAACCTCGATAACGTCATCAAAGCATGCGCAATAGGTCGCCTTTTCACCGATTGCCCCGGCGAGAAGAGCAGAGCTTACACCGAGTGTGTCGGTCTCGCGTGCGGCATAGATATCTACGGGAAGAACGCGGTCGGCAGTGGAAAGTGCCGAGACAAAATCATCCCAGAGTGCGGCGGTG
>JAGBYM010000093.1 GCA_017628755.1 Clostridia bacterium | reverse complement strand
TGATATGACCTCGGTCGGCAAGGACGGACTTATCTGCTCCTATGAGCTCGACGGTCTCGAGAAGCCCGATAAGATCGAAGACAAGAGCGGAAACGGCTACAACGCGAAGCTTTATAAGAGCTACTTCACCGAAAAGGCACCGCTTGATAATTATGCGTATTCCTTTGCTGTAATCGGTGATACCCAGATCCTCGCTGAGAGCTACCCCGACAAATTCACCGCGCTTTACGACTGGGTTCTCGGCAACGTAGAATCGAAGAAGATCAAGTTCGTTATGGGACTTGGCGACATTACAAACAGCAGTACGGCAGCCGAATGGGAAGTCGCAAAGAAGAATATCACAAGAATGAACGGCGTTGTACCCTATTCTCTCGTCCGCGGAAACCATGATAGCGAATCTTCGATGAATAAGTATTTCCCGCTCAGCGACTATAAGGACGTCCTCGGCGGTTACTACAAGAATGATATCTTCAACAGCTGGCAGGAGCTTGTTGTCGGTGAGGTAAAATACCTTATCTTCACACTTAATTACGGAGCACAGGATCCCATCCTCAAGTGGGCGGACGAGATCATCGCCGCACATCCCGAGCATAACGTAATCATCACAACTCACGCATATTTCTTCCGCGACGGTACCACTCTTGACGCGGGCGACGTTGTGCCTCCCTCGAACAGTGGTTCGTCTTACAATAACGGCGACGAAATGTGGGATAAGCTGATAAAGAAGCACGAAAACATCGTTCTCGTCATTTCGGGACACGATCCCTGCGACAATATCGTCTATGCGCAGGATAAGGGCGAAAATGGAAACCTCGTAACCCAGATGCTCGTCGACCCGCAGGGCGTCGATAAGGCGCAGGGCGGCGTCGGACTTGTATGTATGCTCTATTTCTCGGAGGACGGTAAGACCATGCAGGTCGAGTATTACTCCACCGATAAGAAGGCGTACTTCCTTGAAAACAGCCAGTTTACGCTGACTCTCGATCTTGCGGGCGACAAGAAGGCAGAGGTAACGACTACTGAGCCTGAACCCGAAACAGATCCCGCAACCGATCCCGAAGCAACCGAAGCACCCGTTCCCGAAGCTACAAATGCCCCCGAGCAGACCGATGCACCCGCAGAGGAAAAGAAGGGATGCGGCGCAATCTCGCTTGCGATTCTTCCCGTACTCCTCCTTGCGGCTCCCGTTATAGGTAAAAAGAGAAGATGAGCGTGATCGCAAAAAAAGCCGAGGGAATTGGCTTTATGTATGCAGTTTCCACGTTGCTTTGCGGTATCCTTATCGGTGTTGGTATTAAAGCTGCGATTTTCACATCAATTGTGGGAGTGATCGGCGTTCTGCTATGCGGATATCACTTTGTGAAATATTTGCTCTCGCCTTATGAGATCATAAGAGCGGGAAATGACGGAATGCTATATCTCCCGAAGGACGTTGTCCTTGATCCGCGTGATATAGTTGACGTATCATATGATCGTGCGTCCGGGAGAGGATTTCAGTATAAGTGGGGCGAGATCATAATTATAACCCGAATTGAAAGCTTCAGATTTAATTACGTTTCCGATTGTGAGGATGTTTCAAAGGAACTGACGCGGATAATGTATGAAAGTAAGAAGTAAGAATAAATGAAAAACCAAAGCCGACCCGTGTGACGGGTCGGCTTTGGTTTATTGTTAAATATTTGCCTCGATCATCTCCGCCAGCTTCTTGAGCTTCGCGTAGAGTCTGACCATATAATCAGCGTAGGAAAGCGATGCGTAGGACTTCATTACGCTGTCCTTGATGATATAGAGTTCGGGTTCAGCGGAGATGGGGAGCTTATCTACGATCGCATTGATCTCGTCGTCGCTCAGCTCCTTGAGCTTCTTTTCCGAGCCGTAAGAGGTCTCGGCGCAGATGCGTTCGCGGGCAAACTCGGTTTTTGCAAGCTGGCGGGCGTCGCGTTCCCAGTCGATGTTTCCGTCGAAGGGCATCAGGTGGAGGTCGTGCGCCGCGTCGTTATCGTCAATGTGGAGCGCGGCGAGTCTGTTACCGAATGCACCGAGAAGGTCGAAGTCGTGCGCGAATGCGTTGCGGTGTCCGCTGTCGTATGTGAAGCGTACTGCGGGATGATCCTTGAGCTTTTCCATGGTTGCGAAGAGATGCTCAATGAAGATCGAGTTTTCAAGGCAGAGAAGGAAGCCGTTCTCGAGCGCGCAATCCGCCATCTTGGTCAGACGCGAAATGCCGTATTCGTTTACCTCGCCGGGATCGGTGTGACCCCAAGTGATGTGCGCGATGCCCTTCTTGATGCCCGCTGCAGCTGCCATCCTGATCTCGCGGCAGTAGCGCTCGCAGACCTTGTCGCCGAGCTCGCCCTCAAACCAGATCTCGGTGGTCTTTCCGCCGGTCAGGTGGATGTTGTCGATCTCGAGACCGTATTTCTTGCAGAGCTCTACCTGGTATTCAAGAGTGCCGTCGGAAAGTGCACCCATACTGATCGCTACGAAATCAAAGCCCGCGTTCTTGATGGCTATGATCTTTTCTTCATAGTTTCCGCCGCCGTGGACGTATGTACCTATCTGAATCATTTTTATTTCTCTCCTATTTTAATAAGTGTGTTGGGTTTCATTGTGATTTCAATGGCAGTGCCCGAGAACGCCGCGATCTTTTCGCCGTCGTGCGCGTCGTCGATAGCATATACCTCGTAATCTCCCGCGCGGTCGAGGGTGACGGTGAAGGTCTTGTCCGTTGCATCGGGGTCGCAGGTGTAGTAGGATATAACAGCCGCGCCCTTTTCACCGTCGGTTGCGGCGAGGGCGTAGATGTCGCCATCCTCACATTCGAGCTTTGTCTGCTTGCCGAGCTGATAGAGGGTAGAGAAGAAGTCAAAAGCGTAGTAGCCCTTGAGAGGGAGCATGAAGTTGCTGTCCCAAAGACCGTTGTATTCCTTGTCGGGGCGCGCGTCGTAGTACATCATCATATCGATGTAGGGCGAATTCTGACCCTCGACCATAAAGGCAAAGTCATATGCCGCACCCTTGAGACCCTTGATGACTCGAACGCTGTCGATGAACTGGGTAGTCCAGTTTTCAATGTAGTTCCATTCGTTGAGGTGCTTTTCGATATGACCGTAGCCGAATTCCTCAAGCAGATCGGCAACCTTCTTTGCGCGGTCGAGCATCTTCTCTGCGTTTGTGGTATAGATGTGCCAGGAGAAGAAATCGAGCTCTGCACGCTCACCCTCGACCATTTTTTCAAGGAAGGAGCGAGCCCAGGGCAGATTGTTTGCAAGTGCGGGGCCGCCGAGTTTGATCTCGGGGAATCTCTTGCGGAGGTAGAGGAACGCGATCTTGAAGAATTCGAAGAATTCCTCGGGCGTGCCGCTCCAGCATCGCTTGTTGAGAGTTTCGTTTACGTCAAGGTCAGCCTCGTTCCAGATCTCCCAATACTTTATCGGGTAGTGGAAGCCGTTCGCCCAGCCCTCGGTGTAGTGCATGATGATGTGCTCGCAGATCTTTGCCCATTTGAGGGGATCTTTTGGCTTGATCGAGCCGTATTTGCCGGGCAAATGCTCGATCGAGGTGCCAAGGCGGTAATAGATCTCGCAATCCGCGTCAAAGCAGGTGGTGACGTATTGGTCGGTGTTGCGGAAATCGTATGCTGTGGGATCGTCGGGATCGCGCGAAAAATCGGCGAAGATGCAATGGACGTCCATTACGTGTTGAGAGCCGTAGATCTCGGAGAGGGAAGCGTCGTGAGTTCTTGCGTAAGGAATTTTGAGAGCCTTGAAGGTATCAAAATTGCCGCGGCACTGCGTTCTCATCGGGCGTACGGGAGCGTTGTTGACTGCGTGCATCGGCTTCATTGCGCCGATGATTTCGGAAAAATTGATCTTAATATCCATTTTATCACCTATCCAGTTTATAATTTACATATTCAAAAAACTCAAAGCCGAGTCTGCGGTAAAGCGCGGCGGCTTTTTCGTTTTCGGGTTCGGTTTCAAGGCGGTAACGCTTCGCGGGAATTTCGTCAAGAACGTATCTTATGAATTGCGAGCCGAAGCCGCGTCCACGGAATTCTTCCTTTATATATATTTCCTCGATCCAGACTACGCGTCCGCCCGCCTCCTGCGAATGAGTGTAGGCAAGAACTCCGTAGCCGACGGTCTCCCCGTTATCTTCAAATATGAAGGCGTCGCCGAAAGGGGTTCCTTCAATGAAAGCATCAAAGGAGAGGGAGATATTTTCTGTGGGAATGTTTTCAAGAACCGCGGGCGAGGAATAAAATTCCTTCGCCATTTCGGTGTAGATCTGTGCGTCTTCTTTTTTTATTTTTCTGATAGTCATTTTGTCAGCAAATTCTGTTATGATTATTTCCCGCAAAGAATTTGGTGATGTTTTCTGCCATTCGGCGGACACAGCGCTGTCGCGCCTCGTATGAACCCCATGCCATATGAGGCGTCAGGCAGACGTTCGGTAAACCGAGGATGGTAGAGAAGGGATGATCCTCGCCAAAGGGTTCTTTTGAGTAAACGTCGCATCCGAATGCGCCGATCTTTCCCGAAATAACGGCATCTGCAACAGCCTGTTCGTCACAGACAGCACCGCGGGCAGTGTTTACGATGACGACTCCGTCCTTCATCGACTCGATCCGCTTGCGCGAGATCATTCCGCGGGTCTCGTCGGAAAGCGGAACGTGTAGCGAGATTATGTCGCATTCGCGGCAGATGCGGTCGATATCGGCGGATTCGTAGCGATCCTCGGGCTTGCGGCGGCATAGAAGCACGCGGCATCCGAGAGCCTGCGCGATCTCTGCGACCTTTGAGCCGATCCCTCCGCCTCCGACAACGCCCCAGGTCTGACCCGCGATCTCGTGGTAGACGGGCTCGAGACGGTTTGCGCTTGCGGATTTTGAATATTCGCCCGAATGGACGAAGGAACGGAATTCACCGAGGTGTGAAACGAGTGAAAGTGTCATAGCTATTGAAAGCTGCGCGACGCTGTCGGTCGAGTAACCGGGAACGTTGCAGAGTGCAATGCCGCGCTCACGGCAGAATCCGACGTCGATATTGTCGTAACCCGTCGCCGCAACGCAAATGAGCTTGAGATTTTTTGCCCCCGCAAGGTTTCCGGCGTTCAGCTTGCACTTGTTGAGGACCGCGACGTCGGCTTCGGTGAGCCTTTCAGCGATCTCTTCGGGGAGCGTTTGTTTATATTCAGTAACCTCGCCGAGCGCAAATATCGGCGAGAGGTCGATATCGGCACCGAGAGTGCCCGAATCGAGTATAACTATCTTCATTTGTGGCTCCTATATAATAAGGTAGATTAATTATATCATAACTGACGGTTTAAGTCAATGGAATTGTACAACCGACTGTGATTTTTTATTAAAAACTATTGCATTTTCCTTCATTATATTGTATAATAGTGACATCAATCGGAAAATCCGAATAATATGTGAGGTAAAATCATGAAAAAGACAATTGCTCTTATTCTCGCTCTTGTAATGTCTCTTTCTCTCGTAGGCGCACTTGGCGTTTCTGCGGCAGAGGTTTATGACGGCACAAGCGTTTCCGCTTCTCTTTCCGGCGCGGGAACCGAGGCAGATCCTTATCTTATCGCAAACGGCGCGGATCTCGCTTTCTTCGCTGCAAATGCAGTTGCAGGCGCTTCCTATAAGCTTACTGCTGACATTGTTTGGGCAACCGCTCCCACCGCTGCCAACTGGACTCCCGTTGTTGATTTCAGCGGAATCTTTGATGGTAACGGACACTACATCTCCGGCCTTTATGCTGTAGGCACCACCCAGGTAGGCTTTATCGGCAACACCAAGGACACCGCAGTTATCAAGAACCTTACCATTCAGGAGTCTTACTTCGAGGCTGACACCGCTGTAGCGGGTTTTGTGGGTCTTGTAACTCCCGGCACTCCCGATGCTCCCGCTTACATCACCATTGAGAACTGCGTAAACTTCGCAGAGATCGTTGTCAACAAGAAGGACGGTAACTCCGGCGGTATTCTCGGTGAGGTTATCACCACCGCAAAGAAGGAAAACCTTGTCGTTGCTAACGTTTCCAAGTGCGTAAACTACGGTAACGTAACCAGCAAGACCGGTAACGGCTACATCGGCGGCGTTATCGGACGTCTCTCCGGCGCAGGAACAGTATCCGAGTGCGCTAACTTCGGTACCATCACCGGTTCCTCCGCTATCGTAGGCGGTGTTCTCGGTCAGGTAAGCTACAACGGCAACGATGATGCAAGATACAGCATTCTTATTGAGAATTGCCTCAACGCAGGCGCAGTAAACGGCACACACGTTTCCGGAGGTCTTCTTGCAAGAGCTTATGAGCTCGTTACCATTAAGAATTGCGTAAATATCGGTCAGCTCACCGTTACCAAGGATGACAGCAATAAGGACCGCTTCGGCGCAATCGACAGCCACACTGTTTCCACTCTTGAGAACAACTACTATCTCGCAGGAAGCTCTATCAACTCCACTCTTCCTGAAACCGTAGGTCTCGGCAACCGTACCGGTGCAACCGAAAAGACTGCAGCGGAGATGAAAGACCTTGTAAGCGTTCTCGGCGAGGCTTGGACTATAGCTGACGGTCAGCTCTGTCTCGAGTCTGTTTTGTATGCAGGTATGGTTGAGTCCGCTCAGCCCGAAGTAACCGAGCCCGCTCCCGAAACCACCGAGCCCGCTCCCGAGACTACCGAGCCTCCCGTATCCGGTGAGACCGGTGACTCCGCATTCGTATTCGTTATGATCGGCGTTATCGCTCTCGTTGGCGTAGCCGTTGTTTCGAAGAGACGCGAGAACTGAGCCCCAGTTGCTAGTTGCTAGTTAAAGGTAGATTTTCGCCAAGGCGAAAATCAATTAAATGATTTACTCGGATATTCTGAATTTTCGGAATATCCGAGTTTTCATTAACTCCGCACTTGCTTTGTGCATATTTATTCGTTTTTGTGGAATGCTATATATAATAGGAGGAGAAAGAAAAGCGGAAAAAGGGGTAAAATATGAACAAAATCGAATACAATTAAGTTGGTAGATAAGGAATTTTCAACCCCAGTTGATTTAGAAAAGGCATATGAATGTTCGCTTACGTGTTTATGCAAGTTCGGGCGTATTTGAGCATTAAAACGAAAAATTTGCAATTTTTTACCTTGTGACTTGTATTCGGAGAACTGTGAGTGTTACAAAACTGTAAACAAGCGTGAGTTAAAATGTTAACGATAGTCAAAATATATTGATTTGTTGAGCTTTGTGTTATATAATAGTAATACCATTTTTGAAAGGAAAAGGAATAAATTATGAACAACAAGAATTTATTCAAGAAATGTATGGCAATGCTTCTCGCAGTTGTAATGCTGCTTGCTGCTGTTGCTTGTACAAAGGATCCTCAGGGCGACCAGGGCGAATCTGAGCTCAAGGGCCACAAGGACCCCAAGAACTATACGTACACCACGTATCTTACCCTCTCCCCCTCCAACTGGAACGAACTCACTTACCAGGATAACAATGATACCGAGGTAATGGGTTGGATCGGTTCTTCCTTCTTTACATACGATTTCAAGTATGATGAGAACGGCGAGATCATCCCCGGCGAATTTGAGATGGAGTACTCCGCAGCTACCAAGCTCGAGGACGTTTCCGCTCAGTACGTTGGCGACAAGTGGGGCGTACCTGCTGACAGCAAGGGCTACGCTTACAAGATCACTCTCCGCGAAGACCTCAAGTGGGAAAACGGCGACGCCATCAAGGCTGAAGACTTTGTCTACACCATGAAGGAACAGCTTAACCCCGACTTCCAGAACTACCGTGCAGACTCCTTCTACACCGGTGCTACCACCATCGTTAACGCTGAGAACTACGTAAAGCAGGGTCAGACTCTCATGACCGATAACTCTGCTTCCGGCAAGTACACCGTTGCTGACCTCACCAAGGGTGCAGACGGCGTTTACACTCAGCCCGATGGCAAGCCCATCTACTTCGCTCTTACCACTCCTCTCGCATGGTGCTCCGGCAGCACTGTAACCGATTACTCCGCTTACCTCGATGCAGAGGCTTTCGCAGCTCTTCAGGGCAAGGCAGACGCTAACGGCTACGTAGCAGTTACCGACGAGACTATCGCTCTCGTTACCAAGCTCATCGACACCGATAACTGGGGTCACGAGCCTCCCGAAAACGTACCTTACTACATGGTATATGAGTACACCTACGCTGCAGTTGATTTCGCAGACGTTGGTATCTTCGTAGGCGACACCGAGTATGAGATCGTTCTCGTTCTCGCTAAGCCCCTCAACCTTCTTAAGGATGACGGCAGCCTCTCTTACCAGGCAGCTTACAACATGGCATCTCTCCCCCTCGTTCACAAGGCTACTTACGAGGCTAACAAGGTTGCTCCCACCGAGGGTGTAGATCTCTGGACCTCCACCTACAACTCTTCTGTTGAGTCCACCATGTCTTGGGGCGCTTACAAGCTCACCAGCTTCCAGGCAGGTAAGGAATTCACTCTTGAAAGAAACGATAACTGGTACGGCTACAATATGGAAGAAAATGACGGCCTCTACCAGACTGACAAGGTAGTTTACACTATCGTTGAAGACTGGAACGCTGCATGGCTCAAGTTCCAGGCAGGTCAGGTTGACGGTATCGGTATCGACGTATCGATCGCTGACGACTACAAGGGCTCCAGCCGCGCATACTTCACTCCTTCCGACTTCGTTGGTTCTCTCCAGCTTCAGTCTAACGTAGAGCAGCTCAAGGCTCGCGAGACCGCTGGTATCAACAAGTCCATCCTTGGCAACAAGGACTTCAGAAAGGCTCTCTCTCTTGGTATCAACAGAGCTGACTACAACACCAAGTGCACCACTTCCTCTCTCCCCGGCTTCGGTCTCTTCAACTCCATGCACTACTATGACGTTGAAAACGGCGGCGTATTCAGAAACACCGACGAGGCTCGCCAGGTTCTCTGCAACGTTTACGGCGTAGACGCTTCCAAGTATGCATCCCTTGAGGAAGCAGAAGAAGCTATCACCGGTTATGACCTTGCTCAGGCAAGAGAGCTTCTTACCAAGGCTTACAACGAGGAACTCGCTGCAGGCAATATCAAGGCTGACGACAAGGTATTCCTTACCTTCGGTTCCGGTTCTATCACCGAGGCTGTTCAGAGACGTTGCGACTTCATCAAGGCTGCTTGGCAGGAGCTTGCTGTTGGTACTCCTCTCGAGGGCAGAATCGACGTAGAGCTTAAGGACTTCTCCACCGCTTGGGCTAACGACTTCCGTGCAGGCGCATATGACGTATGTATGGGCGGTTGGACCGGCGCAGCTTGGGATCCCGGCTACTTCCTCCTTGCTTACCTCGATCCGGGTTACATGTACTCCAGAGCATGGGATACCGCTAACACCATGATGGAATTCACCATGAAGGGCGTTGGCGAGAACGGCGCAGACGTTACCGAGACCATGGGTCTCCTTGACTGGTACGCATGCCTTAACGGTTCTGAGGGTGCTAAGTACAACTGGAGCGCATCCGCACTTGAGCAGTCTAAGAGACTTCAGCTCATCGCAGCTCTCGAGGAGCAGGTTCTCGGCGTATACTACACCGTACCGCTTCAGAACGAGTTCAGCGCTTCTCTTATCTCCTACAAGATCGACTATGTAACCTACGAGTACAACACCTTCATGGGCTACGGCGGAACCAAGTATATGACATTCAACTATGATGACGAAGCTTGGGCAGCACAAGTTGCAGCTCAGAACGGCGAACTTGACTACAAGAACTAATCGCCCGGTAATTTAACGGCGTTGAGGGATAGTTTTTAACTATCCCTCATTGTCGCTGTTTATTAACGTCCTCTAAATATTCTGCTCCCGCCGAATCGACGGATGATTTTTCCGCAACTCGACGTGTGCAGAATATTTAGAGGCACTCTAAAGAAAGGAGAGTACAAAAAATGTATATGTTCAAATATATTTGTAAGAGAATCGGTCTTATGATCGTTACTTTTACCATTATTTTTGTAACATGCTTTGTTTTAGTCAAACTTCTTCCTATTGATACTTCGGTTGGATTTGGCGAAGATACGTCTAAGATCATCGCTCAGTTTGAGGCAAGAGGATACTTTGATCCCATCCCCGAGCAGTTTGTCAGATATATCAAGAGAATAATTATGGACGGCGACTTTGGAATTGGCTTTCAGATGCCTTCTTACCGTGGACGTCCTGTTTGGGATGTTTTCATCGAAAAGCTTCCTCCTACAATCCTGATCAATATATATTCCTCCCTCTTTGCTGTTCCGATAGGAATTGCTCTGGGTATTTTTGCTGCGCTCAAAAAGAATAAGTGGCAGGACCACGTTATAAGCACGGCTGTTATGGTATTTATTTCGGTACCTTCATTCGTTTATGCTTCACTGTTGCTTTACACCTTGTGTTTTAAGCTTAGTTTATTGCCTTTGAGTTTTTCGTCTTTTCAGCATATAATCGACACTTATCCTGAAAAGAATTTCGTATATACACCGGGTACCTTCAACTGGCACTTGTATTTCAATAAGGAAATGTTTGTTTCTACGCTCCCTGCAGTGTTTGCAATGTCCTTCGGTTCGATCGCGGGATATGCGCGTTTCACACGTGCGGAGCTTACTGAGGTTCTTACAAGCGAGTTTATGCTTCTTGCAAGAACCAAGGGCCTTACCAAGGCTCAGGCAACCACCCGTCACGCTCTGCGTAACGCGATGGTTCCGATCTTCCCTTCGATCATCGGTGAATTCGTCAGCGTCCTTTCCGGTTCTCTCGTTATCGAGAAGATCTTCGGTATTCCCGGCGTAGGCGGACTTTATCTGAATGCGATCAACTCACAGGACTATGACTTCTTTATGATGCTTTCGGGATTCTACCTCCTTGTAGGTCTTGCAGCCGGACTTGTCATAGACCTTTCCTACGGTGTCATTGACCCGAGAATCAGAATGGGGGCGAAATAAATGAAAGCACAGGATTATAAGATCTCAGCTGAAAAGTTTGTTTTCCATTCCACGGGCGACAACCTTCACGACAAAAAGCTTGATACCAAGCCCGTAACCTACTTCAGAGATGCTCTCAACCGTTTTGCAAGAAACAAGGCATCCCTTGCGGCTACTGTTATTATCGTATTCCTCGTACTTTTTGCAATTATCGGTCCCTGGCTTACTCCCTATACCGTTGCGTATGAGGATGCAAGCTACGCGTACGTTCTCCCCAAGAACCCCCTCTTCCACAAGCTCGGCATTCCTTTCTGGGATGGCGGTCAGACCAAGGAAGTAAACAAGGCGACTTACGAGCAGTACCGCGCGATCCAGCAGGAGATCGGCCGTGATGTTATCATGAACGAGCCGAAGATCACCGAAAGCGTATATATGGGCAAGACCAGTGAGCTTTACAAGTTCCGTCTTGACACATACAACGCAGTCGGCGTAAAGTACGTGCTTCTCGATACCGCACAGTATCAGGCTCTTCAGGCATATCAGGATGAAAAGGGCGTTCAGGTAATCCTTCCGATCACCGACCCCAAGCAGCGTCCCGAGGCTGAGCAGGATAAGACCAATGCTAACATCTGGTACCAGACCAAGCTCGGCGCTGGCCGTAAGACCACTACCGTTTACGATAATAACGGAAATTTCATTCCGATCTACCTTCCCAACGACGGCACCGACCTTTACACCAGTAAGATGTACTGGGAGGGCGACACAAAGCTTTACAACTATGCGGAGCCCAAGGCGGGTGACATCTGGAACGTTCGTGTAGACTACCGCGAGTATTATATCTACCAGCATTATCTTGCGGGCGACGGTATTACCGAGCCCCTCCATATCCTTGGAGCGAATAATGCGGGTAAGGACCTCTTCGTATGTCTCTCGAGCGGTGCAAGATTCTCCTTCATCCTCGCTATCATCGTTGCATCGGTTAACCTCTTTGTCGGAGCTATCTACGGTTCCATTGAGGGTTACTATGGCGGTAAGATCGACCTTATCATGGAGCGAATCGTTGACCTTCTTGCTTCGATCCCCTTCATGATCGTTATTACACTTCTGAAATATCACTTTAATGTCAGCCACGTCATTATTCTGTTTATTTCCTTCTTCCTGACAGGATGGACGGGAATGGCGGGAAGAACGAGAATGCAGTTCTACCGTTTCAAGAACCAGGAATACGTTCTTGTAGCGAGAACTCTCGGTGCCCGCGACAGAAGAATTATGTTCAAGCACATTTTCCCCAATGCGATAGGTACTCTTATCACGTCGAGCGTACTTGTTATCCCGGGCGTTATCTTCTCGGAGACAAGCCTTTCCTACCTCGGAATCATCAACCTCAGCACGGGTAGCATGACCAGCGTAGGTACGCTTCTTGCGACCGGACAGAACTATCTGTTCACTTATCCGCATATGATTCTTTGGCCTTCGCTCTTCATAAGCCTTCTCATGCTCTCCTTTAACCTCTTCGGTAACGGTCTGCGTGACGCTTTCAACCCCTCCCTCAGAGGTACAGAGGAATAAGATATCTTACTTTAAAATGTTATTGAACAAAAATGATTGCCGCAAATGGGATAAATTTGCGGCGGAAAGGAATGGTTATATTTATGGATAAGAAATTAGAAGTAAAAAATCTGCAAATATCATTCCGTACCCAGGGTGGAATATTAAAGGCCGTCAGAAACATCTCCTTTGACCTTTACCGAGGCGAGACTCTGGCGATCGTTGGTGAGTCCGGCTCGGGAAAATCCGTAACCAGTAAGGCTATTATGGGTATCCTGGCGGGCAACTCGATCGTTGAGGGCGGCGAGATATTATATGATGGACAGGATTTACTGAAAATTTCTGAGGAAGATTTCCATAAGCTCCGCGGCGACAAGGTAGCTATGATCTTCCAGGATCCGATGTCGAGCCTGAACCAGATCATGCGTGTAGGTCAGCAGATGACCGAGGCTATGATCCTCAAGGCAAAGACCGGTAAGAAAAACGCTAAAAAAGCGTTCAATACAATGCTCGCTCTTCTGGGCGAAAATATAAATGCCGCAGATAAGGAGGCAGGAGTTGATCTCACTGCCGACGTTGCGGCGAAGCTCGCAAAGTTCGATGAGTTCTGTGTATCCGCAACGAACATTGAGCGAGACTTTAACGAGGCAAACGGTAGCGCAATTCAGCTCGAGGTTGAAGTTGACAGCGTGATCCAGATGCTGGAAAAGCAGAAGAAGTTCGATATCGCGGCAGAGCTCAAGAAGTTCAAAAAGCTTTACGAGCAGTCCTTCAATCCTTACCTTGTTGTAAAGAATGATGCGACCGATGCATGTATGAGCGAGCTTGCCGCCCTTGTTAAGAAGGGCAAGAAGGTTGAGCCTGCGGCTGCTCTTGAGACTCTTGAGAAGCTTCACGCCATCATCAAGGCCGCTCTTGCGCTTGAGGTGCCCAACTTCTTCACTATCGGTTACTATCTGACCGCAAATCCGAATGCAGATCTTTCCTCGATGTCGATCGGTGAGATAAACAAAATGACCCGCGAGTATCTTGACCGCGAGTTCATGCTTGCCTTCATCGAGACGGCAGAGAAGGGCGTTCTCTATTCGCATAAGAAGTCGATCGAAAAGAAGGCTGCAGTCCTTCCCGAGCTTTATGCCGCACTTGAGTATTTCAAGGCAGGCAAGATCGATGAGAAGACCGCTGAGTCTTATATCAAGCCTCTGGGCGAAAAGGTTATTGCGGCTATCGACAGACTCAACGTAAAGAAGGAAAGTATCGAGTATGTTTTCCCGTCCGCGTTTGAGACTGCAATCGGCGAGTACTTTGACGGTATCAAGAAAAATCCGATCGAAGAAAAGAAGTATCTTAAGAACAAGGCTAAGTACGATAAGATCATCCGCAAGGGTGAGCAGCCCGACTGGGTGCTTACTCCCCAGGTCATCGTTGACCTTGAGCTTAAGCTTTCTAACATTTGCAAGATTATCGAGAATCTTTGCAAGCATTACGAATCCGATATCGAGAAGGATGCGGCATTCGACGCTAACTTCCACGTTATCGAGATCATTGACTATCTGAAGGATCAGGCATCGAAGTTCGTTGTAAAGATGAACAAGATGATCGCAAAGGCAAAGGCAATCAAGCTTCTTGAAGAGGTTGGTATCCCCGAGCCGGCTGCAAGATTCCATCAGTATCCCTTCGAGCTTTCGGGCGGTATGAGACAGAGAGTGGTTATCGCTATCGCGCTTGCCGCGAACCCCGATATCCTTATCTGTGACGAGCCCACCACCGCGCTTGACGTTACCATTCAGGCGCAGATCCTTGAGCTCATTAACAATATCAAGAGAGAAAGAAACCTTTCGGTTATCTTCATCACTCATAATATGGGTGTTGTTGCAAATATGGCGGACAGAATTGCCGTTATGTACGCGGGTAAGATCGTTGAGTACGGTAACGCAGAAGAGATCTTCTACGAGCCCGCTCATCCTTACACCTGGGCACTCCTCAGCAGTATGCCCGACCTTTACACCAAGGGTAAGCTCGAATCGATCCCCGGCACACCTCCCAATATGATCTATCCTCCCAAGGGCGATGCCTTTGCGGCAAGAAACAAGTATGCGCTTGAGATCGACTTTGAGCTTGATCCTCCTCTCTTTGAGGTGACCGAGACTCATTCTGCGGCTACATGGCTGCTCCATCCCAACGCGCCCAAGGTCGAGATGCCCGAGATCATCAAGGACCGTATCGAACGTATGAAGAAGGAGAGAGAATAATTATGGAAGAAAAAGAAGTTCTTTTAAGTGTTCAAAATCTCCAGCAGTATTTCAAGCTCGGCAAAACGCGTGAGCTTAAGGCGGTCGATAACGTAAGCTTTGATATCTACAAGGGCGAGGTTTTCGGTCTCGTAGGCGAATCGGGTTGCGGTAAGACCACCACCGGACGTTCGATCATCCGTCTTTACGATATCACCGGCGGTTCGGTTTACTACAAGGGCGAGCGTATCTGTGCAGGTACCCGTTCCTATAAGGACGCCATCAAGGCGGCTAAAAAGGACTGCGCCGACGGCAAGATCACAAAAGAGGAGCTTGCAGAGATCGTAGCAAAGAATAAGGAAGAGATCAAGAAGGCTCAGGCAGATCACAGCAAGTGGAGCCGTAAGAAGGATAACAACCTTACAAACGAGATCCAGATGATCTTCCAGGACCCTATCGCTTCTCTTGACCCCCGTATGACCGTACGCGATATCATCGCAGAGGGTCTTATCATCAAGGGAGTTAAGGATCAAGATTATATCGACAAGCAGGTTTACAAGATCCTCGAGACCGTAGGTCTTGTTCAGGAGCACGCATCGCGTTATCCCCACGAGTTCTCGGGCGGACAGCGTCAGCGTATCGGTATTGCCCGCGCGGTCATCATGAACCCCGAGCTGATCATCGCCGACGAGCCTATCTCGGCTCTCGACGTTTCGATCCAGGCGCAGGTTATCAACCTTCTCAACGACCTCAGCCGCGAGATGGGACTTACCATCCTCTTCATCGCGCATGACCTTGCAGTCGTAAAATACTTCTCGAACAGAATTGCCGTTATGTATTTCGGTAAGATCGTCGAGCTTGGAACGAGTGATGAGCTCTTTGCGCATCCCTTCCATCCTTACACACGTTCGCTTCTTTCCGCGATCCCGCTTCCTGACCCGATCACGGAGAAGAACAGAAAACGTATCGTATACAATCCCGTTATGGACCATGACTATTCGAAGGAAGGTCCTACTATGAGAGAGGTATACCCCGGACACTTCGTTTACTGCAATACCGAGGAGTTCGAAAAGTACCGCCTCGAGTATGAAGAATCGAATAAATGAGATCGGTTAAAAAATATCTGATCACAGCCGTCATCGGGCTTTTGGCGGTCGGCGCGATCGTATGGTCTAAGGACCTCTTCGCGCAGACCGCGCCCGTCACGGTCTTTCATATCCTTTGCGATGCTTTCTTCGCTGTCGGAGTTGTTATATTTGCCGCGGGCGTGCTCGTTTTTTCGAGCAACGAGGGCACTTTTGACATCTTCGTTTACGGCGTAAGCTCCTTTGTGGACATGTTCCGCAAGAAGAGTCAGAAGAAGTATAATACTTTTTATGAATACAGAGAAAGCCGCGAGGATCTGAAGCTTCCCTTCGGTTTCCTTATGCTCACGGGTGCCGTTTTCATTGCGGTCTCACTCGTTATGCTGTACTTTTACAATCTTTATAAATAAAAAATCGACTCAATTGAGTCGATTTTTATATTTCTATTGAAATTACCGCGAAAAAATGATATAATAAAATCAAATAAATACTCCTCGGAGGTACAAAATGAAACTTGCAACGACTACAGGCGATTTTTACGGTTATACACGTTCACAGATCAAGGCACTTGAGCATATCCGCGCGGCGGGATTTAAGTATGCCGATTACAATTTCGGAAGCGATTACCGCGACCGAAACGGTGTTTATTCCGAAGATTACAAGCATTTCTTCGGCGAAGTCGCAGAGGCGGCAGATAAGATCGGTATCAAGCTCGTTCAGGCGCATTCGCCGATGGGCAAGCCTCTCGTCGACGACGGCGGTGTTTTCATAGCCGACACTATCCGCTGTGTTGAAGCGTGCGGATATTGGGGCATTCCGAATCTCGTTGTTCATTCGGGTTACGTTCACGGACTTACACCCGAGGAAACCTTTGAGCAGAACAAGCTCTTCTTCATGCCCATTCTCCGCGAGGCGGAGAAGTACGGGGTCAATATTCTTGTTGAAAACTTCAACAAGATGCATCACGAGGGTCTTTATTGGATCGATAACGCGACCGATCTGCTCCGTCAGATCGAGGTCGTGGATCATCCGCTTTTCCACGCGGTCTGGGACGCGGGACACGCAAACATGCAGGATATGCCGCAGGACGAGGAGCTCCGTCTGCTCGGATCGCACGTCCGCGCGCTTCATATTCAGGATAATCTTGAGACCTCGGACAGCCATCTCGTACCCTTCCTCGGTACGATGAATCTGGATGCCGTAATGAACGGACTTCTCGATATTGGCTACGAGGGGTACTTCACCTTTGAGGTTGGCGGATTCTTTACTCCCGCCGCAAAGCGCCGCAAATATGAGCGCGAGACGAGACTCGCGGGTGCGCCTCTTGCACTCAGAGACGCTTTCGAGCGTTATCTCTACGATCTCGGACGCGTAGTGCTCGAATCCTACGGAGTTTACGAGGAATGAGAATCCTTTTCATAGGAAACAGCGCGACCTACGTTCACGATATTCCCGAGACTCTGGCGCATCTCGCAACAGAAGTGGGAATGCCGACCGAGTCGGTGCGCATTGTCAAGGGCGGATGGTGCCTTTCTCAGCACGCTGAAAATGGAAGCCGCGCATTTTCCGAGATAGAGAAGGGATACGATATCGTCGTGCTCCAAGACAACGGCAACTGCGTTTCGTCGGACGAGAAGAGAGCTGCCTGCATCGCTTCGTGCGAGCTACTCTCAGCAAAAGCGATCAAGTGCGGTGCGAAGGTGTTCTATTACGTTCGCCCGCCCTACGGTTACGAGGCTTTCGGGCGTTCGCCGATCGAGCAGTGCCGTGCGTTTGACGAGCTGTTCTCGGATATTGCAAATAAAAACGGTGCGAAGTGCGCATACGTCAACCGCGCGTTTCAGTATGCGATAGAAAACACCGATATCACGCTGTGGGGCGACGATAACGCACATACCAGCCCCGAGGGTGCGTACCTCGCCGTTTGCGTGATATTTGGAACGATATTCGGTAGATCCGCAACCGTCCTCGGTGATAACGAAATTGAAAACGCAAAAGAGTTGCAGGAGATAGCCGACAAAATAGTTTTTGGAGATTAAAATGGGTAATCACGAGGCAGAGAAAATATTTGAAAAATACAGTTCGAAGCAAAAACTGGTCACCTTAGTAACGTTAGCGGTGTTTTTAATTTCGAGCATATACTTTTTTCTATCAGGCTATTATTTGGCATTTGGCTTATTGATAGTTTTGAATATTGTGATCTTACGAATACTGAATGGTTATTTGTGGCGTAAGTATATAGCAAATATTCTGCTTGAAGATCTTGATGCGCCTCTTTACCGTGATGTCGTGGAATCCGCCGGGCTTGATTCAAAAAGTCCTTTGCTATCTATGGAAAGCAGATTCTTTGTCGGTAACGTCGAGGGTGCGATCTCACTCGGCGAGGATCTTTTGAAGATCGAGGCTTTTGCCAAAAAGAACGCGCATATGACGCTTTTGTTGCTTGCCGAGTACAATTTTATAATCGGTGACGATGCGGCGGTCGCGTCCGCTTGCAAAAGATTCCGCGAATCTGAGCAGCCAAACAAGAATTCAAAGCGGGCAAAACGTCAACTGGCTTGTATTGAGAATTACGAGATGTATCTTGCGGGTGATTATGAATCTTTGAACCGACCGATAGGCAAAAAACGCAAAGATGCTCTCTACAAACTGATTATATCTTACCGCGAGGGTCGCATTGCTCTTGCGCGTGGAGACAAGGAAAAAGCGCGCGCGATCTTTGCGGAGACAGCCGTATCGGGCGAAAAAACCGTCGTTGGCAAGATGTCGGTAAGCATCCTCAATGCATTAGACACAGGAAGCGACCATTGCGAGCCCGTCGCCATGTTCCCGAATGAGTCGGTCAACGCAGATGTGCTTCACGATGATTTTTCGGAATCACTAAAAAAGTCGCGCAACAATTTAATTATCTCTTTGATTATTATGGCAATCGGCTTGTTCCTTTATTTCTCAGGCGAGTTGTTTGGATGATAAATTGAATAACAGTAAACGGCTCGCGTAAGCGAGCCGTTTTTGTGTTTTTTATAAAATTTCCTCTTGACATATACCCCACGGGGGTATATAATATATACAGAAACCAAGCAAGGAGGTCGGATATGGAAAAGGAATGCTGCTGTACGCATAAGACGAAGGAGAGGAGCGAGGAGGAATTTCGCTCGCTTATCAATCGCCTCAACCGCGTGGAAGGTCAGATCCGCGGTATCAAAAATATGGTTGAGGAAAGCGCGTATTGCGTAGATATACTCATTCAGGTGCAGGCGGCAAGCGCGGCGCTGAATGCGTTTTCAAAGGAATTGCTGGCGAGTCATATCAAGACCTGCGTTGCGGACGATATAAGAGCGGGCAAGGACGAGACGGTAGACGAGCTCGTTGCGACCTTGGGGAAGCTGATGAGGTAATGAATGGAACAGTATAACGTAAGCGGAATGAGCTGTGCCGCATGCTCGGCGAGGGTAGAGAAGGCTGTAATGGGTGTTGAGGGAGTAACCTCATGTTCGGTCAGTCTCCTTACAAACTCGATGGGCGTCGAGGGCACGGCAGACGAATCCGC
This sequence comes from Clostridia bacterium, assembly GCA_017628755.1. GTDB lineage: Bacteria > Bacillota > Clostridia > Oscillospirales > CAG-272 > CAG-390. Next base: position 20,562 of record JAGBYM010000093.1, on the reverse strand, counting down.
GATAATCGAAGCAGTCCGCGCGGCGGGCTACGGCGCGGAAAAGAAGGGCAGAGAGAGTAAAAAAACGAGTTCGGAAGATGCTCTTGCCGATAAAGAAACGCCGATTTTGATGCGTCGGCTGCTATTTTCACTCGGATTTCTGCTGCTTCTCATGTACGTCTCGATGGGGCACGTCATGTGGGGATTCCCGCTTCCGGCATTTTTTGAGAACAATCCCATTGCGGTAGGAATTGTACAGCTTGTCCTGTCCGCTGTCGTGATGGTAATAAATCAGAAGTTTTTCATCAACGGTTTTAAGGGGCTTTTGCACCGTTCGCCGAATATGGATACGCTTGTCGCGCTCGGATCGGCGGCGTCCTTCGGCTACAGCGTGTACGCGCTCTTTGCAATGACGGTCGCAGAGCATCCTGAGCATTATTACCACGAATTCTATTTCGAATCGGCGGCGATGATTCTTGCCCTGATAACGCTTGGCAAGATGCTCGAGGCGCGTTCAAAGGGCAAAACGACCGATGCGCTCCGCGCACTGATGGATCTTGCACCGAAGACTGCGACTGTCAGCCGCGACGGTAAGGAAATTTCCGTGCCCGTCGAGGAAGTGAAAAAGGGTGACATTTTTGTGGTTCGTCCGGGCGAAAGCATACCCGTTGACGGAGTTATAATCGACGGTCACAGCGCTCTCGACGAATCGGCTTTGACGGGAGAGAGTATTCCCGTCGAGAAGAATATCGGCGACTCGGTCAGCGCGGGAACTGTCAACAGATCGGGATTCATCAAGTGCGAGGCAACTCGCGTGGGCGAGGACACGACAATCTCGCAGATCATAAAGATGGTCGAGGGCGCGGCGGCGACAAAGGCGCCGATAGCGAAGATCGCGGATAAAGTATCGGGTATTTTCGTTCCGATAGTCATTTCAATAGCCGCGGCGGTGCTTCTCGTTTGGCTTCTGATCGGAGAGAGCGCGGGATTTGCGCTTGCGCGCGCGATCTCTGTGCTTGTCATCAGCTGTCCTTGCGCGCTCGGACTTGCAACGCCGGTTGCGATCATGGTCGGAAACGGAATGGGTGCAAAGCACGGAATCCTTTTCAAAACCGCATCCTCGCTTGAAATGGCGGGTAAGACCGAGATCGTTGCGCTTGATAAAACCGGCACGATCACAAAGGGTGAACCCGAAGTGACCGATATTATCGGCTCGGATGAGTTACTGTCGCTTGCTTTCAGCCTTGAGGCTAAAAGCGAGCATCCTCTCGGCCGCGCTATCGTGAAGAAGGCGGAATCGCTGTCGCTTACCGCAAACGAAACCGAGAATTTTGAAATATTCCCCGGCGGAGGACTGTGCGCCAAGATCAGTGGCGAAGAGGTGGTCGGAGGCAATGCGGAATTCGTATCGAAATATGCGACGATTCCTTCCAACAGCCGTCTGACAGCCGAAAAACTTGCAAAAGAGGGCAAAACACCGCTCTTTTTCGCAAAATCGGGCGAATTCCTCGGTATTATCGCGGTTGCGGACAGCCTCAAGGAAGACAGCGCGTCCGCGATATCCGAGCTAAAAAATATGGGCATCAGCGTTGTTATGCTGACGGGCGACAATAAAAATACCGCCGATGCGATCGGTGCGGCTGTCGGAGTTGACAAGGTCTTTGCCGAGGTCAAGCCCGACGGCAAGGAAGCCGTTGTCAGAAAGCTTTCGGAAGAGGGCAGAGTTGCCATGGTCGGTGACGGCATCAACGACGCTCCCGCGCTCACACGTGCTGATATAGGAATCGCGATCGGAGCCGGTACCGACGTTGCCATCGATGCGGCAGAGATCGTTCTCGTCAACAGCCGTCTTTCCGACGTTCCCGCACTGATAAGACTCAGCCGCGCAACGCTTCGGACGATCAGGCAGAATCTTTTCTGGGCGTTTATTTACAATGCGATCTGTATTCCCGTAGCGGCGGGTGCGTTCGTTTGGGCGGGTATTGCGCTCAACCCCATGATAGGCGCGGCGGCAATGAGCCTTTCAAGCTTTTGCGTTGTGACGAATGCTCTGCGTCTCAATTTTTGTGACATCCGATCGGCGAAACACGATATAAAAATAAAAAAGAAAAATAAAAAAGAGGTAAAGAAAATGGAAAAGACGATGAAAATCGAGGGCATGATGTGCCCCCATTGCGAAGCAAGAGTGAAGAAGGTTCTTGAGGAACTCCCCGAGGTAGACGAAGCTATCGTCAGCCACAAGGATGATTCCGCAGTTCTCAAGCTGAATGCAGAGATTTCTGATGAGGTGCTCACAAAGGTTATTACCGATAACGGATACAGCGTTATCGAAATAAAGTAAAAAACAATGGCGATTCATTTGAATCGCCATTGTTTTTATTTAAGACCTTTATAAACAGTCAGCCATTTGCCGCTGAAATAGCGGATTGCGAAAAAGACCGTGCGGAAGACCCAGTCAACAGTCATGGCGATCCATACTCCGAGCGTTCCGAGACCGAGACCCGCGAAGCTGAATCCGAAGATGCTGATGGTTTCAAGCGAGAAGACGTAGCTCAGCGCAACGCGGAAGGTCCACATTGAGAACATCGAAACAACGAGAGGGAATCTTACGTCGCTTGCGGCGCGGAGTGCAGAGGGAAGTGTGAATGCCGCCGGCCAGATCAGCGCGGCGCAGATCGCGTGATAGATTATCAGGCTGTATGCGATATCCGAGCCTTCGGGTGAAAGATCGTACATCCTTATGACGGGCTTTGCGATAAAGAAGGTGATTATTACAACAACCCAGAGGCAGACGTAGGTAGCGCTTACGAGAATGCGCGAGTATCTCTTTGCCTGCTCTTTTTCCTCTGCGCCGACACAGCGTCCGACTACGGTTATCATCGTGTTTGACATTGCCGTTCCGGGCATGTACTGATAGTTCGCAAGTGTTGCCGCGACTGCGTTTGCCGCGATTGCCGCAGTTCCCATTGAGGAGATCAGACTTTGCGTCAAAAGCTTGCCAAAGTGGAACATGCTGTTTTCAATGCCGTTGGGGACGCCGATGCGGAGAATTTCCTTGATAATGCGGAAATCGGGACGGTAATCGAGGTATTTGTCAACGTAAACAGTATTTTTGCGGTTTCGCAGTAGCGCGAGGGTTACGACGGTGCCGATTATTCTTGAAAACAGAGTTGATATCGCCGCGCCCGCCGCGCCCATGCCGAAGCCGTATATCAGCGCAGCGTTTCCACCGACGTTGAGGATGTTCATCATGACCGAGATCAGCATCGACATCATCGAATTTCCCATAACGCGGTAGATCGCGCCGCCCGCATTGTTGATGGCTAAAAAGGGAAACGAGAGGGCAACCCAAATGAAATAATCCTTTGCGTTCTGCATAACGTCGGGTTCAACGTCGCCAAAAAGAAGATTGAGAAGGAATTTGTGCAGAAGAATACCGATTACCGTGATCGCGAGCGCAACTGCTGCTGACGAATAAAGAAGCTGTTTTGCCGATGAAATTGCGCTTTCGCGGTTCTTCTGACCGAGAAACTGCGCTACGACAACCGCGCCGCCAGAAACGAGTGCGCCGAATGCGATGACGAGAAGGGTATCAAGCGAGTTTACGAGCGAAACGCCCGAAACCGCCGCTTCTCCGGCACTCGATACCATCAGCGTGTCCACCATACCGATGGTGACGGCAAGAACCTGCTGTAATATCAGCGGAAGAATCAGATGAAATAGCTCTTTGTTTGAAAAGAGCGGTTTTTTATTGTCCATAAGATTTTCTTTCTTTTAATTTAAAGCTAAATCCGCCATAACGGGGTAGTGGTCGCTTGCGTCATCTGAAATCTTATTTGCAAGAACCTTGAAGCAGAGTGCTTTGATGCCGTCTGTGTACCAGACGAAATCTTCTGAAATTCGGTTCGTTTGACGCTCGCCGATCTTATGGAAGGTTCCGTGAATACCGACCTTATTTGCTATAAAATCGGCAGTCTGCTGTGCGTCTTTGTAGCCCGCGGATGCGATGTATTTGTATCCGCTGTCGGGCGAGCTTTGATTGTAGCTTGTGTAGTGGTCGCCTGTCAGAATGACAGGCAGGGGAGAGGAGAACGCGGCTTGCGCATCGGCAACTGCGGCAAGCTGCTCGCGCGCCCATTGATTGCTTTTAAGGCTGTCGGCGTAATGCGCGGTCGAAAGGATAAATTTGGTTCCTTGGTAGGAGAATACCGCGGTGTGCGAGCCGTGGTAGTAGATGTAGCCCTTGGGATTCGAGGTTGAAGTGTTGGTTTTCTGTGTCGAATAACGCCAAGCGGAGGAGATCACCTCGAGACCGATATCCTTGCGGTAGATGATGTTCGAATTGATCGTCTTTCCCTTGATGGCATCGGCACCCGCTTCGGGCTTGTCCTTGTCGTAGGGGGATTCGAGACAGACGTAGTATTCGCCGAGCTGACTCATAACGGCATCGAAAAAGGTTGTGTTACCGTTGTGGCTGGCGTAAAACTCGTTGGTTGTGATGATATCGGGCAAGAATTGCAGGATCATGTCCGCCATATCCTCGCCGCGGGTGACGTTGTCGGTGTAAACCACGGGCGGTGTCGTGACGTTCGGATCGAGATAGGGCGCGGCAAAGTTCCAATGGAAGACGCGGAGGTCAGTGCCCTCGGCGCGTTCAGACATACTGTATTTGTCGGCATTGGCGATAATATTTCCGCTGATCGGCGAGTCGGCAAGCTCAACTGCTGCCATCGCGCCGCTTTCGATAAGAGCATTGAGCTCAGGAGTGAGCTTTTCGAGCGTCGTTCTGCCCTCGCCCATAATTACAAGCTTTGCGCCGACTACCTTTACGTCGTAATATACGTTCGGGCGGGAATACGTGCTTCTGACTTCGACGCTTTCGGTGCGATTGGTCTTGCCAACGAGGATTTCGAACTCACTTTCAGCGGCTGTGTGCTTTTTAACGGTAAGACGGCATCCACAAGTGTTGTATATGAGAAGCTTGAGGTCGCTCGCGAGATTGGAAGCCGCTTTTGTGCCGTCGTGAACGATTGAGTAATTAGAGATATCGTTGCCCGCGATAGTGACACCGGGCTCGACGGGAAGGGTTTCTTCGATGGTTTCGGCTTCTGTTGTTATCTCTGTTTCGGGGAGAGTGATCTCATCCGCAGAGTTACACGATGCGAAAAGCAGAAGCGACAGAATGATGGGGATTAAAATATATTTTTTCATATTATCGGCATTTCAGTCATACGGAGCTTTGCGCATCCGTAGGGGTGAAGTTCAATTTCTTTTTCTTCGGATATCGGTGTGCGCGATTCGGGAACCTTGGCGCAGACGTTTTCGTGGCGTTCCTCGAGACCCCAAGGGATCTGCTTCATCTTTGCCGTAAGCGTCACGGGCGGATTTTCCGACGAGAAGGGGATATCCGAGATCTCCTTGCGGTTGAGCTTCAATTCAAGGGAAGAGAAGGCGTAATTCCACTCCGACTTCGGGATGTATTCGTAATCGCAGTAGGGGAATTTGCGCTCGATGCCGTTTTTCTCGTATTCGTACATCTTCTGCTCATATTCGATGGGAAGCGAGAAGACGAGCGAGCCCGCGCGGACGCTGTGTAGGTTATGGGGGCGTTCGAAAAATTCGGGAGTGGTATCGAATTCGATTCGGATAACCTTCTTTTCTCCCTCCTCGATCTCTATGTAAACGTGGTCGCCGTGGCGGATGTATCTGTCATTTACTTTGACGTTCTTTGCAAATGAAGGAATGCGGATGTAGAGATCAACATAGCCTTTGACTGCCTCTGCGGTATATTCAAAACTGTTTTCAAAGGGATAATTCGTCTTTAGAGTGACCGAATAATCATCGGTTTTAAGGGTTGACGGAACGGGGATCACCGACATTACGCTGTCACCGTTAGCGTATTCTTGACGCATAAATGCCGAGAGGGCAAATTTCGGCCAAGCCTGATTGAAGTTTGCGGTGCAGCAGCCGTAGTTCGGCTCGAGACCGAAGAGGTGCGCTTCGCGTCCGTTTGTGCCGAAGATAGGTTTGCCGGGGAAGCGGATGCATGCGATCTGGTTGCTCAGCTGAACGTACTGATGTGCCCACATATCGTCGCTGATCGTCGCGGGAAGGGCGTTGAAGGCGAGAAGCTCGAGGCGTTCCGCCCATTTGAAGTCACCCGTGGCGGCGAAAAGATGCTCGTATGAGTACATCTGCTCGGCAACCGCGCAAAGCTCTGTGCCCTGAATCGGTGAGAGACCCGAAAGGCATTCGTCGCCCGTGAAGAGTCCGACGGGTGTGCCGTTGTAGGTGCGGAGAATTTCGGAAAGGGTTTCTGCGGCGTCTGTGTATTCCTCTCCGAGGTAGTCGTGGCTGACCGCCTCGTATTTGAGCATCATGGCGAGGTTGACGATGTGGGTCTCAAAGGTCCATTTGTCGAGCGGACGCTTCCAGAGATGGGTAAGCTTCGTGTAATCTGTGCCTTGTTCTTTGAGAATGCGGGCAAGATCGGTGAGCCATTCCTCATCGTAACGCGATTTGAGGAAATCTATTGCGATAAATGCCTCGAACCAGCGCGCCTTGCCCCATTTGAAGAGCGAGATCGTGCCTGCCGCGAGAAGGTCGTGGTAGTTTTTCATTACGCGGTAGAGCACGTCCGGGATGCGCTCGTCGCGCGAGCATTCGTAGTAAACGACGAGGACTTTTGAGATAAGCTGAACTGCCCAGCTGTCGTAGGTCGGTATCTCTTCCTCGGCGCAAGGGCAGATCCAGCCGCTTTCCTTCTGGAAGGATATGATTGCGTCTATGTATTTTTTTGCGCGGGCGATCATGTCTTCGTTTTCGAGCAGATACGCCAGCGGAATGAAGCCGTCGAGCCAGTAGGGCACGCGCTCCCATCCTTCGGCGTCGCCGCCGATCCATGCGCTGTCTCGGACGTCGCGCCAGACTTTGTCAAGATTTCCCGAAAGAGACTCTGCCTGAATCTCGAGCTGACGGCGAAGCCAACCCTCGGGTTTTATTTCATTTGAGGTAAAAAAGCTCCATTTTTTCATGGAAGGTGACCTCCGGTATTTTTTCTTTAATTATACCATATATAGGGTTGAAAATCAATCTTTTTTGTGATATAATTGAGTTGGAAAAGACAAAAGTCGCTAAAGAATGATTGAGCTTCTGATGAGTAATCTGATGCCCAAGCAATGAAGGGTGCTTGTCGTTTCCGATCGTTACGGTTAAAAAATGAAAACAAAAACGGAGGACTTGAATGGAATTATCTGTTATAGCTGAATTGATAGGTGCTTTTGCTGCCTTAATTGCCGTTGCTTTGACGGTGATTGAACTCATTTTTCGCAATAGCACAAGAAAATCCGATATCGCGATCGAGATTTATGCCGAATATCTGTTTATTGTACAGCAGATAGAGTATGGGGTTACAAATTTCCGCACTTTGGTAACGAAATTTCCTAATCTAAATACTGCGGAAATAAATACTTATTCGAAAATTCACACCATACCGCGTGATTTCTTTGACAGTATTCACGATTTTGAGAAAATCGGTATATGCAATACAAATTACCAGAAAGGCGGTAAAGACAATTCCAAGCTCTTTATTGATTTCCTTGGTGAATCTTCCCAGATGATGAATCTGCTTAATTCTTTTTACGGAATTATATTGGATTCGGATCGGTTAAGTCAAGAGGCACTTGATCAATATTCGCTTATGATCGACTGCGGCTTTGAGTTGTGGCAGAGCAAAAAAATCAGTGTAGGTGCACTTTTACTGTCCAGACTGCCTCGACCCTCAAAGCCTAAACTCAAATATTGGATGTGGATTCTCAGCGCGGCTTTGCTGATAACGGCATTGGTCATTATTATTGTTATTTACTCAAATAAATAATTGCAAATAATTCGACTTTTTTTGCCAAAAAACTTGATTTGAGATGAAATTTGTGATATAATTATGCAGTAAATATTTGTTCATTTGTGGCGGATTGTATTACTTATTCCGGGCGGTATACTATGAAAAACAAAGACTTAAAAAGTATATTATCTACATTGCTTGTAGGAATTTTAGTCATACTCACTATAGGTGTCGTCAGCTTTATGACTTTGATGCTCATATTGTTTATTCTTTAAAAAATATTATATAGTTTTAGGAGAAAGAAAATGCAGAAAAAAGTATTGATTATCATTGGTGTAGCAGTGCTTCTTATTGCTGCCATAGCTTGTTCAGTTTTCCTTATCAGTACTGCCGATCTCGAACCCGAATCCAAGGGAATTGAGGTAGAGGGTACTTGGAGAGTCCTCAGAAAAGGAAGTGCCGACCCCGGAAGCGAATACTTCGTATTTGATGCCGCAGGTGTAAAGGATTATAGAAACGGTGATCCCACTCCCGCGCTTGAGAGTGAGTATACTCTTGAGGGCAATATTATCTCGATCGCCACGCTCGGACAGAACTATACCATTGAGAAAAAGAGCGCAAACGTTCTTCTTCTTTACAATGAGTCTGCTGAGTTTTTGATTATCAGATGTGCAGCAAATTCCCAGACTGCGACAAACAGCTATTCTCAGGCGGATTTGAACGGAAAGTATAAGGTTGAGCTTCATGCTAACAGCATTTTTGGCGAAGAATTCATCGAGTTCAATGGTGATAAATTCGTTTGTGTCAGAAACGGCGAAACATATCTTGATACTACTTACACTATCAATAACAATGTGATTTCCATTGTAACCCCCAATGGAAAGACTGATTTCGTTATTTGTCATCTTGAGGGCGAAGAAGTCAGATTCGCTGAGATTTCTTCCGATGGATCCTACCTTGCTTGGGAGCTTGTAAAAGTAGAGGAATAATATGTTTAAAGCGATAGCTAAGAATTCTCTGCTGTTTGCTTTAATCATTCTGTTTATGATAATTGACCCGATAGTTAATTCGGAGCTCAATTATTGGCTTCAGGACCTTTTTAATATTGCGTCTGCCGATGAGGTTTCTTTTGTATTGGTTATAAGATTTCTTGTTATAGGATTTCTTATCTGGATACTTAAGAGAGTAATCGTATATACTTCATCGGTAACTCAATCTTATATTGTATGCAAGGTTAAGAATGACGTTAAGCTGAATATGTTCAGAAGACTTGTCAAGTTGGATTCAAGTAAGCTTTTTGAGCATGATGACAGCGGAAAATTTCTCTCTTTCTTTACAAATGATATTAATTTGCTCGAGCAGAAGTATCTTAATGCCGTATTCGGCCTGATCTCGGGGGTGTTTTCGCTCGTTATTATGGGCGCAGCATTCCTGAGGATGAATATGATGCTCGGAGCCTTTATTGTTGCATTCGGAATGGTATCGATGCTTGTTCCAATATGCTTCACAAAGATGTTGAATGCCAAAAACTATAAGTATTCCTATGAGATGAGTAGATTTACACTTCAGCTTAAGGAATATCTTGAGGCATATCCCACTATAAAAAATTATGCGATCGAAAAAGAGATAGAGAAAAAATTCTGTGAGGCTAATTCGCGTACCAAAACCTCAAAGTTTGATTACGAGGCAAGTTTGGTGCTTTCTAATAATATCGGAAGTATGCTTAGCTGGTTTATGCAGTTTATGGCTGTGGGAATCGGTCTTTTGCTTGTTACAAGAGGTGAGATACTGATAGGCACCGTTATTGCCGCGCGCTCCTTTTCGTCCGATCTGGCAATGCCGATGCAAACTATTATTACCAATCTCAATTCGATTAAATCGGTTAAGACGGTAGTGACAAAGATGGAAAAACTTGCTCTTGTTGCTGAAGAAGAAGTACCTTCTGAAATAGTTGACAGAAAGAACGGCGTTACCGTCGAATTCAAAGATCTTACGGTCGAGTATGAGGGCAGGGCAGTAGTTGACGGACTATCATTTGTTTTTGAGCAGGGTAAAAAATACCTTATCGTCGGTAAAAACGGATGCGGTAAGTCGACCATGTTCAAAACTCTGAAAAAACGTATCCCTGCTTATTCGGGAGATATTCTGATAAACGGTAAGAGCTTTGGAAACATTACCAATGAGGAACTGAGCCTGAACGTTTCGTACCTCAACGAGAAAGTATCACTTTTCTCGGGTAAAGTTGTGGACAATATTACTCTCTACAGACAGCCGGACAAGCTTCGTTTTTGTGATGCAATACAAAAGGCACAGATCAATATTGATCTTAATCGTGATATTCTTGATGGCGGAGTTAATATTTCAAGCGGAGAGCAACGAAGGATTGAGGTTGCAAGAAGCTTGATTAATTCGGTTGATTTCATAGTCTTTGACGAGGTTATATCAACGCTTGATATTGAAACTGCGTATGAGATAGAAAAGATGATCCTTGATTATTCGGATAAAACCATCGTCTTTATTTCTCACAATTTCTCGGGTCTTCTTATGAAAGAGTATGATGAGATTCTTTATATGAGCGACGGAAAAATTGTTGCGCACGGTCATTATAACGATATTATCAAAAATTCTCATTTTAAGAGATTGCTGAAGATCAAGTTCGGCGATCTCATAGACGATTGATATAAAAAGAAGCGGCTTTTTGGGAAGCCGTCTTCTTTTTTTATTGACATATTTCGCTTTTTATGGTAAAATAACATTGTTTATTTCTTGTTACCACGGAGGATAAAAAACTTGGCATCCGCGAAGATATCAAAGGATTTTACAAAGGGAAATCTCCCGCGTCAGCTATTGATTTCATGCTGCCTTTTATGGCGTCGAACGCGCTTCAGGTGCTTTACAGCACGATTGATATGATAATAGTCGGCGAATACGTCGGCACACCCGGACTTTCTGCGGTTTCGCAGTCGAGCCAGATCGTCAATTTTGCAACGATGGTTTGTCTCGGACTCTCGAATGCGGGTCAGGTGCTCGTTTCGCAGGCTTTCGGCGCGGGCAAAAAGCGCGAGATGAACGACATTATCGGCACGCTTTTCGGAATAATGACAGTTTTTTCTGTTATTCTTTCGGTGATAATCATTGCCGCAAACCGTTGGATAATGGACGTTATGAAAATGCCCGACGAATCCTATTTTATGGCAATTGATTATCTTATTATCTGCGCGGGTGGTCTCTTCTTTACCGCGGGATATAATATGGTCTCCGCCGTACTGCGCGGAATGGGTGACTCGAAGCGTCCCTTCCTCTTTATCGGTATCGCGTCTGCGATCAACCTTGTGCTCGACCTGCTTTTCACAGGTTTTCTCGGCTGGGGTGTTGCGGGTGCGGCTTGGGCGACCATCATCGGTCAGGCGGCAGCATTTATCTTCTCGATTTTTTACCTATATAAACGCCGCGAAGCTTTCGGATTTGATTTCTCGAAGGAAAGCTTCAAAATGAAGAAAAAGTACGTATCTATGATCGTCTCGCTCGGCACGCCGATGGCGATTCAGATGGGATGCATCAACCTTTCGATGCTCTACGTCAATGCTCTTATAAACGAGATCGGCGTCGTTGAATCTGCGACTTTCGGCGCGGGCGTCAAGATCGACGATATAATCAACAAGATCTCGCAGGGTATCCAGTACGCGGCTATGCCGATCATCAGCCAGAACATCGCCGCGGGCGAGCAAAAGCGCGCGAAGCAGACGGTTTATTGGGCGTGGCTCTATTCGGGCATTCTGACCGCGTTTTTTATGGTACTTTACCTCTTTTTCGGAAAAGAGCTCTTCATGCTCTTCTCGGATGACCCTCTCGTTCACGAGCAATGCACAGTCTTTATTTCCGCGATCCTCTGGATGTTCCCCGCGTTTGCCATTGTGCGCGGAAGCGGAGGCTTCGTTCAGGGTATCGGAAACGCCAAGCTCAGCATGGTTTTGGCGCTTCTTGACGGCGTGGTCCTGCGTATAGGACTTTCATGGCTTTTTGGAATCAAGCTTGGAATGGGCTTTTACGGATTTGTTCTCGGATACGGTCTTGCGCCCTACGGCTTTGCCATCCCGAGTATGATCTATTTCTTCTCGCCGATCTGGCAGAAGGGCAAAACACTCGCAGATAAGATTTAAAGGAGAAAACAATGAGAGGATCGAAAATATTCTTGCCTATCTTAATAATTCTGATGCTCTCGTTGCTTTTGGCATCGTGCGAAAACGGCACTCCTGAGGTGTCGGATGCATACACGGAGACCCCTTCAGAGGCTATAACGACGGAAGAGCTTACCGTTCCCGATGAAACATCGGCAATTGCCGAAACCGATGAAGCTACTGCCGGGGAAGTCACTACCGAAGAAGTCACTACCGAAGAACTCACAACCGGCGAAGTCACTACGGAAGAAGTTACTACTGAAGAAGCTACAACAGCGATAATCACCGAGGATGAAACTACCTCTGCCCCGGAGCCGCACGTGCACGTGTGGAGCTCATGGACTCTTTCCAAATCCGCGGGATGTGTTGACCGCGGCGAAGAAAAGAGAAGTTGTGTGTGCGGAGAGAATGAGATCCGCTATACCGATGCTCCCCTCGGACATATTGAAGGACGTCTTATTACGGTTGAGAAGTCCACTTGTACCTCATCGGGTTACGGTCACCGTATCTGCGGAAGATGTACGATGATCCTTCGTACGGAAACTATTCCCGTGTTAGCGCATACTCCGTATACGGCTGTCGAAAAAGCGACTTGTACGAAGGACGGTTTTGAAAGAACTTCCTGCAAGTTATGCGGCAGTGAACTCGGTTACAAAGTTCTTAAAGCTTTCGGGCATACCGAGGGCAGACATATAGTTCTCGCCAAGCTTACCTGTACCGAGGACGGTATAAAAGATATCATCTGTTCGTCTTGTACTTTAGTGCTTCGCACCGAAATCACAAAAGCTCAAGGTCACAAAGAAGGCAGAACCATTACTGTTGAAAAGGCAACCTGTACCGAGAAAGGTTTGCAGCATATTATATGTTCGGTCTGCACGCTGATTCTCCGCGAAGAGACTGTGGAAGCAACCGGACATACAGCAGGTCCGTGGATCACGTCCCCGGAACTCAGCACGGATGAAATAAGCGTCCGTCAGAAGCATTGTGTCTCGTGCGATCTTCTTATGGAAGAAGAAAGTGTCAAGAGCCTTGCTCTCGTTGAGGCGGAGCGTGTTGCGGCGCAGATAAACTCGGTCAGCGGAAAGAATAGCTTTACCTTTGCCGCGCTGTCGGATATGCACGTTGATAACGTATATACCGGATATAACCAGATCCCTACGAAAAAATCCTGCGAATTTGCCGCAAAGACGGTTTCTATACTCGAGCGAATGGTTGATATCGAAGCTGCGGTAATGCTTGGAGACTATACCGCATCTTCAAAAGATTACGACGCAGAGCACGTTATCAAAGACTTTGAATACGTCCGAGACTGTTTTTCGGATCTTGGTGATTATCCTGTGGCATGGATCAGGGGAAATCACGAGATAAATTATTATAAGGAAAGCGACCGTCCGATGACTAATGCGGAGATTTACCAATACATTGAGTCGAACAGCCGCGGTATGACAGTCGATCCACTCAATCCGACGGGCGGTTACGGATATATTGATTTCCCCGAAAACAAGATCAGGATGATCTTCCTTAACACCTCGGATGTGTATTCTGAATATACTTTCAGGGAGGGTGAGGATGCCCCCTCCGGAGGAATAAGCTCGGATCAACTTCGTTGGTTTGCGCAGATTGCGCTTGATTTTTCGGATAAGGCGGATGCTTCCGAGTGGGGAATTATACTTAATTCGCATTTCCCTCTGAATTATTCCGAAGATACAGCGAGAATTCTTTTGCTGCTTGAAGCTTACCGCGACGGTTCTTACGGGAATATTTCGTATGTTAATTCTAATAGATATTATACTGTCAGTTATGATTTTTACGGTATTGAGCGTGCCGAGATCATATGCAGTATTCACGGTCATTCGCACAATTTCAGATCTGATTTGATTTCTTCGTCTGATAAGGTTGAACCGTGGCTCTGGCGCATCTGTATTCCCAACGTTTCCGCGGGAAGAGAGAATGAATGCGCTGATGCGGGCGGTAAGTTCGCTGCTAAGTGGGGCGATTTTGACGAAAACGGCGATCCCATATACTATACCAAGTGCCATTGGGACGATAAGCTCGGAACCTTCGTTTACGATGAGGAAGACGCTACCAGTTACTGTATGATTACGGTGGACAGGGATTCGAGAAAAATATACGCTCATTATGTCGGAACAGGCAGAGACCGAACTTTCGGTTATTAATTTACAATTATAAATGTGAATTTTTTTGAAATCTATTGCATTTTTTCTTTTTCTGTGCTATAATATATTACATATATTAGCAGACGTGTTTCAAAGGGTGCATTATGCCTATTGGATGATAAGGTCTGCGGTTGTCAAAAGTAATCGGAGATACTATCTTTATGGATAAGAAACAAAACGAAAAAGATTATGCATCAATTGATCTGTTGCATATAATAAAATCTCTGTGGAAGAAAGCGTGGGTTATTGCAATTGCAATGATTCTTGTCGGCGTTATCGGCTTTTCGGTTGCCGCATTTGTTATTACTCCTACATATTCTTCCTCTGTTATGCTGTATGTTAACAACGGTATGTCCGTCGGTGATATTTTCCAGCTCTCCAGTTCGCAGATCACCGGTGCGAGAAGCCTTGTTGATACTTATATCGTAATGCTTCAGAACCGTACTACCTTGAATAAGGTTATTGAGAAAGCGGACGTTGATTACGATTTTGAGGATCTTGAGGATATGATAAAGGCGGAATCGGTAAACGGTACCGAAATTATCCGCATTACCGTAACTTCTACCGATCCTTACGAGGCTGCTGAAATTGCAAACGCAATCGCCATCGTTCTTCCCGCCCGTATCAGCGAGATCATCAAGGGCAGCTCGATGGAGGTCGTTGACTCTGCTGCAGTCAATCTGAAAAAGGTTGCTCCCAGTATTACGGGTTATACCGTTGTGGGTATGCTCGTCGGTGCTATCATTTCCGTACTTGTTCTTATCGTAATTGATATGAGAGACGATACCATCAGAAGCGAGGAATACATCCTCCAGAATTACGATTATCCGATACTCGCAAAGATCCCCGATCTTACAAATACCGATTCCAAGTCTTACGGATATTATTATAAAAGCCACAAGCATCATACAAAATGAAAGTTGGTAGATTATGTTTGGATTTTTGAAAAAAAACCGCAAGCCGACTCCGTTTTCGTCGGGTGCTGTAAAAACTGTACTGCATAAGGACCTTGATTTTACCTCGACCGAGCAGTATAAGGTTCTCAGAACTAACCTTCGCTTCACTCTCCCCGAGGGAGTAAAGTGCCCTATCATCGGCGTTACAAGCTCGATGAGAGGTGAAGGAAAGAGCACCACCGCTGTAAACCTTTCCTATGTATTGGCTGCAAGCGGCAAGAAGGTTCTCTTGATCGACGGCGATATGAGAATTCCCAGTATCGCAAAGAAAATGGATATAAACGGCGATTACGGTCTTACAAACTATCTTATGAAGACCGAACTCCGTCCGCTTGATACGCTTAAAACAGACGTTCTCGACAATTGGTATATCATGCCAGCGGGCGAGCTTCCTCCCAACCCCTCCGAGCTTATCGGATCGCGCAGGATGGGTGCGCTCCTTGAGAGCATGACAGAGGAGTTTGATTACATTATAGTCGACCTTCCTCCCGTCAATATCGTTTCGGACGCTATGGCGATCTCGGGTCATATTACCGGACTCGTGGTCGTTGTCCGTGAAGGATATACCGAAAAGAGTGAGGTTGAGCGTTGCTTCAGACAGCTCAAGCTTTCGAACGTAAAGGTTCTCGGCTGTGTTCTCAACGGTGCCAAGAACGATGGCGGCGCGTACGGCAAGTATAAGAAATACAAGTATTATAAGTATTACAGATATTACACATCGGAAGACGAGGACAAAAAGGAAACCGAGGCTAAATGATCGATTTTCACAGCCACATACTCCCCGGTGTTGATGACGGAAGCTCAAGCGTTGAGGAAAGCCTGAAGCTGCTATCGCTTCTGTCAGAGCAGGGAGTGGATACCGTCGTTGCCACACCGCATTTTTATCCCGACAGAATGTCGGTTGAGGATTTCCTGAAAAGACGCGAAGCGGCGTACAAAAAGCTCTGCGAATGCGATCTTACAGGACTTCCGCAGATAATACTCGGTGCCGAGGTTAAGTTTTACGACTCGATCAGCCGACTTGGCGAGCTTGAACTTCTTTGCGCAGGAGACAGCAAGACTTTGTTGCTTGAAATGCCTTTCAGCAGATGGTCGGAAATGACCCTCAAGGAAGTCGCGGCTCTGTCGCGCTCGGGACGCGTTACGGTCGTTCTGGCGCATATCGAACGTTATCTTTCGTTTCAGACTCCGGACGTTTGGGAGAGAATCCTTGATAGCGGTGTTCTGACGCAGGTCAATGCAAGCTTCTTCTGCGGATATTTCAAAAAGCGCAAAGCACTTAATATGTTGGCTTCGGGTATGATAAATGTTATCGGCTCGGATTGCCACAATCTTACCTCAAGACAGCCGCAGATCGGAAAGGCTTCGGAGGTTATCCGGAAACACTTCGGACCGGAGTGCCTCGATTACATAAGCGAATTCACAAGGGAACTCCTTTGTGTTTCGAATAAAAAAGTAAATTAATTTAATTTTTCTACATCAGAAAGGAAGAATGAAAATGAAAAGATTTTTCGCATTTTTCATGACCGTCGTACTCGTAGTTGCAATGAGCGTTCCCGCTTTTGCAGCACTCGGAGGTTTCATCTCCAGCCCCTCGGGAGTTCCCGCTCCTCAGGTTTCGGATTTCAAGCCTGTTACCCCCGATTGCACCGGTAAGATCGTTGTTACCTCTTGGGCTGACCGTCACACTCTTGATGACGCTACCCGCGCTCGTTTCGAGAAGGCTTACAATGACATTATCAACCTCAACAGCGATGCAAACAACGAACTTCTTGCAGTTATGAAGGATTTCGAGAAGAGCCACGGTCTTGATCACAAGGATCTCGCAGTAGGCTCTCTCTTCGATATCAGCTCCTACAACTGCACTCACCACGAGAAGCACGAGGGCTTCATCATCACCCTTAAGCCCGAAGTATTCGGTAACATCGTAGGCGTTGCTCACCTTACCGCTAACGGCTGGGAAGTAGTTGAGGATACCATGGATGAGGCTAATCAGACCATTACCTTCCAGGTAAGCACACTCTCTCCCTTCGCTCTCGTTTACAACACCAATCCCGGCGGATCTTCTTCTACCGGTGACTCCAGCAATGCTTGGATCTACGTTTCTATCATGGTAGCATCCGTAGTTGCTCTTGGTGCTATCGGTTACACTCTCAAGAAGAGAGAAAACTGATCTGTACGTAAAAATTTATCATGGGCAGATCAAGAGAACGTAAAAAGCATTATCTGCAGATAGCTGCTGTAGTCTTTGCATTCATCTTTCTCTTATCTACCGCTTTGCTGATGGTTAGTCTTTGGGAAAACAGGAATTTAACCTATTTTCCCGAAGGCTCATTCGGCGCGCAGTCTGTTATTGAATATAACGGAACTGAGTATGAATTCAGAGACGGAATACGTACCTTGCTTGTAATGGGTTTGGACGCCTACACTGAGGCGGATGTTATCGAAGGATACACCAATCCAAGACAAGCAGATTTTGTTATGCTTATAGTTATAGATGACGTAGCAAAAACCGTGTCGGCTCTTCATATAAACCGCGATACGATGGCGGACGTTCCCGTGCTCGGACTTGCGGGCGAGAAGATCGGTATTGTTAACAAGCAGCTTGCGCTTGCCTATGCTTACGGCAACGGTAAGGTTGTCAGCTGCCGTAACACAGCTGATACAGTGTCATCGTTGCTTTATAACGTAAACATTGATCATTACGTCTCCGTAACCATGGAGTCGGTTCCTCTTTTCAACGATCTTGTAGGCGGTGTAGAGGTAACTGTGCTCGATGATTTTTCGGGCGTTGATGATGAACTTGTCAAGGGCGAAACTGTCACTTTGATGGGCGAAAAGGTAATGACTTATATTCGCTCAAGAAAAGGATTGGACGACAGCACCAACAGCGCAAGAATGCTCCGTCAGCGTCAGTATCTGAATGCACTCTATGAGAAATCATTGGAGCGTGCTGAGGCCGATGAGACGTTTATCCTTGATGCTGCCGTGCTTATGGCGGACTATATGATCTCCGACTGTGCGTCAAATCAGCTTACCGAGCTTGCACAGACGATTGTGGATTATGAATTCATCGGTATAAGATCTATCGAAGGAAAGAATGTGGTCGGCGAGATGCATATGGAGTTTTATCCTGAGATCGAATCGATCAAAAAGAACGTAACGGAGCTTTTCTGCGCTCCCAAAAACTGAGCATAATTAAACTTATACGGGGATTCGAACTTACGAATCCCCATAGTTTTATCAAAAACGGAGGGCAAAGATGAAAAAAATACTGGTTGTTTTCGGTACGCGACCCGATGCAATTAAAATGTGCCCCTTGATAATTGAACTGAAAAAACGCCGCGGTATTGAAACCGTGGTATGCGTCAGCGGTCAGCACAGAGAGATGCTTGATACCGTGCTTGAGGATTTCGGTATCCTTCCTGATTACGATCTTTCGGTTATGAAGGAAGGCCAGAGTCTTTTTGATATTACCGAATGTATAATGCAGGGGATAAAGCCCGTGCTTGAATCGGAAAATCCCGATATGGTTCTTGTGCACGGTGATACCACCACGGCTTTTGCCGCGGCTCTTTCTGCATTTTACAAGCGCATTCCGATAGGCCACGTTGAAGCGGGATTGAGAACCTATTCGATATATTCACCATATCCCGAGGAGTTTAACAGACGCGCTGTATCTTTGCTTTCCGATATTGACTTTGCTCCCACAAAATCCGCGCGTTATGCGCTGATTTCCGACGGTAAAAATCCCGACAACATCTACGTTACGGGCAATACCGTTCTTGATGCGCTGAGCCGTTCTGTGCGTTCGGATTTTACGAGTTCGCTTTACGATTGGGCGAGCGATTCGAAGATGATATTGCTTACGCTTCACCGCCGCGAAAACATCGGCGCACCGATGCGTAACGTTTTTGAAGCGATAAGACGTATCGTTTGCGATTTTCCGGAAGTCAAAATCATTTATCCCGTCCATATGAATCCCGAGATCAGAGCGATAGCGCACCAGATCCTTGACGGCAACGATAGGATCAGACTGACTTCTCCGATTGGAATGACCGAGTTCCACAATCTGCTGAGCGAATCATATCTCGTTCTGACTGACAGCGGAGGTATTCAGGAGGAAGCTGCCGCACTTGGTAAGCCGACTCTCATTCTTCGCGAAATGAGTGAAAGACGCGAGGAGCTTCTCAGCGGAAGTGTAAAGATACTCGGTACGCAGGAGAAGGAAGTTTATGACGGCGTTTCAAGACTGCTTTCCGACGGTAAGGCATACAGCGATATGTGCCGTCCTAATTCTGCGGTAACGGGAGGGGCGTCGGCGATGATAGCCGATATTCTTTGCGAATGGAGTGTAAAAGGAAATGCCGATTCGTGAATTGAAAAGTGCAAGCAGGGAAGAGCATCAGGCGGCACTCTTGAAATTACTGACCGAATTTGACAGAGTTTGCTTATTGATCGGAGTAAAATATCAGCTTTTCGCGGGAACTCTGCTCGGTGCGGTAAGACATAAAGGGTTCATTCCTTGGGATGACGATCTCGATATTCTTATGATGCGTGAGGATTACGACAGATTTCTTCGCGAAGCAGACAAATACCTTGACACAAACGTCTTTTTCCTACAGAAAGAATTTTCCGAGCATTGGCCGATGTTTTTCTCAAAGCTGAGGCTGAACAGAACCGCTTGCATTGAAAAATACCGCCCGAAGGATCCTCTGGTTCATCAGGGAATATATATTGACATCTTTCCTTGCGACGATGCCAAAGCATCGGTTTTCGGGAAAAAGATGCAGTTTTTGTCGTCCAAAGTGGTAATCGCCAAGTCGCTGTACCGCCGAGGATATGAGACTAAAAGCGCAAAAAAGAAGCTGTTTATGGCTTTTTGCAAACTGCTTCCGATGAAGCCTTTTCTGAAAATCGCAAAAAGCGGAAAGAAAAACGGCAAGGAGCTTCACAGCTTTTTTGCCGCAGCGAGGAGCTATTCCAAAAACGTCTACCCCCGTGAGCTTTTGGAAAAGACGGTGCTCGGTGAATTTGAAGGCGGAAACTATCCGATCCCCACGGATTACGACACTCTGCTTAAGACCCTGTACGGCGAATACATGGTGCTTCCGAACCCTGAAGAGCGCGAAAAAAAGCAACACGCAATTTTTGTTGATACCGAAAATTCGTACGAGAAATATCTTGATCTTGTAAAAGAGCTCGAATTTGACGTTTTGACAGAAAGTATAAGATAAAAATATGCCTCGGACTTAGATGTCCGAGGCATTTCTTTTTATTTGTCATTCCAGATGGGATTTCCGAGCGCGAGGCGGAGGTTACGGTTGACGTCAAATACTTCGGCGCGGTAGAAGGCTGCCGCCGTGTCACAATCAAGCGCGAGAGTGACACCTTCTTCGCAGTCAAATTCAACGCTTTCAACTACACCCTTG
>JAGBYM010000007.1 GCA_017628755.1 Clostridia bacterium | reverse complement strand
ATTTCAACACCGTTTATATCCAATTGACCACGATGAGGACGCCATCCTTCACCAATATCAGTCATAATATTGATAACTTTAAAAGGAGCAAGGAATCCATCTTCTACGCCCTCTTTCAAGCTGTAGGTATAAACGGGATCTCCAAAGTAATTGATATTAGATATATATTTGGTTTCTTTAGGCGTTGCAGTCATACCAATTTGTGTAGCAGACTTAAAGTATTCTAAAATCAAACGCCATCGGCTTTCTTCTTTAGCCGATCCTCTGTGACACTCATCCACAATAACAAGATCGAAAAAGTCAGGTTGGAACAATTTGCGAAAATGTTCTTCTCCTTCATCTCCGACAAGTTGCTGATACAAGGAAAAATACACCTGATGAGATGTTATAGTGCTAGGGTTATCCGAGGCAACATTAATTTTATGAATAACCTTTTCTAAAGGAGCAAAATCCTGTTGAATCGATTGGTCAACGAGAATATTGCGGTCTGCAAGATACAAAATCTTACGCTTTACACCGCTTTGAAGCAAGCGGTAAACAATCTGAAATGCGGTGTAGGTTTTACCGGTACCGGTTGCCATCACCAACAGAAGTCGATTCTGGCCGCGTGCAATAGCATCAAGAGTTCTATTGATAGCGATACGTTGATAATATCTAGGAGGATATGTATTTTGACTGGAATAATACGGTTGCTTTACAATAGCTTCTTGTTCAGCAGTCATTCCGGATTCCAATTTATAACGAGCGATTAACTCTTGTTCTGTAGGAAATTCATCCATACCAAATTGGCGCTCCATACCGGTCAAAAAGTCATGTTCTGCAAATCCATCACCGTTAGAGCTATATGCAAAAGGAAGGTCGAGCATTTGAGCATATGTCATTGCTTGCTGCAAACCGTAAGAAATACTATGGTTATTGTCCTTAGCTTCAATAACAGCGATGGGATTATTAGGAGCGAAATATAATACATAATCTGCGCGCTTCGGCTTTTCACGCACAACAAAATTGCCCTTCAGATTGATTTTTCCATCTGTGAGCTTTGTTTCCATGGTAATTTTGCTAATATCCCATTTTGCAGTTACTGCAGGAGTAATAAACTGCAGTTTAATATCTTCTTCGGACATTAAATGTTTTGGTATCATACTCAAACTTTATACTCCTTTCGTTTCATCGGTCTTCGAAAAAGAAGTTTCTAATACTTCCAAATATTGATCCAATCTCTTATTTAGATACTCCGCGAAGAGCTTAATCATCTCGGAGCGGTGGTCGAAGGCGTCGTAATAACGCATTCTATCGGTGAATTTGATATCGATGGGGGGATATCCGGCTTTCATCAGTTCAAGGTTGATAATGAGGCGTCCGGTTCTGCCGTTGCCGTCGATGAAGGGGTGGATCGATTCAAACGCGATATGAAGGTCGGCGAGCTTTTCCACGATATTGCGATCGTCGTTTGCGTACTCCATCATAAGGTCATTCATCTTCGGCTCGATCAGATACGGCTGAACGGGATCCTGCTTCGCGCCCATAATACGGACGGGGACTCTGCGGTATACGCCACGGTCGAGAGGTTTATCTGCGAGAACGAGGGAGTGGATCTGCTTGATAACGGTTTCAGACAGCGGAGTGCGTTCCTTGACGAGGTCGCAAATGAAATAAAATGCGTCCCTATGTCCGACGGCTTCCATATGATCCTTCAGCGGTTTTTGGTCGATGGTCAAGCCCTTGAGTACCATATCGGTCTCTCGCAGAGTAAGGGTATTGCCCTCGATTGCGTTGGAGTTATAGGTATATTCAATCATAAAGTCCTCGTTAAGACGCGCTACTTCACCCTCGGTGAGCGGACGGCGACCGTCGAGTTCAACTTTCTTTCTTTCGATTTGTGCAAGAAGAGTTTCTTTCGTGCGGAAACGTCCATCTACGGGCTTGGTGGCATTATCGGGAACAAACCAGAGCTTGCCCTCGCGCCACGCTCCGTCAATCTGTCCGTTTACACAAAGTGTACGGACACGTCTGTCGGAGATACCCCATTTTTCTGCGGCTTGTTTTGTTGTCATAGCCATTATCTATACCTCGATACGTTGAGATTTCGAATTTATAATTTATCAGTATAAGTATATCACTTTTGCGGCACAAAGTCAAGCGTTTGCGGAATAATATAATAATTTCTTCGGAATATTATCAAGTATTTTAAGCAGCTTGAACTCAAAAAACAAGAGCGATCCGAAGATCGCCCGTGTGAGTTAATTACCTATTATAATAATGAAAATTCCTGCTACGCAATTTTGCTTGATTTGCTACGCAGTTTGCTACGCAAGTGTGTTTTTAAGTATTTTGCGGTATAAAAGTTGCACAGTTTGGGTGTTATATACGTTGAAATAAGGTAAGATTTTTCGTGCAATACTCATAAAGCACCTTATAATTTACATAATTTTCCATTTTCGGGACGTGGAAGTCGCAGGTTCGAATCCTGTCATCTCGACCAAATAAAGGCAATCCGAACTTGTTCGGGTTGCCTTTATTTCTTTGAATATTACTGATGATGAACCTCGCAAACGCTTGCGTTTGCCATAGCGCGCGGCTACACCGAAATGTTGGTTTGCACTAAGTTTTGCCGCGCGCAGAGGTTCAGAATCCTGTCATCTCGAAAACCAATACCGTATTTTATGCCTTGGTTTCATTTCTCTTGGTTGACACGAGATCATCTACATATCGGTGCATTTCTTCTCTGCTTTTTATCGCGTGTGTGCCTGCGATAATCTTCTGTTTTTGCTCTTCGCCAAGCGTTGCGAATTTCTCCATCGCGTCCGGATTCATCGCCAGAGCCATGGCAAAGCCAACCGGCATTTCGTCTTGTTTCATCTTTTCACCTCCAATTTGTTATAAATAGTATGGTAATTGGCAGGATACTCATACCTGCCAATTTATCGTATA
This sequence comes from Clostridia bacterium, assembly GCA_017628755.1. GTDB lineage: Bacteria > Bacillota > Clostridia > Oscillospirales > CAG-272 > CAG-390. Next base: position 51,952 of record JAGBYM010000007.1, on the reverse strand, counting down.
AATCAGCCGTGCAATGCCCAAAATATAAGAAAAAACGGAGGTGAAGATATGAGCAATCGTTTAGCAAACGAAACGAGCCCTTATTTGCTTCAGCACAAGGACAATCCCGTTGATTGGTATCCTTGGACGGAGGAAGCATTTGAGCGTGCAAAAAGGGAGGACAAGCCGATCTTTCTGAGCATTGGATACAGCGCGTGCCATTGGTGCCACGTGCTTGCTCACGAAAGCTTTGAGGATGAAGAAATTTCCGAAATACTCAACAAATATTTTATATCCATCAAGGTTGACAAGGAGGAACGCCCCGACATTGACAGTGTCTATATGTCAGTCTGCCAAGCCTTCACGGGAAGCGGCGGCTGGCCGACAAGTATCTTTATGACCGCCGACCGAAAGCCCTTTTTCGCGGGAACGTATTACCCGAAAGTCTCGCGGGGCGGCATGATAGGATTTCGCGAGCTGCTGCTCGCCATACACGAAAAATGGGTGTCCGACCGCGGTATGCTTTTGCGGGATTCGGAGGAAATCATCAGCCATCTGAACAGATCGGAGACCGTCTCAAGTATCCCGGATATTGATCTGATTCATACCGCGGCGGCGCAATACGAGCACATCTATGACGAAAAGCACGGCGGATTTGGACGTGCACCGAAATTCCCAACGCCGCACAATCTGCTCTTTTTGCTTGATTACTGCGAGAAAAACAAAATTTCCGCGTGCCTGCACATGGCGGAGCACACGCTGATGCAGATGTACCGCGGCGGAATCTTCGATCACATCGGATTTGGATTTTGCCGCTATTCCACCGACAAAAAATTCCTCGTTCCGCATTTTGAGAAAATGTTATATGACAACGCGCTGCTGATGCTTGCCTATTGCAAGGCCTATGCGGTCACAAAAAAGGATATCTACCTTGACGTTGCCGAAAAAACGGCAAGCTATATTCTTCGCGAGATGACCTCGTCCGAAGGGGGATTTTTCAGCTCGCAAGACGCCGACAGCGAGGGCGAGGAAGGCAAATACTATTTATTTACTCCGAGTGAGATCACAAATTTGCTTGGAGAAGAGGACGGTGCGAGATTTAACCGTCATTTTGACATCACGGAAAAAGGTAATTTTGAAGGAAAAAATATTCCGAATCTGTTAAAAAGCGATCCTGATAATAAAGAATTTGAGCCTTTTCTCTACGCGATTTATGATTACCGAAAAAATCGGCACTCTCTGTATCGCGACGAGAAGATATTAACCTCGTGGAACAGTCTGATGATCGCCGCTATGTGCGAGCTTTATATTGCCTGCGGAAAGGAGGAATATCTTTCCGCCGCGCAAAATGCGGACGGCTTCATACAAAAACATCTGTGCGAAGGCGGCACGCTCTACGTCAGCTTCCATATGGAAAAACGCGGCGTCAGAGGCTTTCTTGACGATTATTCGGCATATATTTTTGCAAATCTGTCGCTGTACCGCGCCACATTGGATAGCGAATATTTAAACCGCGCCAAAAATCTGTGCGACAAGGTTATAGCGGATTTCGGCGACAGTGCGGGAGGATTTTATCTGTACGGCAATGGCCACGAGGAGCTGATCCTGCGCCCGAAGGAAACCTACGACGGTGCGATCCCGAGCGGAAATTCGCTTATGGCTTATGATCTTGTCCGCTTGTCAGTTCTTACAGACGAGGAAAAATACAAAAGAGAAGCAAAGCGGCAGATTGAATTCCTTGCGCAAAGCGCGTCAAGGTATCCGACGGGTCACGCAATGTTTTTGACAGCCCTTTCCGAATACGAGAATCCGCCAATGAAAATAACCGTCATACCCGATGAAACGGCAAATAAAAACACCTTGCCGCTTGAATTGCCGCACGATGCGGTTATCATTTTGAAAGATCCAACAAAGGATTATCCTCTCAAAAACGGCAAAACCACTTATTATGTGTGCCGGGATCACAGTTGTCTGCCGCCAACCAATGACTTGTATGAATCGGCTCAAACTTGCGAAAACTGAATAGCGGAAAGGAGTGATGGATATGGCTGAAAACAAGAATATGAAAAAAGATAAAGAGCAAAAGCCTCTTACCAAACCCGGCGATATCAAGGGCAAGATCGAAGTCTCCGATACCCGCGCGCGAAGAGACGGCCCCGGGGGAAACTAAAGCAAGCATCAATGTGTTTTTTAATAGAAGATGCCGATACCGCAGTCTTTTGACTATGGTATCGGCATCTTTGTGCAACCGGTTATTGCTCGGCAATATTGTTATTTTGTGATATAGCATAACCAAAGCAACGGAGAGGTATGGAATCGTTCTTACAAATAGGTCACCTTTAGTGAAAACGGAAAAGTGGTTTTTACAGAGCACTATGAAAATATCCTCGGTATCTACCTTGGGGAATTACAAGTCCATTCGCACAAGGATTGCGAGACATTCCGAAATCATTTTCGCGCATTAACCGGTTTAGCACAAATTACGCGCGCAAATGGAGGTTCAGAGTTCTGGCATCTCGACCACATTTCAGATAGCATTTATGCAAGACTGGGAAACGTCGCCCGCTTTTTATTCTCTCGCGATAAAGAATAGCTGCTCACTTGTCAGCTGTCTTCGATTGGCGGTCTGAGGCGCATACGCTTCGTATGATATATATCCGTGAACGTCTTTTGTTCTGATAATATCGTAAGCAAGCCGTTTCATTTTTTCAATATCCCCCGAGGCTTCGGCGCGTTTTTGATCCTCCGGAGTGAAAAACAGATACAAATGGTTATGCGCGAGCGGTCCGCTTTCTAAAGAGTATGAGCCGCACGCTAATTTTTCGTAGGATGGGAAGTGTTCCGCAAAAGCCTCGGAAACCTCATTTTTGGTTGCGCCGAATACATCGTCTGTGTAGCATCGCAAATAAGACAGAAGCGTAACGCTGACGTATATTTTATCTTCGCCGTTTGCATCGTTCACCTGCTGCATATTCCAAAGGTCGGATACGCTCGCCAATGCTTGATTGTCATTCTCTTGAAGCGCATCGATCAGGCACTCTATAATAGTCCGGAACAACGGATGATTGCGGCCGCAGGACTGATATGGGGTATTTTGCAAGATCTGCTCTGTAGCCGCCGAGTCTTGCACCCATACAAATAATTGCATCTGCGGATATAGCTTAAGATCTCCGTATACAAATGTAGCAACAGCTTCGATCCCTGTATTTTCTTTCAGATTCCGATGAAATATTTCAGCACACGGCGAGTGCTTATACGGGCGAAACAGTTGATCGGGCGAACCAAAATCGATGTTTGACATTTCCATGATGCAAGGGGATTTTGGCATATTGTTAGTTTTATTTTTTCTGATTTTCATTGTCCGATACTCCTATTATGATACAAGCAATTCCGGGGATTTTCTGCCAATGGGACAGGTTGGATGATGTGAAAAATCTGTATTTATATTGGTTTCTTGGAGATTAAATCAATGTTCATTTATATTATACCACAAAAATCGCCCACTTGCAACCTTTCCGCGAACAATTCACGCAGCCCTCAATTTTGTCCTCCCTTCTTGACTTTCCGCTTGCGTTGTGGTATAATTTAAACTGAACTAATATGCAAAGAGGTATATCCCATGAACAACACACGCGGATATTTTATCGTTTTTGAAGGCTGTGACGGCTGCGGCAAGACCACGCAGACCGAGCGCCTCCGTGCCGCTGTCGCAGAAGCGACGGGCAGACCCTGTCTTTACGAGCGCGAGCCGAACGAGCGCAACGCTGCGGGCGCGATCATCCGCTCGGGTCTTTACGGCGGAGTCAAGTTTCTGACCGAGAGTATGGCGTATCTCCACGTCGCCGACCGCCTTGAACACATCGAATTCATGCGCCCCCTCATCGAAAAGGGCACGAATATCGTTTGCGACCGCTATTATCTCTCGAATATGGCGTACAACACGACCTCCCGCATCTCGATGGAGGATATCTACGCCATGAACAAGCCCTGCATCGAGGCGATGAAGCCCGATCTCTTCGTCTTCCTTGACGTTCCCACCGAGATCACCAAGGAGCGCCGCGACAAGAACCGCGCCGATAAGGAAATTTATGACGGCGATGACAAGCAGGCGCGCATACGCCGCAACTATCTTGACGCCATCGAGTTTCTCAAGAGCCGCGGCGAGAATGTGGTAGTTGTTGATGCATCGCGAGATATCGACAGCGTCTCCACCGACATCAAGGAGCAGGTCTTTTCCGCTCTCGGTATAGGCAAATGATCACGATCTATTCCTATAAACCCGAATCTGCCGACGGCACCACGAAGGCGATTGCCTTTGCGATCCTCGGTAGCGCGGGCGCGTTGATACTCCTTTCGGAAATTCTCGCTGAATATAAGCCGATCCTCTTGACCGCGGGATTCATTATCGCGCTCTTCGGCGTGCTTTTCTGCTCGAGATTTCTCCTTTCGGGGTACACGTATATTATCGAGTCCGCCGCGGACGGAACTCCGCCCGACCTCGTCATAACCGAGCTTAAGGGCAAGGTCACGCGCACGGTTTGCCGTGTTTCGATCGCGGGCGGCAAGCTTTACCGCGACGAAAAGTCAAAAAAGCCCGACGGAGCCGTATACGATTACCGTCCCTCGCCCTTCTCTCCGAATTCCTGGGTTTTTAAGGTTCCCGAGCGCGACGGCGAAGGCTACGTCAAATTCACTCCCGATGAAAAAATGATCGGGCTCATGCGCGAGATCGGCTGTGAGGTGGAGGAATGAAGCGCCATGCGGCACTCGCACTCGCCGCTTTGATGCTCTTTTCTTCCTGCGCACACGAGATCCCCGATGAACCCGCGATTTCCGCGTCTGTGACCGAAGAGATCGCAACCGTGACGGAAACTCTTCCTGAACCCGAACCGACCGAGGAAGTTACCGAAGAAGTTACTTCTGCGCCCGAGACCGAAGAGATTCCCGAGACAACTTTGCCTGATGTCGAGGACATTGAGCTTCTTTCACCGAAGCAATTGCTCGACCTCGTCGAAATGCGTCCTTCTTTGTATTATTCTTTCCGCAGACACACGCTGACGTCGCTTGTAATCGACGTTCTGGGCTCCGAAACCTTTACGGAAACCGATTCCGAGCTCAGCGTCAAGGGCGAATCCGCGGTTTTCCGCCGCGGCGGCAAGGACGGATTTGAGAATCTTTACCTTGTCGAAAACGAGCTTTATACCGAAAATGAGCTCGGCAAATGCCGCATCGGCGGTTATAGCCGCGAAAGATTTCTCTCTATTGTGGCAGATATGCCGATAAGCACAGCCTTCACCGGCGGTGAGATGCAGAAGGATGGCGAGGATTATACCCTGACCTTCACCGAGCTTGGCGACAGCGGAAAAGCCCTGATATGCGAAATGCTCGGTCTGCCGACAGAATACAACGTCGCTTTCGATAAAACTTATCTTACTATGCGAGTTGACAGCATGGCAAATATGCTTTCTTCGGCTGTTGAGATCGGGCTTTCCGTCAGCATGGGCGGTCAGGTGCTTATGACGGTAGAAATCAGGACCGAAACTACACAAACCGATATCGCCAAGGATTTTGCGCTCACTCTGCCGAATGCGGAGGATTACGTTTTCTTCACGGATGACGAATCGGTGGCAAAATATTCCACTCTCATCGGCGAGATCGCGGATTTTACTTCATCCTACAGCAAATATGAGTATTCCGTGCGCGACGATATGATGATCTCGTCGGGCTCGATGAAGCTGCCACTGACCTCAAAAACCGTCTACGCCTACAATTCGAAGATCGGTGCAAGCATTGATAAGGCGTTCGATCTTGGTGACGGCACGGGAAGGCACACGACCCTGACCCACTTCAACCGCCGCCGCGGATTTTCGCAGATCGACGGCGGAAGCATATTCGTCGATACCACGGTAAACGCGAACAATCTCGCGTTCACGCTCTACTATCCCTTCACGACCTCGTTTTTTGCCTTTGAGCATTGCGCGGGCATGGACTCCGCGCGGTCGGATGGGTCAATGCTGGCGTTCACGCTGAGAGAAAACGCCGTGAATAATATCGCGGGCAATCTTCTTTTGCGCGCGGGAGTGCTTTCGTCCTCGGTGAAACTGAGCGAAGTTACGGCTTATACCTATATAAAGGTCGGCGCCGATGGCGAAATATCCTCGATCGGATACGAGTTTTCGGCTCTCGCGGAGGTCGGAGGCAAGACCTACGAGCTGAAACGCGAGGTCGAGCTTGAGATCATCTCAAGAGATTCGGCAAACGTAAAGGTCATCTATATCGAAGTTGAGGATGAAGATGAATAGTGCTCCCGATGGGAGCAGTGATATATCCGCTGAAGCGGAATGATAGGAAAGGCGGTGATAGACATGGCATTGTTTGCGGTTGCGGACATACACGGATTTTTTGATCAGACGAAAAAGGCACTTGACGAGGCGGGATTTTTCTCGTCGCCCGAAAACAAACTCGTTGTCGTCGGTGACGCCCTCGACAGAGGCAAGCAGGTGCGCGAGACGGTCGATTTACTGCTTTCGCTCCACAGAGAGGGCAGACTGATCTATATTTTCGGCAATCACGAGGAGCTTATCGACAAATGCCTGCAGGATATTGCCGCGGGCGCTCTTGCGAGGATCGCGTCGGGCGACTCATACCATTACCGCAACGGCACGTGGGGAACTGTCCTCGCGCTCAGCGGTATGAGCATCAACGAAGCCCTGCTTTATCCCGACGAGCTGATAAGGCGCGTCCGCGCGTCAGATTATTACACCGAGCTGTTGCCGACCGCCGTTGATTTTTACGAGACCGATAAATACATCTTCTGCCACGGCTGGATACCGCTTGATGTCGAAATCGTTGATATGACCGCGGTATATCATTACAATCCGAACTGGCGCGAGGCTGACGGACTTGAATGGCACCGCGCGAGATGGCGCAACGGTATGGAGATGTGCTGTATTCGCGGTATCCGCGAGCCGGGAAAGACGGTCGTTTGCGGACACGTCAATACGGCTTGGGGACATTCGCACATCAGCGGGATATGCCCCGAACACGGCGACGGCGCTGTGAGCGATCCCTTTTACGCCGACGGCATCATCGCCATCGACGCCTGCACCGTGAGAAGCGGAAGGGTGAATTGCGTAAAAGTGCAGAGTTAACTTTGCTCTTTGCCCTAATAAAAAAGAACCTCCCTCGGGAGGTTCTTTTTTATTGAATCAGTCTCTCTTCTTGATGATAAGAGCAGTTCCGAGAATAGCAACGATTGCTACGGAGCCTGCAACGAATCCGCCGCAGCCGCTCTTTGCAGGCTCGGTGTCGCCGGGCTGTGCCTCGGTCTGCTGTGCCTCGGGAGCGGTGGTGGTTTCGCCTTCGCCCTCGGGAGCGGTGGTAACGTCGCCCTCTTCGGGAGCTGCGGTGGTCTCTTCAACCTCGGGCGCCGCGGTGGTAGCCTCGGGCTCGGTTGCGTTGGGATCACCGTTTACGTAATTGCTGCCGGAAAGGGTTACCCAACCGTGAGTGGAATCAACGGTGGGAAGGTCATCGGAACCGAGGTTCTGATAGAAAGCGTATCCTTCTGCATAGCCGTAATCGTCTGCCTTTGCAGCCTCGTTGATGATGTACGCGATCTTACCCGACTTGAGATCCTCAAGAGTTACGGGGAGAACGCCGTCGCACTCATCGATAACGTGTCTCTGAGCCGCGTTGTCATCGGAGGATGCATAGGTGTAGTACGAGAAGGATTCCTTGTTGATAAGGTAGTTGTGCTGAATATCGCAAACCATTACGTCAGCAGTGGAGCATCCGAAGAAGCTCATGCCGGGGTTCTTGTTGATGGAAGCGGGATCCTTGGTGTAGGAACCGATGTCGATATTGTACTTGACAACTGTTTCCTTGGTGTTGGTGTAGCCAATGAAGGGACCGCACCAGTCGTAAACGTTAGAGTCAGAGGAAGCGGTTCTGCCGTAGGTAATGTTACCGGTGTTGATGCAGAACTGGAGATCGAGGTACTGGTTTGTACCAGAGCCGTAGCAGTAGCCTACAAATCCGGAGGTTCTGTAAGTACCGGTGATGTTACCGTTGTTTACGCAACCGTATACGATGTAAGTACCAACGTTGCTCTTTACGCCGATGTTAGCGAAGAGACCTGCGGTCTCGGATGCGCCGGTGCTTAACTTGCCCGCTGCATCTGCATATGCCTCAACCGAGGTAATGTCGCCTTTGTTTACGCAGTTGTATGCTATAGCATTGTTGTTGCCGGCAACGGGAGAAATACGGGCGCAGATACCTGCAGCAACAGCAATATTACCCTTGGAGGTGACCTTTGCGTTGTTTGTGCATCCGGTGAAGGTGATGCTGTCCGCGCGTGCAACGAGACCTGCAGCGGTGGGATTCTTAGCTACGGTGGAGTCGATGTAGATCTCACCGTTGTTTACACAGTTGGTAAAGGAGCTTCCCTCGCTGCTCTTGTCGTTCTGTGTAGCCTTGTCTATGCAAACAAAGCCTGCAGCGTACTGACCGTTACCCATAACGGTAACCTTGGCATTGTTGGTTACGTTCTCAGCCTGGATACCGTAGCTGGAAAGAACCGCAAAGGCAGCGGCGTCGGCGTCCATATAGTTAACTGCGCCGTTGATGGTAAGATTCTTTACAACACCGGAGAAGTCAGCGAACATGGGACTTGAAACGGTTACGGTGTGGCCGTTGCCGTCGAAGGTGCCCTTGAAAGCGTTGACGTAAGTGCCCGAGAGGGTGATATCGGAGTTGAGGTAATATGTACCTTCAGCCGCCATGTTAAGGAATTCGTCAGCGGTATTGATGGCGGTTCCTTCGGCAGCGGATGCGGGGATTGCAAAAACGCAAGCGGAAAGAAGCATAATAGCGCTGAGGATGATCGAGAGTGTTCTACGCATAGTATTAAACCTCTTTAAAATTTTATTTCGTTTCATAAACGATAAAAATATTATACCTTATTTTGTTCTTTAAGTCAATAGATTCCATTTGATTTTAAAGGAAAAGACACATTCGGGGATACCCGCGGTCATATTAATGGCGGAGAATGAATAAAATTCAGTAAAAACTTTCATGCGAGGCGCTATATGCAGATATTGGAGACTATAAAAAGACATGATGGACTGAGCGCCGAGGAGGTGCGCCAGTCGCGTCAAAAGCATGGCGAAAATATACTTCCGAGGGTGAAAAGGAAGTCCTTTCTTTTGGCATTTATCAAAAACCTCGGTGATCCCGTCATAAAAATATTGCTTTGCGCCCTCGCCGTGGACATTTTACTGCTTTTCCGATCGGGTGACGTCTGGGAGACGGTCGGAATTGCGGTTTCTATCGTATTGGCAACGCTGATCTCGACGCTCTCCGAGCGCGGGAGCGAGCGCACGTTTGAGAAGCTTGAGGCGTCAAGCGGAGACGGACGGTGTCGCGTCCGCCGACGCGAGGGGATCTGCGAGATCGCGTTTTCAGAGGTTTGCGTCGGGGATATCGTTATGATCTCGGCGGGCGAGGAGATTCCCGCGGACGGAGTGCTGATCTCGGGCAGAGTCGGACTCGATATGAGCAGTATGACGGGCGAGAGCCGCGAGGTCGAAAAGATACCGGGTGATGACGCGGGACTTGCGCCGTCGTCGCCCTCGTCAATGCTCCGCGGTGCGCGCGCCGTTTCGGGCGAGGGTGAGATGCGGGTCATGGCGGTCGGCGGCGCGACTATGCTCGGCTCGATCTCGCGTGAGGTTCAGCTTGACACGCGCGAAAGTCCGCTGAAAACACGCCTGCGCAAGCTTGCGGGGCAGATCAGCGTCATCGGATACATATCGGCGGCACTCGTCGCAATCGCGTATCTCGTCAACGTTTTTCTCATCGACAGCGCATTTTCGGGAGAAATAATCCTCTCAAAGCTCTCGGATTGGCATTTTGTCGCCGAAAGACTGCTTGAAGCATTTATGATCGGGCTGACTGTGGTCGTCATGGCTGTGCCAGAGGGGCTTCCGATGATGATCGCGGTGGTGCTCTCGTCAAACGTACATAGGATGGCGCGGAGCGGTGTGCTTGTCAAAAAGCCCGTCGGAATCGAGGCGGCGGGGAGCATGGATCTGCTTTTTACCGATAAGACCGGTACCCTGACCGAGGGCGAGATGCGCCTTTCCGCCGTCATTGCGCCGAACGGTGAGGCTTTTGACGGATACGGCGGATTTTTGCGCTCGCGCCCGCGTGAGGGAAGACTTGCCATGATCTCGGCGGAGTTCAACAGCTCCTCCGCCTTCGGAAAAAAGGACGGGCGCGTGCAGGTTATCGGCGGAAATCCTACTGACCGCGGTCTGCTTTTGCCGATAAAGAAGCCGCAAAGCGGTGTAAAAGTGATAAAAAAGATACCTTTTGACAGCGCGCGGAAATTTTCGGCGGTCGAGGTCGAGGCTGACGGCGAGCGTTTTTGTCTCTACAAGGGCGCGCCCGAGTATATTCTGGCGAAATGCCGCGGTAACAAGCGCGCGTTTCGGCTAGCGGTTGCGGAAAGTTGCGCAAAGGGCGCGCGGGCGGTCGCGATTGCACTCTATCGCGGAAGTCTGCCGGAAAAAGAGAAGATCCCCGAGTCGCTTGAGCTCGTCTGCGGCATACTTTTGCGCGATCCCGTAAGAAAAAACGCCCGCGCGGCGATAGAGAGGCTTCGCGGCGCGGGTATTCAGACGGTTATGGTCACGGGCGACAGCCGCGAGACCGCAGAGGCGATCGCGCGCGAGTGCGCCGTTCTTTCGGGCAGAATCGACCGTGTTATTGATTCGGATGAGATGTCGCGGATGAGCGACACCGAGATAGCAGAAATTCTGCCCCGACTCGGTGTTGTGGCGCGTGCGCTTCCGACGGATAAGAGCAGACTTGTCCGCATCGCTCAAGGCGCGGGGCGGGTCACGGGCATGACGGGGGACGGCATAAACGATGCTCCCGCGCTCCGCGCCGCCGACGTAGGGTTTGCGATGGGGTGCGGAAGCGCGGTTGCGAAGGATGCGGGCGACGTAGTCATTCTCTCAAACGACCTTGACGGCATCGCAAACGCCGTCCTCTACGGCAGAAATATCTTCAAAAGCATCCGCAAATTCATCTGCCTCCAGCTGACGGTCAACTTTTCCGCGGTCGGCGTTTCGATGGCGGGACCCTTTATCGGCATCGAAGCGCCCGTAACGGTGGTTCAGATGCTCTGGCTGAACATAATCATGGACACCCTTGGCGGTCTCGCGTTCGCGGGCGAGGCGGCAGAGGAGAGGATCATGCGCGAAAAGCCGAAGGCGCGGGGCGAGGAGATACTTTCGCCCTATATGCGCGCGCGGATAACCTTTCTCGGACTTTTCAGCTTCGCGCTCTCGCTCTTTTTCCTCTGTTCGGATCGCGTTTCGGCGCATTTTGCCGAAAGCGCGGGAGAAGAGAGGATGCTTACGGGATTTTTCGCCTTTTTCGTCTTTCTCGGACTTTTCAACTGCTTCAATTCGCGGAGCGATAGGCTCAATCTCTTTTCGGGACTTTCTAAAAATCCGCTTTTTGTCCTGATAATGTGCTCTGTGGCGTTCGTACAGCTTTTTTTCACCTATCTCGGCGGCAGTATTCTGCGCACAGTTCCGCTGAGTGCCGCCGAGCTTTGGTTTTCGCTCTCTATGGCACTCGCGGCACTCCCCGCGGGAGTTCTTCATATATTCTGGCGGAGATTGCGCGGGAAGAAGGATGGGGTTTGAATATTATTTCTTCGCAAGAAAATCGTCAAGCTCGCTTTTGATGACGCTGACCTGGGGGCCGTAGACGACCTGAACGCCGTTTCCGCGGCGGATGACGCCTGCGGCTCCACTCATTTTGAGGAGCGAATCGGTGACAAGGTCGGGGTTTTTGACCGTCACTCGCAAGCGGGTCGCGCAACAGTCGAGGTCGCGGATGTTTTCACGTCCGCCGAGACCGCGGACGATGAGCGATGACGTGCTCTCAAGCCCGACAGCGGCATCCGACATCTCGGGCTCGCCCGCAACCTCAGCGCCCTTCCGCTTCTTTTCATTGTAATCGGCGCGGGTGTAAAGCTTGGTCTCGCCGTCGTCCTCGCGTCCGGGAGTGACGTAGTCGAATTTCCGTATCATAAAGCGGAAAAGGAGGAAGTAGACAAGGAAATAGCCGATTCCGATCGGGATTATCGCGATCCAACGCGTTTTTTCGTTACCCTGAAGGACTCCGAAGAGCAAAAGGTCGATAATTCCGCCCGAGAAAGTCATTCCGACGCCCACGCGGAAAAGGTGCGTGAACATATAGGAAAGTCCCGCAAAGAGCGAGTGGAAGAGGTAGAGCGCGGGCGCGACGAAGAGGAAGGTGAATTCGATCGGCTCGGTGATGCCGGTCAGCATTGCCGTCAGCGACGCCGAAAGGAGAAGTCCGCCCGCGACTTTGCGCTTCTCCTTCTTCGCGCAGGTGTACATCGCCAGCGCCGCGCCGGGGAGTCCGAAGATCATAAAGGGGAATTTACCCGACATAAAGCGCGTTGCCGAGACCGAAAACACCTCTGTCGCGGGGCTTGCAAGCTCGGCGAAGAAGATGTTCTGCGCGCCCATGATGAGGGTGCCGTCCACCATCGCGCTTCCGCCAACGCCCGTCTGCCAGAATGGGAGGTAGAAAACGTGGTGGAGTCCGAAGGGAATCAGTATTCGCTCGATAAAGCCGTAGACCGCTGTGCCGACGTAGCCCGAATTGAGAACGAGGTTGCCGAGTCCGAAAATTCCCTCCTGAATGAAGGGCCAAATGAAGAACATCAGCGCGCCGACGCCGACGTAAACAACGGTTGAAATGATCGGAACGAATCGCGTTCCGCCGAAAAAGGAGATGACGGTGGGGAGCTTGATCTTGTAGAACTTGTTGTGGAGCACGGCAACGCCGAGACCAACGATGATTCCGCCGAAAACTCCCATCTGGAGTGAGGTTATGCCGACGACCTCGGCAATACTACCCTCATGGAGCGAGCCGTCGGATATCTTGCCCGTGAGATCGAGAAGAGTAGAGACGGTAGCGTGCATGACGAAAAAGGCGATGGCGGCGGAGAGAGTCGCGGTCGCCTTTTCGCTTTCCGCCATGCCGAGGGCAACGCCCATGGCAAAAATGATCGGCAGATTGTCAAAAATGATCGATCCGACGGCGGAAAGGACTGTCAGGATAGAATTCAGGATCGTTCCTTCGCCGAGGATGTTTTCGAGCCCGTAGCTCTCGATCATTGCCGCGTTCGTCAGCGACGAGCCGACGCCGAGGAGGAGTCCCGCTATCGGGAGGAGCGCGATTGGGAGCATGAAGGAGCGTCCGACTCTCTGGAGCACGCCGAAAAGGCGTCCTTCGCCGCGCGCGGGTTTGGTTGTTGAAGCATTCATTTTGGTTTTTCCTTTATAATTGATTAGGCAATTGTAAAACTGCGTTTTACAATTGAAGACCCGCGCGGCGGGGTACGCGCGCTTATCGCCGCCGCCAAAATCTCAAATTTTGACGGCTCCCCTCGGCGCGCGGACTCGCTTTGCTCGTCTTGGCGGTGTTTTTTCGTCGGCAGAGCCACCGAAAAAACGGATTTTATTTAATTTTGCGGAAATTTATAATCGGATATTTATTTTTCGATGATAAGAGCGGTGTCCTTGCCGCCGCGGACGGGTCCGCACTTGATCTTGACCTCGCCCGCCGCACGTCTGTCGGTTATGAGCACGGGGATGATCGTGTTTATGCCCGCCGCGCGGAGTTTCGCCAAGTTGGCGCGGGCGATAGGCTGACCCGCCGAGACGCTCTCGCTCTTCCCCACGAGCGGTTCAAAGGCATCGGGGAGCTTTACCGAGTCGATTCCGATATGGACAAGCAGGTCGCCGATCTCCGAGGAGATCGCGTAAGCGTGGCGCGAGTCGCTGACCGATTCGATGACGCCGTCGGCGGGAGCAAGGATTGTTCCGTCCTTCGGAACGATCGCGTATCCTTCGCCGAGCATGCCCGAGGAAAACGCCTCGTCGGGCACGGCTTCGAGAGAGACTGCCTCACCGTCACAAACGGCGAGGAGGTGGTGGTTTGTCTTTTGTGATTTGGAAAAAAGTTTCATTTGAACCTCTGACGGGAAATAGTTACTAGTTGAAGGTTAATTTCGCACTTGCACGGAGCACTCAATCAATTTCTCTGATTCTTTCCTTAACCCGCGCAATATACGGCGGGGAGACCGAAAGCTCGTCGGCGCCGAGGGAGATGAGCTGTTCTGTAAGCGCGGTGTCGGCTGCCATCTCACCGCAGATGCCGAGCCATTTGCCATCACCCGAGGCGTGGATGCCGTCCGCCGCCATACGGATCAGGCGCATAACAGCCTCGCCGCCCTCGGTGTAGAGGTAGGATAGACTCTGATTCTGCCTGTCCGCCGCAAGCGTGTACTGAAAAAGATCGTTCGTGCCGACCGAGAAAAAGTCGCATTCGCGCCCAAGCTCGCGTGCCATTATCGCAGCGGCGGGCGTTTCGATCATGATTCCAAGCTCGATCGACTCGTCAAATGCCACTTCCTCGAAGCGCAGGCGGTTTTTCTCCTCCGAAAGAAGCTTGCGCGTAGCCGCAATTTCCGAGGCGGTGCTGATCATGGGGAGCATGATCGCCGTCTTGCCGAAAGCTGAGGCGCGGAGGATGGCGCGGAGCTGTGCGCGGAAGAGCTCGGGATGTGCGAGACATAGCCTGATGCCCCGCGAGCCGAGCGCGGGATTGTCCTCGATGCCGAGGTGGAGTGCGGGAAGCACCTTGTCCGCGCCAATATCGAGGGTGCGTATCACAACGGGCCCGGGTCTGTCGGCAAAAAGACGCGCCGCCTCGCGGTAAGCGCGGAACTGCTCTTCCTCGCTCGGCAGATCCTCCCGCCCGATGAAGAGAAATTCGCTTCGGAAAAGACCGATCCCCTCGGCTCCGCTTTTGTAAGCAGCCTCTGCCTCGGGAAGCGAACCGATATTGGCGTAGAGCGCGATCTTTTTGCCGCTTTTTGTGACGGCGGGGAGGGATGCGAGTGTGCGCAGTCGACTCTTTTCGGCATCGCGGCGGCGGAGTTCGTCGGCAAAATCCGACATCTCCTCGGGCGTCGGAAAGACCGAAAGAGTCGAGGTGCGCGCGTCAAGTATCGCGGGCGCGCCGTTCAGATCGGATGAAAATTCCTCGGCGCGTATGAGGGCGGGTATGTCCATCGCGCGTGCAAGAATTGCGGTGTGCGAATTAACCGACCCCGCAAAGGTGACGAATCCCGCAACGCGATCGGGGTCGAGCTTTGCGGTTTCTGCGGGCGTCAGATCGCGGGCGACGATGATATCGGAGGAGTCGCCGGACTCCGAATAATCGCTCTCGCCGAGCAGTATCGCGCGGACGCGGGAGGCAATATCGCGCATATCCGCGGCACGCGCGGAAAGATATTCGTCGTCAATCGATTCAAACATTGCCGCGAGCGACTCGCCAGCTTCGCTGACCGCTACTGCCGCGGGAAGCCCCTTTGATATCCCCGAGATCACAAGGTCGATGAAATCGGGATCGGAAAGGAGCATTTCGTGAATTTCAAAGATAGCGGCGGCTTCCGCACCCGCAGACGCGAGAGTTCTTTTGCGGAGTGCCTCGGTTTCCGCACGGGCGCGGTCGAGAGTATCGCGGAAATCGCGCTCCTCGGTCTGTCTGTCGCGGAATTGCGGTGCGGGAGTGCTCTTTTTACTACCAAGAAAGCGCAACTTTCCGTAAACCGCGCTCTCGCCGATGCCGATTCCGCGGTAGAGCGCGTGTTTTGCCGAACTCGACATCGCTCATCCCACCGTCTCACGGCAAACGGCGAGAAGCTTTTCTGCGGCAGCCGCCTCGTCGGGGCCGTTGATATAAAACGTGATCGTCTCCCCCTTGCGCGCGCCGAGGCTCATAAGCGAGATCAGCCTTTTGGCGTCGGCTTCCTTGGCGCCCTCGGCGGAAAGCTTTCTGATCAGAATATCGGATGAAAATTGCTTTGCGGCGTTGACGATGACCCCCGCGGGACGCGCGTGCAGTCCGCCAACGCAGTTTAGTGTATGGTTAAAGCTTTGCATGAAATAACCCTTTCCTTCATTTTGTAATTATTATTTAGTTTTTTTAGGGTAAATATTCGTTTCTTGAATTTTTTTATTGACAAGGGGAGCAATGGGATGTATAATTAAGGTAAGAAAAATGAAAATTTCCGCCTCGGCGGAAATTCACCTTTCATTTTGCCGAAGGCAAATAACCATTCCGCAAAGCGGATAACCATTCGCCGAAGGCGATAACCATTCTTGCGAAGCAAGACGGAGGTCACCATGGATGCAATGAAATATTTGAACTTAACACAGAAATACGAGGGACAGATCAACCGCGCGGTCTCGTTTCTGACCGAAAATCAGCTTCTCGACCGCGAAATGTGGAAGAGATTTGTCGATCAGTTCCGCTATCCCATCGACGGCACCAACAACGGTTGGCGCGGCGAATATTGGGGCAAGATGATGCGTGCGGGCGCGCTGGTCTACGAATATTCCCGCGACCGCGAGCTTTACGCCGTGCTTGAGGAAACCGTGCGCGATATGCTCTCGGTCATCGGAACCCACGGCAAGGTTTCGTCCTTCACAGAGGAGACCCAGTTCCGCGCTTGGGATATGTGGTGCCGCAAGTACGTTATGCTCGGACTCGAATACTTTTACGACGTCGCCGACGAGACATGGCTCAAGCAGGATATAGTTTCCGCGCTTTGCCGCGTAGCCGACCAAATAATCTGCCGCATCGGCGATGGCGAGGGACAGATCCCGATAAATGAGGCGTCAAATCATTGGCTCGGACTCAATTCGTCCTCGATCCTCGAGCCGATGGTAAGGCTCTTCAGACTCTCGGGCTCGATGAAGTATTTCAATTTCTGCAAATACATCGTTGAGTCGGGCGGTGCCAAGGGACTCAATATCTTCGACCGCGCATACGAAAACATCCTCAAGCCCTATCAGTACGGCGTTGCGAAGGCATACGAGATGATGTCCTGCTTTGAGGGACTTCTCGAATTTTACCGCATTTCGGAAAATGAAAAATATAAAACCGCTGTCATAAACTTCGCAAAGTCGATAATTGAGACCGAGGTTTCCGTCATCGGCTCCTGCGGATGCACGCACGAGCTCTTCGACCACACCAAAACGCGCCAGACGCAGTTTTACGACGGAATTATGCAGGAAACCTGCGTTACCGTCACCTGGATGAAGCTCTGCTCACAGCTTTTGCGCCTGACGGGCGAGAGCATTTTTGCCGATGAGATGGAGCGCTCCTTCTACAACGCTTACCTCGGCTCGCTCAACATCAATATGATCGCCTCGATCGACTCCGAATATATCGAAAAAAGATATAAAAAAGAATTTGGAGAGGGTGAACCGACCCTCATCGCGCTCCCCTTTGACAGCTATTCTCCCCTGATCCCCGGCAGCCGCGGAAGAAAGATCGGCGGTTTTCAGTTCATGGCTGACAAGAGCTACTACGGTTGCTGTGTCTGCATAGGCGCGGCGGGCGTCGGAGTTGTTGCGAAGCATGCGGTAATGCAGTCCGCGGACGCCGTTACCGTCAACTTCTACGAAGCCGGAGAGACTCTGATTGAGACCGACGAAGGCAAGATCACGCTTGTAACCGAGACCGATTACCCCGCTGACGGCAAGATCAAGCTGAAAATCTCGTCGGCATGCAATTTCAGACTCCGTCTGCGTGTTCCCGAGTGGTCGAAAAAAACAAAAATCCCCGATAACTCGAGGATTTTTGAAGGTTATGCAGAGATGGAAATTTCCGCGGGCGAGCGCGAGGTCGAAATTGAGCTCGATATGTCGATCCGCGAGACTCTGCCCGAAAAATGGGATATGGACGTCCTCTATATCAACACCTGCGGAAGGATGAGACCGCCCGTGCCCGTTCGCCACAATGACGAGGACGACAGATTCATTTCGCTCTCGCGCGGTCCGCTGACGCTTGCGGCGGATTCAAGACTCGGAAAGGACGCGAAATCTGATTTCACGTTTGCGAGAAAGAAGGGCAAGATCGAATGCGAAACGCAGATCGGCAGTAAGATTGGAAACGATCCCTGCATGATCAAATGCCGCTTTGAGGATGAGGACGGACGCGAATTCTTCCTCATCGATTATGCCTCCGCCGGCAAGGATATGGCAAGTGATATTGCCGCATGGCTGCCGCATGCGGAGTGAAAAGTAAAAAGTTAATGAAAAAACCCGCCCAATGGGCGGGTTTTGAATTTTATGACTGGAACTGATCGTTATACCACTGACCTTCAAATACTGTTCCGTTCTTGTTTATGTATTTTCCGTAGCCGTGGCGTTTGCTGTTCTGCCAATAGCCTGCGTATGACGAGCCGTCGTTCCAGGACATTTCTCCGTAGCCCGAGCGTTCGCCGTTCTCCCAGGCGCCGACGTATACGTGGCCTGCGGCGTATTTATAGGTACCCTGACCGTGGCGGCTGCCGTCCAGGTAATCGCCTTCGTAATATGCGCCGTCCGACCAGGTCATCTTGCCGTATCCGTGGAACTTGCCGCCCTTGAAGCTTCCCGTATAGGAATAGTCCGAGGCCGTGTAGGTTCCTTGACCATCATATTTGCCGTCAACGTAGTAACCTTCGTAACGTGTGCCGTTGGGATTGGTCATAACACCGTAGCCCGTGCGGACGCCGTTAACAAATGCGCCCTTGTAGACACTGCCGTCATTCCAGGTATACGTACCCTGACCCGTGCGTTCGCTGTTTACCCAGTCGCCCACGTATTTTGATCCGCTTGCCCATGTGTAGGTGCCTTTTCCGTGAAGTTCGTTATCGACCCAGTCGCCGGAGTAAGAGTCTCCGTCCGCATATGTCATAGTTCCCTTACCGGTCTTATCGCCGTCTACCCAATCGCCGTCATAAACAGCACCGTCATTCCAGCGGAAAACGCCTTTTCCGTGGTGGCTGCCGTTACGGTAGGAGCCTTCATAGCTGTTTCCGTTGTCGTATTTCATTGAACCTTGACCGTTCGGAACACCGCGGTCGAGGTATCCGGTGTATGTTCCCTTGTAATTTGAAAGATAAAAATCCGTGACGTTGCCGGTTGTTGACTGCTTTTCGTTTTCCGCGTTCAGATACTCATTCGTCAGATGAGCGGTTGAGGCGAGAAAATCATATGCGTTTTTGTCGATCTCATCGTCCCATCCGATGCAGAATGCCGTGAAAGCGTCAAACTGCTCTCCGCTGTTCATAATACTTTCGGGGATGAGATTTTCGGCAGATTCCTTGACCTCTGCGGGATAATAATAGTCCTGCGCGCCAAAGAGATGGCAGATCTCGTGGCTGAATGAGGTAAGATCGGATGAAAACAGGGTCATTCTCTCGGTGCGGCTTGTTGAAGTCGACCAGTTTGCGTATGCGCGTCCCGGTTTATTGAGAAGGAATGCGACGGGATTTGAATCGTAATCGTTCGAGTTGTCAAGCTCGGTCTGCATTTTGTTCAGGCTCGAAAAACCCGCAGAGAGGGCAACTGCATTTTGCCAAGACTCCGGTTCGTCACCCGACATGATCTTGCCGGAATAGGAGACTTTTATGTACGAGAAGACTATATCGAGCTTTTTGCCGTATTTTGCGGCGGCGGTTTCAAGCAGCAATTCCTGCTCATAAAGTGTCTTTTTTGCCGCAGTTGTGTCATCCACACTCCACGCCGCCTCGGAATCTGTTATGAGAATGACGGTCACAAGCACGTTACCGACAAGCTCGTCACATCTTCCGCTGTCCTTCATATCGAGAAAGACGTGATTCTGGAATTCATCGGGGATGTTGTCCGTCGTTTCGGGAACTGTGGTTTCCGGCTTGCGCGTAGTCTCGGGAGCACGTGTCGCCTCGGGAGCACGCGTGGTAGAAGGAGATCTTTCGGTATTTTGAGGCCAATTTTGCGTGATCACCGTCGGCTGTCTTCGCGTCGTTTCATCGTTTTCAAGAAAATCATCCGGACTGTAAATGCCGTATGCGTATTCCGAAAGGAACTGCTCGGTAAAATAACCGCAGGATGAAAGAATTGACGCAAATACGAGAAGGCAGAGCAAAAGCACTGCCATTCTCATTGCAAATTTTTTCTGTGTGTTGTTCATTAATCTGTCTCAACGGCACTTTAGGGCGCGCCGATCTTTCCCAGATATTCTTCAAGAGTAATCCCGCGCGTCATGATCTCGGTTGCGATCTCAACGCCAACGTAGCGGTAATGCCAGGGCTCGTAGATGATGCCCGTGATGTCGGTTGTACCCTTGGGGTAGCGGAGGATGAAGCCGTATTTGTGGCAGTTAGCCATAAGCCACTTCTGCGTTTCGGTGTTCGCCTGACCCTCGTCGAGCCAGGGACGCGAGGTGCAGAGGATATCCGCGGCGAGACCGAGCTGATGCTCGCTCGTTCCGGGAACGGCGGTCTCCTTTGCGGCAAGAACTTTTGCTTCCGCCTCGGAATATCCTTTGTCGGTAAAGGATTTCACCTTTTTGTCAAAGAGGTAGACCTGATCGTCCCACGTGCGGTACGCCGAGCAGATATAGGGCGTGTATCCTGCCGCCTTGCAGTCGGCAAGCATCGCCTTGAGCGCATCGGCACAGCGCGAATCGACCTGATATTTGCCTGTCACTGTGGTCAACTCAAAGGTGTAGTCCTCGGGGAGCGGATGCCAGGGGTTGATCAGAACGAGATACCAGGGCGTCTCGGTCACCTCGGGCTCGGGAGTCGTTTCGGGCTCGGGCTCTGTTGTGACCTCCTCCGTTGTCTCGGGGAGAGTGGTTTCGGGTAATTCCGTTGTGACCTCCGCGGTGGTTTCGGGAGGAAGAGCAGAGGGCTCTGTTTCGGGGTCGGTTTCGGGAGCGGGGATGATCTCGCTTTCCTCGTCGGTCAGTATGATCGTCTCGCCACCCAGTCCGAAGATATTACATGAAGTCAGCATTCCCGCCGCAAATATCAGTAAAAGCAGAACGGCGGCGTATTTGATGCCGGACTTATCAGTCATTCGCAGCCTCCAGAATGTCTCCGATGCCGCCGAAAATGTATTTGGGTCTGTAGGGGAAGTTGCCGATATCCTCGCGCGCGGTAACTCCGCTGAGAACGAGGATGGTGTCAACGTTCGATTCAATACCCGCGATGATGTCGGTGTCCATACGGTCGCCGATGAAGGCAATGTCCTCGGAATGGCATCCGAGACGCTTGAGTCCGTGGCGGATCATAACGGGGTTGGGCTTACCGACGAAATATGCCTTCTTGCCGGTTGCGATCTCGATGGGAGCAACCAAGGAGCCGGTCGCGGGCATAATTCCGCGGTCGGTAACGCCGACGGTGTCGGGATTGGTGCCGATCAGCTTTGCGCCCGCGTTGACGAGAGCGATAGCCTTTTCGATCTTCTCAAAGCAATAGGTGCGGGTCTCACCGACAACGACGTAATCGGGATTGACGTCGTTCATGTAGATGCCCTGGTCGTACATAGCCTTGGAGAGGGAAGCCTCGCCGATTACGTATGCGGTGCATCCGGGCGCCTGACTGCGCAGAAATTCCGCGGTTGCCATTGCGCTTGTGTAGAAATGGTCGGGAGAGACCGAAAGACCCATGCGCTCAAGCTTCATCGAGAGCTCGTGGGGTGTTCTTTCGGGAGAGTTGGTGAGGAAGACAAACTTTTTGTTGTTGTCAAGCATCCAGTTTACAAATTCGCGCACGCCGTCAAGGATCTTGTCGCCATGATAGATAACGCCGTCCATGTCGCAGATGAATCCCTGCTTTTCAATAATGTTTTTCATGTTTTTTCACCTGATATAATTATTTTTCCTCGGCATAGATCATTCCAATGCCGCGTTTGAGTGTTTCGCCGTCCATTGCGCCGTTTGCGTATGCGATAAGCTTTCCCTCGGCGTCAATGAAGAAGGTTGTGGGGATCGACTGGATGCCGTAAGTGTTCGAGGCGTCCATGTCGGTATCGTAGTAAACGGGGAAGCTGTACTCCATCATATGAATGAAGTTGCGAGCCGATTCGACGGTCTCCTGCACGCCGTCGGTCAGATTGACCATCATGAATGTGACTTTTCCGTCATATTCCTTGCAGATCTCGTCGAAATCGGGCATTTCGGACTTGCAGGGCGGGCACCAGCTTGCCCAGAAGTTGAGCACGATCGGCTTGCCGAGCATATCCGAAAGCTTGACGGGATTGCCGTCCGCGGTGTAGACGGTGAAGTCGGGTGCCGCCTCGGGCTCGATCGCCTCTTCGCCGTCCGCGTGCGTGTGGTCGGCGGGTGCTTCTGTCGTATCGGGAGCTACCGTCTCGATGGGGTCTCCCTTATCGCAGGACGCGAAAGAGAGGAGAATCAGCGCCGCAAGCGCGAGTGAGATGATTCTTTTGGTCATCAAAGTGCCTCCAGAAGTGCCTCATATCTCGTGAGAAGGAAGTCGTAGCCCTCGTCCGAGAAGTGGCGGTTCGATTTGCCTTCAAGAACACAGCCCTCGTCGAGCCACTCGCACTGCGCGGGATTGTAGAAGGAGAAGCCCGCCTGTCTGTAATTGTCGAAGCAGGGCATACCCCAGCGCGCGCAGACCTTGATCATTGCGTCAACGTAGTCGATGTCGGAAAGACCCTGCTGGTTCTTCGATCTCCAGCGGTCGTAGTTGGTAAGGAAAAGGAACTTTGCCTTGGGGTATTTCGCGGTCAGACCGAGAATGAGGGAGTTGAGCGCGCCGCAGAAGGTCGCTTCGTCCTCGGAATCAATCTCGCCGAGAGGGATCGAGAGACGCTTGTCGTTCGCGCCGCCGAGAACAACGACGTAATCCGCGCCGTCCTCCATATCCTTGTAGCGGATGCACATCGGCACCTTGTTCGGCTCTGCGGTCTGGAGCGCGACGGTTCCGCCGTTGAGACCGTGGTTATATACTGTCATGTTGTGCTTTTTTGCGAGCTTGTTGACCCAAGTGACCTCGTTTCCGAGCTTCGAGCCGTAGATGAGGGAATCGCCGATCGCGACGAGTGTTTTGCCGGTAAGATTGGACATTATTAATTTCCTCCGTTTTTGCATATTAATACATAATAATTATATCATTAACAATTCGATTTGTCAATAATTATCTTCCATTTATATTATATCATTATTTTGATTGGTTTTCGGTGATGGAATTACAAAATCAGAGGACTTTGAGGATGGTTTGCAATTATATTGAAAAAGTTTAGATAGCCGCTAAACCATATTAGTGAATTAATATTTAGAGATTTGTACAAATTTTAATTTGCTATGTTCGCACTCGCGATGCAGGGGTGAAGGGGGCGCAGCCCCCTTCAAGAAAAACGTTGTCATCCTGAGGCGGGCGCTCGCAAGCCGCTCCGCCGCCGAAGGATCTCGTGCCGCCCCCATTTACAAGGGCGGCGCGGAACCGGCACAAAGAGATTTAATGTGCATAATCGTATAATTATAGTCAAAAGTAGTTGTTTGCACTTTTAAAAGGCAAAATAATAAAATCACTGTGTAATATTGATTGTACACAGTGATTTTCCATATTCATATAAATTTAGTTTGGTCGGTGCTGAGCAGACCACTTCGCCAGCACCGCGACGCGCAAAGAACAATTTGCGCGTCACGAGATCCTTCGGGCGCCAAGCGGCTTGCGAGCGCGCCCTCAGGATGACATAGTCTTTCTTGCAGGGGCTTCGCCCCTGCACCCCGTTTTGCGAGTGCTAACATGGCTGATTTGGTTTATAAAGCATTGTCAGCTATTCATGCAAAACCGAATATTTTTTATCTTCCTATTGCAATTTGGTAAAAATTGTGTTATAATAAAATTGGTTTATTATAAATGCTTTTCGCAAAGCGAAAAGCTTCCTTAACTCTGCACTCTGCATTCTGCACTCTGCACTCATTCGGAGGTTTTACTATGAAAAACTCTTCCTTCTCCCGCCCGTCGCCCAAAGCGCCGTCAAGCGAGCTTTATCTTGATTTTCAGCGCCGAGCCGATGAATTCGTCGCCGATAATATGAAGGGCTGGGGTCCGCGTACCATAAAGGGCACAAAGGTCATCCACGACTGCGTCTGGGGCACGGTTATGTTCTACCCCTGGGAGCTTGAGCTTATAGATTCTCCCCTTCTGCAGCGTCTGCGCCGCATCAATCAGCTCGGACTTGCCCAGCTGACCTATCCTTCCGCGCACCATTCGCGTTTTGAGCACACCCTCGGTGTTGTTGCCGTAACCGCACAGATGATCGCGGGCGTCGCGCGCCATGATGCCGCCGTTATGGCGGGCAAGGAGCAGACCATCCCCGCATCGCATCAGCGCCGTCTCCGTCTCGCCGCGCTTCTGCACGACGTCGGACATTGCTTCTTCTCGCATCTTTCCGAGACGATCTACGGCGAAATGCCCGTAATGAAGGAATTGAAGGCGACCGAGCCGATGTTCGAGCGCGCACAGCCGCACGAAATTATCGGTTATATCATAATAAACACCCCCACCTTCGTCAAATGCTTCGGCGAGTCCCTCGGTTATCCCTTTGAGGACGGTGAGAATGCCGCCGAGCTGCTTGAAGAAGTCGGACGCATGATCGTCGGCGCACCGCCCGAGGTAAAGGACGGCGTCAGATACGTTTATCTTACCGAAATGATCAACGGTCAGTTCGATGCCGACGCCCTCGACTATCTCCGCCGCGATAGCTACGCCACGGGATTGGCGCTCGGCTACCACATCGACCGCTTCCTTTATAAGCTCCGCCTTGCCGACCGCACGGGCGATGACGGAATCGTCGAGCGTCACCTGACCGTACCCGTTTCGGGTCTTTCGACGGTCGAGGAAATGGTCTTCTCAAAGCTGATGCTTTCGAGATATATCTATCAGCACCAAAAAGTCCTCGCCGCGGAATCCCTCATCGAGGACATGGTCGTCGGTATGCAGCGCGGCGGCAGATTTGAGCATCCGATAGATTTTCTCTACCTTTGCGACAACGATATCTACTCGATCGGCGCGCCGAGCGCGGATAAGGCACTCCGTCCCGCCGTTACCGACTGGAAGCTTTCGGATGAAAGCGACGTGACCGTCGGCGATATGGCGGCAAGAGTTCTTGCAAGACGCTTGCCGAAGAAGGCGCTCGTCATCAGCCAGTCGAATATTCATTCCGCAGGCGGAATCGCCGCGCGCGACCTCGGAATTTCGGGTCTTGCGGCGGCAGTAAGTCTGCTTCCGAGACTCCGCGAGGAGATCCTTGCGCAGGCTCGCATCTACGCCGAAAAACTCGATATGCAGAGACCCGAGATGTACGATATTCACATCGCGATCCCGCATATCAGTATGGCGAAGGATTACAGCCGCACGCCTGTCCTGACCTATGACGGCGAGTTCATTCCGATGTCGGAGGCTGTCAATCTCAACGACTGGACACGCTCCTTTGCGGGTCAGTCCTGGAACGCCTATATCTTCGCCGAGCCCGAAATACTGCCCGTGGTCAGCCTTGCGGCATATACCGTGCTTGAGCGCAACGGCATAAGGTGTAAGAGAGAAATGCTTTTCTCGTCCCTTAAAGAATCCGATGCTATCGAGGCAGCAGCCGAGAAGCTTGGTATAAATTAAAAATTAATTTTATAAAGTGAGGTAAATCAACAATGGCAAAGTTTGTATGTTCCGTATGCGGATACGTTCACGAAGGTGACGCGGCTCCCGAAAAGTGTCCCGTTTGCAAGGTTCCCGCATCTAAGTTCAAGGTAATGGAAGAGGGCGCAGCTCTCGCGGCTGAGCACGAGTACGGCATCTACGCAAAGACTGTAAAGAACAACCCCGATATCTCCGAGGAAGACAAGAAGTACATCTTCGAGCAGCTCATGGCTAACTTCCAGGGCGAGTGCTCCGAGGTCGGTATGTATCTCTGCATGGCACGCATCGCGCACAGAGAGGGCTATCCCGAGATCGGTCTCTACTGGGAAAAGGCAGCATGGGAAGAGGCAGAGCACGCAGCTAAGTTCGCTGAGCTCCTCGGCGAGGACCTCGAGCCCAACATGAAGGCGACAACCAAGGACAATCTCGCTTGGCGCGTTGACTGCGAATACGGCGCAACCGCAGGCAAGTTCGACCTTGCAAAGTGCGCAAAGAAGAACAACCTCGACGCTATCCACGACACCGTCCACGAGATGGCGCGCGACGAGGCTCGCCACGGCAAGGCTCTCGAGGGTATGCTTAAGAGATATTTCAAATAAGCTACAAAACCTTGTAAAACAACAACTTTATAACAACTTCAGGAACAGAGCCTCGGCTCTGTTCCTGTTTTCTTTTGACGATTACACACCCACATACACACAAAATCATTGGAACTTTCGTGGAATTTCCATGCCCCGAAACTCTCAAATCGGAAACGCTTTTGGAAGTCTTTTGGGAACTCTCCCCCACAGATTTATTATATCAAAAAAGCCTATCCTTGCGAATAGGCTTTGAGAGTTGTTTGCGGAATGGTTGCGATTGATAAGTATAAAACAGACGACATTCAGCATTAGCCGGATATCGTCTGTTTTTGATACTACTTTTGAGCATATCAAATCTCAAATGTGAACTCATCCATTGGATCGAAGTCAGCAAACGCACGGTTTTTGAAGTCAAGCAAGATTGCGGTAACGTTTGTGCAATTATTTTCTTGCGCGACCTTAATAAACTCTGTAATCTGTGCTAGCGTGAACTGCGACAAGAGAGGTGCAACGGATACATCGTCTTTCTTAATGCGGTCATATACGGTTATTCGGTCAAGATACGCAACGATATGATTAACCCTGCGTGTGTAATCCTTGAATCCAAATTCCTGCACGGCAAAGCGATGATTCATATCAATACAATGGGATTCGAAATCAAGACGCGTTATTACAGTTTCGCATCCTTCGATAGAGATTCTTATGTCATCATGGAAGTTTAAATCCTCGACGGTAATTCCGCGCTTGCTCTGATCGTGGAAGCGATAATACGGAATACCGCAATCCTTATAACGATCATTTGTAACCGATGCGGGATCGATGATCGGCTCCCAGATCTGCTCAAAAGGTTGTTTGATTCCCTGAGTAGAAAAATATTTCTGCCATGCATTAACGTCTTCCGTTGTCATCTCCATCGGATGAGCGAGCCTGATGGGAGAATCTGAAAGTGTATACGACTCACCGATCGCATTAATAGCGTTATCTACTCCAAGAGTAAATGTTTTTTCGTCCTGTGTCCAAACAAGAAGTTTTGCTGTCATACGCAGAATCGGATTGGAAAGATAGACGTTTTTCCAATCATCTGCATTTCTTGTATTGCCATTAAGGAAGTGCTTAAAAAGGCTGGCACTACGGTTTTTGGCTATACGCTTGACTGCCTTTTTCATCTCCGTAAAGCTTGCATTGGCAATTGCGTACTTTCCCTCATCTGCACCTTTTTTAGGCAAGCTCTTAGCCATCTTACCATTCGGAAGCTCAATCAGGAATCCAAAGTCATTTTGCAGTACCGCAGTGACTATTTGATTGCCGAGATCATAGCTCTTTCGTCCATTCTCATGAACGCCAACATCGGAGAGGAATCGATCTCGCAAATCATCTTCAGTTGTGTTGCGGATTTCAGCATATCTGGCAAGTTTATTGTACTTATCAGCAAAGAGCATAGCAGCGCGCGTGTTGCTATACATATTCGCATAACAGAATGTTGCAAACGGAGGTGCATTGTCACCGGAAACGGAAGAACGCCATAACGGAGCGCGTTTGGTCAGCTCCGCCATAGTCGCTTCATTGGCATAGCGGCAAATAGGATAGGCGAGATCCTTCTTCTTGCTATGTCCCGCAAGGCCCAAATTGGCGTCCGCCAGCTTCATCAATGATCGTTGCAAGCTTTGTTCATCGAGAAGTTTGACAATCTCTTTTGCTTCGGGGCAAAGACCGGGATCTTTATAGTCAGCAAAAACTCCCAAATATTCCAACTGCATTTCGTGTATCGTTAGGAGATAGGCAAGAACAATAGGATTTAATACCTTCCCGTTTGCATCCTGCAGTTCAGGCAAATTGGAAAACGTAAGGCTGTAAAAATCCTTAAATTTCTTCTCTATATCTTTCGGAATTAACTTTTTCGCGAGTAGTATGTTCATAATCATTTGCTCTGCTTCAGGTAAGGATTCGACAACACCTATGTCGCAACTAAGTTTTTCCATCAGTGGCGCGTGCTTCTCAATCACATCGAGTGCTTTTTTTGCTTCCTTCAAATTCTTCAGTTTGGAATAAAGCGTACAGAGCAGGTCTGTCGTTGCAATATCAAAGAATATTGTCATAAAGTTCGCGGCGACGGTGCAATCTTTTGCATTCGGTTCGTCTGAAAGCTTCTTTATCAGCATTTCTCCGATCAACGCAGCTTCTTCCGCACCAACGAGCGATTGATAGGTACCTAGCAAAGACTTGCCCTGTCGTGTCAGAAAGCTCTCCGCTCTCGCTTCATTTGTGAGCGCATCCCATGATTGTTTGTTGAGAAAATATTTCTTGAATTGAGCATCCGACATACACACCCAAAATGCGATGCCCAACTTTAAAAGTTCTTCGGACAATTCTTCGCCAAACACATTCTTTCCCAGCTTGCATGACGAGGAAAGATGTCCGAGTATTTTAAGATTTCTGCAACCGAGAAAAGCCTCATCACCAATGTCTTCCACGTTTTCGGACACCACCACGCTCTTGAGATTCGTACATCCACTGAACGCAAACCAGCCAATGCTCGTTACACTTGAGGGAATAACCACACTGGTAAGGCTTGTACATCCGCAGAACGCACCGTTGCCAATGCTCGTCACACCTTCGGGAATAACCACATTTGCGAGACTTTCACAACCCCAAAATGCGTCAGAGGCGATACTCTTCATGCTATCGGGAAAAACCACACTTGTGAGGCTCTTGCAGTCTTTGAACGCCTGATAGCCGATACTCATCATGCCAGCCGGAATAACTATGTTTGTAAGATTATTACAATTGCTGAACACACGATCTGCGATACTCGTCACACCTTCCGGAATAACCACATCCACGGATGTACCATAATAGTGATAAAGCATTCCTCGAACAATAACAAAACCATGCGCATCGGCGAGTCCCTTACACTCTTGGAACGCTGCATCGCCAATACTCGTTACGCTTTCCGGAATGACCACATTTGTGAGGTTAGAACAATGGATGAACGCATTATCGCCAATACTTGTTACGCCCTCGGGAATAACTATGCTTGTTAGGCTATAACAATAGCTGAACGCAAATGTGCCAATACTTGTCACATTTTTCGGAATAACTACGCTTGTGAGGTTATAACAATGGCTGAACGCTGCCCAGCCAATACTCTTCACGCCCTCGGGGATAACCACGCTTGTGAGATTCTTACACTCACTGAACGCTTTATCGCCAATTCTCGTCACGCCTTCGGGAATTATCACTTGACCGCCAGCGCCCTTGTATTTGATTAGTATTTCTTTTTTAATTACAAAATCCTTTGCGGTACTCATTTGTTTTTAATCCTCCGATTCCAGATTTTCAATTTCCCGAATGATTTCCTTCTGACGTTCATAGAATAGTAATTCTTTGTTATGTTTGAAGTACTTATCGCATCCATAGCGGCTGATGAAGTGTGCTCCATAGTAACTTATGGTCAACTCGGTAACTAAAATAAGCATCTCCTGTCCGTCACCGAACACATCTTCGCAAAATGTAAACACATTGGATAGCTGTTTCCCTGCAAAGTCGGCTTGTCTTTTCAGCAATTTCGTTTGTTTGTCGAATTCGCTTTTCAGCAACTTAAAATCATCTGTACCTGACATAGGTTCCTTACTGATAATCATTGTTTGCATTTCATCCAAAATAGAAATTGCACTATTATAAGAGTACTCTGCATCTGTGGATAGCGTGGATGCCAGCTTGCCAATTCGAATCTTGTTCTTAAGATTATCAATCTGCTTCTTAAGGGAAATTGCGGCGGAGACATCGGGTTGGGTTAGCTCATTTCTAATATTTTTCAGGCAGCCAAGAAGCTCTGCAAGAGTTTGCTCGAAAATACTGATTTTCCGTAACTCGCCTGTAACGGCATCTAATATTAGCCCGAGTAAAGCCAGGCGCTCATCAAACTTTGCTTCTTTCGCACGTGATTTGATATCTTCTGATGCTTCGCCGGCGAGAATGGTGTCTACCTGATAATCGGATTTGTATTTCTTGAACAGATCATAGTAGATGGCAAAATCTTTTGCAATCTTTTTATTTTGCAGATACTGACCGATCAGCTTTTCATCTACCGTGATACCGTGCTGCTCGTACAGCTTAATCATATCTGAAAGGTCCGACCAACCTCGCGCAGTAACGAAGCTTTTTCCGTCTACTGTCGTTTCGATTTTGTAAAAGTCAGACTTCTTGATATCCAAATATGTTATAATAGAAGCGTGAACGCCCTTCTTGTAGGCATATTCTTTCCATACATTATAGTCAGGCTCCACATCTATACGCTTGAGGCGATCCCACGTTACTATGTCAAACTCGCGAACCGAATTGTTATATTCGGGGGGATTTCCTGCAGTAACAACGATCCAACCGTCAGGCACGCGGTGTCTTCCGAAAATTTTATACTGCAAAAATTGCAACATAGCAGGGGCAAGTGTCTCGGAAACGCAGTTGATCTCGTCCAAGAACAGTATGCCTTCTTTTATGCTAGTGCTCTCCATCATATCATAGACAGAGGCAATGATTTCGGACATAGTGTACTCTGACACACTGTATTCTTGCCCGCCATAAAGCTTCTTCTCGATGAAGGGCAGACCAAGCGCACTCTGGCGGGTATGGTGGGTCATAGAGTAACTAACCAAACCCACTCCCAACTCTTGGGCAATTTGCTCCATAATTGCGGTTTTTCCAATACCGGGAGGGCCCATAAGAAATACTGGGCGCTGTCGCTCTATCGGAATTATATAATTACCAAATTGATCCTTGGTGAAATACGCCTGTATAGCGTTCATAATTTGTTGTTTAGCTTGTTTGATGTTCATAGTATTCTCTCCAGCTCTGTGCAGAGCCAACTGTAGTAGGCTTTATAATCTCCGGTAAAGCCATCGGTATTCACCGTTACACTGTATGCCTCAGCTAGTAGTTTTTCTTCCGGTTTCATATCCGGCTTATACAGGATCACTTGCCTGTCCGGAAAATGACGTTTCTTGCAGTTGACCAGCCACCAAAGATCTATCTCTGATAGTGCCATACCCAATCCGACAATATGTACATCTCCCAACATGAAGTAATCCAGCCAGCTGCGCAGATTCATGCTTTGCCCCTTGGCCGCTCTTGCGTTGTAGCATGACAGTAACGATGATATATATTGTTGCATTTTAGCTAACAGCTTTCCGTAATAGTAGTGCCCCCAAACCATTGTGTTGTGCCGTGCGGCTTCTCCATGGATATGCCATATCGGTGGATACTTGTTTACATCAAAGTAGGTATGCAACTGCTCAGTGTTATATTTTCCACCTTCCGTATACGCACTTTTTCTGAAGCTGCATCTACGTCCAGGCAGACAGGTAAAGCTGGAGTTCAATGCTTTTTCCAGTTCATAGGTATAATTAGCGGTAAGAATTGTGTCCACTGGCAAGGAAGCAAAAGTGCGCAGCATTTCATTTTCTTCTGTTCCAGCATTCAGTAATGAAAGCTGCTCGGAGATGATTTCCATTTGCATTCCCAAATGGTCGCTGGTCAAAATCACCGGTTGCAACGGATAGGGAATATTTTTCACACATTCCTTTTCTCTATCCGATAAATCTTTCGTTCGAATTGACTCGATCATTTCATCCCAAGAGGCAAATCCATAGGCTCGGTTAATACCGTTTCCCAAAAGCAATACTTTGGGAACTTGTCCATATGCCAATTGCAATTTACTTTCTTCCATTTTGGTTTTTCACCTTATTCCGCCACGAAGGGGATGTTATTTTCTTTTGCATATGTTTCAGCATAGCTGCCCGCCGGGGCGTAGATGGTTAATTTGGGACATCCCATGAATGCTGGCTCGCTCAACAACTTTTTACGTGTTTCATCAAACCGATATGTCGCAATCTTTTTAACACTTTTAGGGATTTTGATCATTTCTAAATTATTACACCAGCGGAACGCAGCCCCTTGGATTTCGCGAACACCATCTTGGATTTCGATTGAAACTATTTCGGAAATCGCGCGCTCCCTTCGGTTACTGCCGTGTCCATAAGTACCAGTAAAGGCACCGCGAGCAATGACTGCGACGGCACTTTGTCCAATATGGGCGGGTATGATTACTGTTGTTTCTTCGCCTTTGTACGTTAGAAGACGAATTTTGTTGTTTTTTTCTTCAAATCCCCACAATTTTTTTAGCATTCGCTCTTCAGGAGAAACGGATTTCTTTTTGTTTTCTGTACTCTTGATTATGCTGTTGGTACGAGGTGGTGTTTTAGAAGAAGTGGTGCACTCATTTTTTAGATTCAACAAAAAAGCGACACATTGCGTTGCTCCTGCAACAAGTGCGGGCTCCAGAAAATCTTTGTCAATATTTTTTAGAGTGATTTTACCGGTGTTGGCAAAGATTCTCAATCCATCTACATTATCCTCTGTGTAGAGCTTTGGGAGTAATTTTTTTCTAAATTTGAAACAGCTTTGCTGATAGTCTTCAACAACATGCTCACAATAGATTTCTGGGCTGCATAAATATCCCCATAGTGCAGCAAGAACTCGCTTTTCAGCAATTTGTTCGCAAGAAATATGCGGTGCTGTAATTTTTTCGATGCGGTTGCATCCATCCAGACGAAGATACCATGGTCCCATCAGTTTTTCGTAATCTTTAGTCGCTTTAATTCCAGCCCCCCGGGGTATGTATATTTCTCTTAGATTCCAGCAGTCGTTTATAATCTTATCGACATTTGCAACGACAAGACTGTCGGGTAATATAAGTGTTTTCAGATTTGTGCAGAATGAAAACGCCTCTTCGCCAGCGAACACAAGTTGAGATGAGAGAGTTATTTTTGCTAACTGTCGGCAATTATAGAATGCCTTCTTGCCAACTCTCTGTAACCCATCATGCATACAGATTTCAGTGATGTTTTTATTATCTGCAAAGGCTTCGTTGCCAATCTCTGTCACGCTCTCCGGGATGACCACATACCCACCGGGGCCAACGTACTTTTTCAGTATACCGTTTTTAATAATAAAATCACTTGCGCTACTCATATAAATTTAAACACTCCTATTTCAATATCGTTTTCTTCCACTCCAACAAATACGCAATACACTGTACTGCTCCATACTCGGTTGCGAGTGCAAGATAATCTTTTTCAAAATTTGCTTTGGTTATTTTGCCAAGTTCCGCGTAGGTAACCAATCCCTGTACCAAATCCTTTTTGAAAATCTCAGGCAGATAGTACTTTTTTGACTGCCCACGTATTGAGAATATGCTTCCACTACATTCGGAGCATAGATTTTCGAATGTAGGAGAAATCCCCATCCGTGAGAACGTTTGACACGGATGTTCTTGCCGTCCGGCACAATTACCTCAGTTACTCCGTTTTCTTCTGCGTACTTTTTAGGATTCCGCCTTTAATAACAAATCCCATATTTTTGCCTCCTATATTTCATCTTTTTGTAAAATCAATTTGATTGCCCATGAGGGCACTTCCGGATTATTATAATTATCATCGACGAATACAAAAGCTGTATTGTAGTCCGGCTTATTGGCAGGGAATACCCCATACCCGTCGGTAAAGTATATTATACCTTTGAGATTTGTAAATTCCTTCTTCTGTCGAAGCTGTTCTACATATTCAAACACAGGTCGGAAGTCGGTTCCGCCTAATCCCCGTATTTTCATATTTTTGATGTATTCATCAAATTCTTCCTGACGGGTAATCTTTACGTCTTCCTGTATATCCGCATCGCACTGGATGATGTGCAGGTTGATTTTCGCAAAAAAGCTTTCGGTGGATTTGAGAATGTTATAGGTTTTTTGCACAAATTTCTGCACCAACTCACCTGAAGTGGACCCGGAGGTGTCTATTGCAATGACGAATTCCTTTATTGCTTTGATATCTTTGTACTCCAAAGGTTCAATGAGAGGCATGTTTTCGTAAAGCTGCAGTCCGTAGGTGTAGAAGATATAGTCGAACTCATCTTCGTTGATCTTCATTGCCTCGCCCATAACGGCAAATTTCTTGAGAAACGAAGTATAATCGTATTTCTCGCGGTTTACAGATTGAAGGTTTTGTGTCAGAAAACCGGGATTCACCCCTCGTTGTTTGCCAAAGGTTTCTAAATCTACCTGCATTCGCTCTGATATTGTTTGCCATACGGAAGCCATGGCGGTTCGGGATTGATTGCTTTTGCTTTCGTTACAGTCCGTTGTCTGACAAGGTGATAAACCAAATTTCAATTCGATTTCCTTATCGGTCATATACCAGATCTCATGGTTATCTGCGTAGAACAAGCCGCGAATCTCCGAAATTTTCACGGGATCGGGTTTAGTCTGCATCAAAAAAGAATAGATCTTTTCAGCAGTTAAAAGCTTTAATTGGCTTTTTAACTCTAAGAGATATTGGGCTTGATATCGTTCTCTCGGTGCAGAAACTGATTTTAAATTGAGATCGGTTATTACGTTTTCTACGGCAATATCGCAAGCCAGATCCCAGTAAGGTCTGTTCAGAGTCGGATCCATATACATATGTCGGAATACGCAATGCATCACAATGTGCAAATAATCCCTTACCGGAATTTCTTTGGCAAGCTTATAGTTTTCAAGCAGATGCTTGGGATTGTAAAAAATTAGTTCACCGTCAGTCAAGATGGAGGATTCCTGTATCGGGATGTATTCGAATTTACTGAGGGCGATATCCAGAAAACGAAGGTTAACCAAAAGTGTATTTCTGGACAGAATTAACACGTCTCTTGCGAGTTTATTCACTTGTTTCCACTTTTCTGTTTCGTTCATTTTTTGCACCCTCGGATTCCCAAGTATTACTTTGACGTTGTGCTTTATATGTATATATTAAACTACAATCTTACAGCTGCTTCCGCCGGTAAGCCCTTTTGTAACGACGATCTGCTTATCAATCCTTGTTTTCAGTTCGCCTACGTGAGAGATTATTCCGACAAGTCGATTGCCTTCTGTGAGCTCCTGAAGAGTTGAAATGGCAAGCTGCAGGGATTCATCATCAAGAGAACCGAAGCCTTCGTCTACGAACATCGTGTCAAGACGGACGCCTCCAGATGATGCTTGTATCTCATCCGAAAGTCCGAGAGCCAATGCGAGAGATGCCTTGAAGGATTCTCCGCCGGAAAGCGAGTTGACGGGACGCTGTGTACCGTTGTAATGGTCTATGACGTCGAGATCAAGGCCAACCTGTGATTGACGGTTGCCATCGTTGGTACGGCGCACGAGATCGTACTGACCGTTCGTCATCTTTTGCAGTCTTATGTTTGCGCGGATGAGGATACGGTCGAAATAGTTCATCTGGATATAAGTTTCCAGCATAATCTTTTCTTTACCGCTCAAACCTCCGTTGGCAGTTTCGGCGAGAGTGTTGATCCACTTGTAATGCGCCTCCAGAGCCTTGGCTTCTTCAGTGGCCTCTTCAATTTTCTTTAGACAATAGGTGTTGGCATCAAGTCTGGAAATGACGCTTTCTTTTACTTTCTGATATGCTGCGTTTTGGGTTTCTAGATCTTTCTTTTTTCCTTTTTCTTCTTCGAGGTTGATGGTACAGACCTTGGAGACGACTTCCGCAAGTACTTCCAGCTCGCCTTCTAACTTGGCAAGCGCCTCTTTTCGCTTATTATACTCCGCATTTGCGTTCTCAAGAGCTTTTTGGAGTGAATCTTTTCTTGATCTTAAATCGGTAAGCTTTCGGGTGGCTTCAGCTTTATTGGCAAATCGCAGTTCTTTCTGCACTTGTGCAAGCTGTTCTTGCTTGCTGTTCTTTGTTGCAGTATCTGCGGCCATCGATTGAATATAGAGGTTGAGCTCTGTGCGAAGCTTTTCAAGAGCTTGTTCTTGAAAAGGAAGGGTTTGGGACAGAGATTCTTTTTCATTAATATTCCGTTCCTCGAGCATAACCTTTTGGGTAAGATCAAAGATTTCATTGCAGATTTCATCAATGACTGTGCCGATTTGTGAATCCGCTTCTTCAGCCGTAATATCACCGAGCATCTCTTTGATTTGTTTATCCAATGTCTCTGCAGCCTTTTCGACTTGTCCTCTCAGCTTACCGCATTCGACACTCATATTGTTGGCATCCTGTTGAGCCTGGTCGGATGCCTTTTTAGCTGCCTTCAGATCTGCCTCACCGGGGGCATTTTGGGACATTGTCGCAAGGACGGGATGGTGTACCGAACCGCAAACGGGGCAAGGACTACCTTCCTCCAAGGTAGAGGCGATAATTCCCGCTTGTTCGTCAAGGAACATACGGTTCATCATATTGTACTTGCTTAAAGCATTGTCCGCGATCTCAGCGAGGCTTTCGTATTTGCTCTGCTTAACTTTCAGTTCCTTGCACAGAGCGAAATATGCGGACAAGTCGGTTTTCAATGATTCAAGCTTGGTCTTTCGGTCATTGTGACGTTCGCGTTCTGATTCAAGCTGTTCTTTTTTTGCTCCCGCGGATTCGAGGGAAGCAATTTTTTTCTTGCTTGCTTCGATCTCTGCGGTTTTTACGTCTATTTGGTTTTGAGTTGACTCCTGAAGTTTTTGATCTGATCCTATTTTGCGTTCAAGTTCCGCGATTTCACGGGCGAGTGATTCAATTGCATCATATTTCGGAAGCTCGGAGTCAATGGTTGCAATATCCTTTTCGATCTGCTCCCTTTCGGGTTGTTTTGCTTGCTCTTGCTCAAGTGCTTTTTGAGAATCGGCAAAATTCCCTGTTATTATAGGAACTTCAAGCTGCTTGCGCTCATAAGCTTCAAGATTTTTCTTGTACTCCTCGGCTTTTCCGATGTTTTCGTTGACGGCGGCAAGCTCTTTGGCGAGAGATTCCATCTCGCTTACCAACTCATTTTGTGAAGTTTCATCTTCGGCGATGAGTTTGCGAATGAGTTCGACAGTTCTCTCGGTTGTGCAGGTTCCTTCTTTTGCGGCCTTTACATCCGGATAAAGCGGATTTTCCTCATTGCAAACGATTCCCGCGGCATAAGTCAGCAAACTCTTTCTTGAATCCGAGAATCTACCGTAAAGCTGCTTTGCCTCGTCTTTGAGTGCATATTGGATCTTTTCAAACTTCTGCGTTTTGAATATTTGCCGGAAGATTGCTTTTCTCTCTTCGGTTTTTGCTAACAAAAGGCGCAAAAAGTCGCCCTGCGCTATCATAGCGATCTGTAAAAACTGATTTCTGTCGATGCCGATGATTTGCTCGACCGCCTTGGTGACTTCCTTCTTGCTTTTATCAACGATACGACCGTCGGGATACTTCAATTCCGCCTTGGCAAGCTGTTTGGTCATACCTTCTCCGCGGTTTTTCGGGCGGGTGTACTCCGGACTTCTTCTTACCTTGTAAGACTTTCCGTTATAAAGAAATTCCAATTCGACAAAAGTATCCGTTGAAGGATCTGCATATTTTGAGCGGAGCATAGAATCATCGCGCGCGTTGCCACTTGGCTGATCGTAAAGAGCATAGGTTATGGCATCAAAGATAGAGGTCTTTCCTGCACCGGTGGTTCCGGTGACGAGATAAAGTCCCGATTCACCTAGCTTGTCCAGATCAAGCACTGTGAGACCCGCATACGGTCCAAAAGCTGATATTGTAAGTTTTGTCGGTCTCATGCTATCTCCTCCTCGATCTTTTCGATAAGCTTTTTCATATATTCGCGCTGTTCCTCCGACATAGGCGCATTGTTCTGCATCTCATAGAATTCGGAGAAGAGATCAAACGGTGTTTTTCTCTCGGTATCCCCTCCGTCGGAGAAAATGGTATTGCTTCTTGTTCTTGTATTATCGTAATCAAGGCGCATCAGGTTTTTATAAATCTGACGTAACCGCCCGATTGCATCAGGAACGTCCTCTTCATCGGTGAGAGTTATGCGAAGATAGTTGTTGACGATCGAATTTTCTGTGTAGTATACGGGATCTGTAAGCTCCGCAAAAGTGCCTTTGATCTCGCTCATATCATGTACGGGAGTAAGCTCAATGGTCGATATATTGAGATCACCTTTGGCGCCAAGCTCAACAACTGTAATTGATTTTTGATGATGAACCTCGGAGAAGGAGTATTTCAAAGGCGTTCCGCAATAACGGATGCGTTCATCGCCGCAGTTCTGGGCACCGTGAATGTGTCCGAGGGCAACGTAATCGAACGGACTGAATACGGAAGCATCTACGTTGTCGGTGCCACCGACAGATATATCTTCGGATTCGCAAGTAGCGGCACCCGTGACGAACTGGTGAGTAACCAGAATATTTCTCTCTGTTTCATCGACAGCCATTTTGTCTATTGCAACTTTCATTGCATCGGTATATGTAACGATATCTTCATCCTCAAAATATCTGCGAACGTGTGCGGGTTTGATGAAGGGGAGCATATAAATATTAACCGCTCCGTATTCATCGGACAGACTTATCGGCGCTATTTCACCGTTATACACAGGAGACAGATGAATACCGCTGACATCCATAATCCGCGAGCCAAACGCAATGCGCTCGGGCGAATCGTGGTTGCCGCTGATTATGAAGACCTGCAGATGAAGTTTCGCTAGCTCAACCAGAAAATTATCGAACAACTGTACCGCTTCAGCGGACGGAATGGATTTGTCATAAATATCGCCCGCAATTAATACTCCGTCGGGACTTTCACGTTTGATATAATCAATAATTTGCTTTAATATAGCTTCCTGTTCATCGAGCATCGAAAAATCGTTTACTCGCTTGCCGAGGTGTAAATCGGAAAGGTGGAATAGCTTCATAGTGACACTCCTTTGAATATGTTGGGCCTATAATAATATTTATTGATTAATTATAACATAAATATGTATAAATATCAAGATATTTTAATATAAATAATGATGTTTCATTGAAACAAACTTGACATGTCCTTGAAATTGTGTTATAATTGTTGTAATCATATATTGTATTCGATCGAAAGGATAAGTCTTTAATTATGTCTAATACCGCAAGTGAAGCAATAAGAAATGCTGTAAACGCAGTCAAAAAAAGCGCCGAGAAAGCAGAGCGTGAATTCGAGAGCGCATCGAGAGCGTTACAATCAAAAACAAGCCATAATATAGATTTGTTTGGCGGGCACGCTGTCAGTTCAGTTGCGGACATAGCAAGCGAAGCGAGACGAATTTGTGAAGCACTCTATTCGTCCTGCCAAACCCTAGTTGTTATTCTTGACGAAAAATGTCGGCCTCTTTTGGATCAAAATCCGGATGCAGCATCGATTCGCGAAGTCAGAGACATGATAGAATGGCTCAATAAATCATCAGAAATAGAGAATAATTTTACTGCATCTTTAAATTATAACAGTTTGGGTGATGTTGCCAATATTAGATATTATCCGTCTCTTGAAAGCAAAATGATACAAAGTTTTTGGGAGACTAAATATGACATGCATCCCGATAAAGAAGAAACGGAAAAAGAAATCACACGAGTAAAAAAAGAAGCAGAAAAGGCTGAAAAGGAAAGAAAAGCAGAGATAGCAAAAAAGAGAAAAGATCAAGAAGAGGAAGACCGCATCAAGGCAGAGAGTGAATATAACCGGAAATATGAGAAATGGTTAGCTAAAGCCGAGCAAATAAACTCCCAAAGAGATGAATTAACGTCACAATTGATGGAAGAAGCCACGATAAAGCGAAAGGAAAAAGTTGAAAAGCACTATAGCACATCTGTAAGTAAGGCGAATACACAACTTAGCGAGCTCCAAAAAGAAAAGAGCGAAGCAGAGGAAAGAATGGAGTCTCTTAAGTTTTGGCAATTGTTAGAAACTATGAGATTAAATAAACATATTGAAGAACTTTCCGAAGAAATCAATAAAATTGAAGCCTCGCTTATAGAGGCAGAAAACCAATATAGGTCGGACATTAATTCAATTGATCAGTGGGTCAATAAACAGAAAAAACGCATTGCCAAAGAAGTTGAAGAAAAGTTTCCGCTACCGGCTAAGCCGAAGAAACCTCGAGAATACTTAATAGTTCCGACCGGAAACACTCCATATGCCATTGCAAACAATGCCTTGATGAGAGAGATTGTAAAAGGTATGGAAGAGGGTAAGCAGTATACCATAGGTGAGTTAATGAAGAGTATTTTGCCAATATCTGATTTATCGGAGCAGAAAGTCAGTTCCTTAATGCAGAGGTTGATAGAACACAATCCTCCTCTTGTCGAAAGTAAAAAAGTTGGTAAATCCACTCGCTATAAATTAATAGATTAACAATATTTCTTGTACTTTTCTAAAGCGATCAAAGAAAAATAAAGCATAAAACCTCCGAGATTTTGGTTTCTCGGAGGTTTGTTTTTATTGGATTATTTTAATTTACCGAAAATAATATCAAGATCGTCATTGCTGGTAGGCATAATTTCGAGAATATTATTATCAATAGCATCGAGCATTATTTGCTCTTTTTCTTTTAATCTGTCATATACCGCTCTGTCCATACTCCAATTTCCGTCATCGGTGCTGTAATAGGTTTGCATATAATAATATTGCGTATATTGATTTTCCGAAAGTCCCAGGCGGTGTATTCGATCTTTCGATTGAAGTAAATGAACGAGGTTGTAACTGTATTCGAAATAAATGGCATCGTGACAAATGTTGTGGAGCGATACCGATTCTGCGAGTGTATGCGGATTAGTCAACAGCACCTGAAGTTCTCCAGATTTAAAATCTGTAATTATTTGCTGTCGGTCATCTAACTCGACTTCGCCATATATGCATTTGCAGCGAATGCCCATTGTGCAAAGTGTTTGCTCTATACGTTTTATTGAATCCACAAACATACACCAGACTATGACAGGCTTTCCTTGCTTGACAAGAGATGCTGTTAAATTTATACATTTGGTAAATTTCGTCGAAGTCGGGATGGATTCTATGAGATTCTTGACTTCATCGCTATAGTCAGCATAATCAATTTTAGATATATCAACGGAATCATCAAGCAAATACTCAAATTCGCTTAAATCTAGAGCGTTAAGCAGCATTCTTGGACAGCTTTCAAGCTGTAATATACGAATCAAAAAAGCAAGTTTATTGTTTTTATACTTAGTCTTGAGAATTTGTAATAATCTGCTTTCCGAGTTAGATGCAACTATATCACAAAGCTTGTCTGCATTTGCGGGAGGAACTCCCAACTGATCTTTTGTTGTTCGACAAAAAAACGGTTGGAGTTTATTGTTAATTTCTTGAATTTCATTGCTAGTGGGATTGCGGAGCATTGGTATTGTGAAATTGAAGAATTCATCATATTCATCCGGATAAAGAATGTTGAGAAGATTGTAAATGTCAGTATACGAGTTAGGGATGGGGGTGCCTGTCATTGCAATTGCATAATAAGCCTTTTGGGCAAGCCTTACTGAGTTGGTTGCATATTCCCCATTAATGCGTTTTACCTTATGTACTTCATCAAAGACTAGCAGTGTTGAAGCATCTATTATATCTCCTAATATATCAACAACACCACCGACAGCTTCGTAGTTGACGAGGATTAAGTTACAAGATCCGGAATGAAATTGCAAAGCAGATCTTCGTTGAGCTTGATTTTTGTATTGATGCGAATGGATGTTTAAAACTCGCAATTGCTCTATTCCTTCGAAACATACTGAAAATTCATCTATCCATGATCCAAAAGCGTTTTTGGGACACACAACGACAACTCGGTTAATATTTTCTGTGTGTTTGAGATAGGCATAAACGCCAAGCACTGATGAAGTTTTACCCGATCCGGGAACAGAAAAGTTGGCTGATTTTTTCATTGTATACATGAAAAACGAGTCCCACATTTGTTTATCTCGGAGTTTGCGCGCCATTAAAGAATTGACGGTGGAACTGTACTTTTTAAAATGAATCAGTAGTTTTTCGTCTTTGGCTTTTAGTTCTATGCCAAGGCGTGATCTGATTTCCAAATGCATTTCTTTATTGGCTATGTAGTTGGAAAGAGCGTTTGACACAAAAAGCTCAAAATTGCATTTTGTAGCCTCTTTTTGACATAATTCAATAATCTTTTTGAAATCCAAATAAGTCAAAGAGGATTTGAATCTAATCAAGTTTACACAAATCTCGCTTATATATCGCCTTAAAAACAACTTGAATAAAGCACTTTTATCAAAAGAAACAGCTTCATCAAATGGTATACGCAAAAGTAAAACTTTATCGAAGTCTAATTCCCACATCAAAGATTCTCCCTAATTGATGCAACAACATTTTCCAACTTTTCAAGTTGACGTTCAAATCTACGAAGTTCGCTATCGTTCATTTTAAAAATAATATTAGTATCGACACTTTCAAGAAAAGTTGTTGCTTTTTCTACTAGTTGAATAGGGCGATTGCGAGTCTCGTTTTTCTTGACTTTGGTAAGCGATTTTTCCATAGAGCGTTCAAGCTCTCCGACCAACTCGTTATTGGTACGAATAACTTCACGAATAGTTGATGAGGTTATTTCTGCTGATACCGGAAGACTTTCTATAACTTTTGCCGCTATTTCTGTTTGTTCCTCAAAAAATTCGTTTTGATAGTCTGAGCCTACGATGGATTTTATGTTTCTGACAAATCGAGTCATATCGGTCGAAGGCTGTAAGAGGATGTTGGTAAAAACAGCGTTCTTTAAGTCTTCGATTTCATCTTCGGTATGGCACTTCTTTGTCAACTTGTATAATTCTTCAATGGGATAATATAATTGCAAGTCCCTTGCGATATGAAATTGAAGTGGTGCATTGATAAACTCAAGAAATTCTACCATCAATTTTGCGACCTCAATACGTGTTTTCACTTCGGATTCAGTTTCATTAGTGCTTCTGGCATACTCTCCAATCGTAAGAAGATTGGTTTCAATAATGTCGTGGTAAATTCCAACAAGTCTGTCAACGGCATTATAGTCAACTTTGCTTTCTTCTCCGTGCTGTATAGAAAGCTCAAGCATTTTTATTTGCTTAGCATCACTTTCAATATTTCGATCGAGAATAACTGCTTCAAAATAGTTAAATCGATCAC
This sequence comes from Clostridia bacterium, assembly GCA_017628755.1. GTDB lineage: Bacteria > Bacillota > Clostridia > Oscillospirales > CAG-272 > CAG-390. The sequence goes on along the minus strand of JAGBYM010000007.1, from coordinate 8,807 downwards.
TTTTGGAAGAAAGTCTGCGCAAACAGGTATAACGGCGGTTTCCGTCAATAATACGACCATCCGAAAGCACGACGCCGGGTTCACGCTGGTCTACAAGTTCAATGTTCTTTTGAGTTTTGTTGATAGAATCCGGGTTGCTTTCATATATGAAATTTTCGATAATATTATTATAATCTTCTTTGTTATTACGATTTGGAGATTTTCCTCCGTTCTGTGATTTGTATTGCGCAATCCATGTAGCGATGCGATCGTTTTGATCATTGTAATAAAGTGCATCTAGACGTATTTTATATACGGGATACGCTTTTGTTATACCATCAACAGTTAACTTTCTAGTCAAGGTCGTTTTTTCAACAATATGAGCTTCAATGCCTTCGTATAATAAATTCATAATTATATCTCCTCAAAATATGTATCGTAATCGATGTAAACAGTGTCCATAATAGAATCGTAGTATAAATCTGATTCTCTAATTGCCTCTTTGATTTTTTCTTTCTGAAGTTTAATTCCAAATTTATTAATTAAATAATCGGACAAATCGAAAAAATCAATTTTTTTGAAGGAATTGAGTATGTGTTTTAACAATCCTTCTAATGAACAAGAACATTTTTGTTCATTGGTATCTCTCAAAAATAGTCTAGTTCCTCCAATTTTGGCAAACGAGAAGCTCTGCATATGTGTAGCTATAATTGATGAATAGAACCATTCGTCAAAGCCAATATCATCCAAAGAATGTGTAAAACCGTTGTCTCTAAGAGATTTTATTGTGAAATACTCACCAATTTCGGTTCTGCGTTCGATTTCCTTGCAATAATCCCAGAGCAATTTTTTTGAGATATCTAAATCGTTCAATCTCGAAATGTTGATATACTGTGATGGAGCAAACTCAATAATTTCATAATTATTACGAAGCTCATACAATTCCTTTGTATACGATAGCAAGTTTCTCATAGATTGAGGGAAATTCCTAGTATCGAATACGGGATCTTTGGTTAGCAAGAATTTGAAATATCTTGACGCGTTTTGATATGTATTTTTTATTACATAACCGTTTCCGGCAGAATAGACATGGAATCCAAGTGATTTTATACTATATGTGTTGATGAGTTTAATATCAGAATCCGGAAAGCTGCGTTTGAAAATGAGCTTGATTTCTTCAAGGCTGTAATAATCATTAACCAAACAATTTGTCATTTGTTTGACTTGCTCGGAAGACATAGAGGGATGGTCAATTCGATACATACCTTTTTCGAAATATATATCCATAGTCTTAAAATCAGGACTTCCACGTAAAGAATCCGCACGTACGCCATACAAATCTTCATACTTTTGCGACAAGTCTTCTGCAGAAAGAGGAGCATATTGAACGATTAATTCGAAAATCTGATTTTGCTTATTACTGTTACCGAATATAATTGTCGGCATTTTACCAAAAGCAATTATATTATTTTGTATGATGCCGGCGATTTTTAATTTTTTTAACAGATTGTGCAATTCATATTCATCTCGAATATCATATGATTGCATAACTTCCGGAAACTCTCGCATCCATTTGGCAGTTGACATTTCGATATTAGTATATTGATCCAAATCAAGCATTTCGAGAAGTTCGGTATAATCACGCTCAAAAATATTGTAATATCTGAATCTTCTGCCGCGATTCCAAAGTGCGTACTCACATTCCGTTATCTTATTTTCATAAGCGCGCGAATTGAGGTCGCAATTGATTATATCATATTTACCAACCCACTGATTATATGAATCCTGAAATTTATCGTATTCCGTGAGAGCTTTGCAGTACTGTTTTATATAGTGCTTTACAAGAATTGGACGGTCGATTTTAACACGAATACCATTGTCGGTAATATAGTTTTTATATATAATTTTTTCTGCTTTTTTTCTGACATCGCGCGAAATTGTATTATCTGTCAGGATGGATTCGATGGGGAGTTTCTCCTCAAATTTCTTATTGTCAACCCAATCAAGATATAAAAATGTTGATAATGGTTCATCAAACGCGGAAACGAAATCTTTTGCATACAGTTGATATTTGCTATAGATAGGAAGATACTTGTCTTCATAGAATTTGGGTTGACGGTAGAGTTTGCATATGCGCCTGAATTCAAACTCCGAGATCTGTCTGACTCTTTCACGAGTTTTTTGATATTCTGCGCCAATAGCATCTAAAGTTTTACCATTCAATCGGTCTGTAAGGATAGTGCGTTTGATTTCGTCCTCAATAAGATCGACATATTTCATAATAGATGGATATATTCTGATTATTTCATTTTCGGAGCATATAATTTTTTCTTGTTTTTCAAGTTCAAACAGTAATTCTTCGACTATTGAGGTATTAGAAAGATGTTTAGGCATCATCTGATTAAGGAAAATGCGTGAAAGTCTATCCTCTGCCTCTATTCGTTCTAGTATAAATTCTTGCAAAATATTGCGAACGGTTTCACCATTGTATAGTTGATAGATCAAAGATTCTTTATCAATATCCAGATGTTTTGTCTTCACTGCAAAAATTTCGCGAGTCCAAAAATCACTAGAATTACCGAATGTATTGCATAATTCTTCTACTATATCACAATGTTTAGAGTTGTTAGCGTTGTTTTCGGTTGGGGAGATCGAAATAGTTTCAACAGCCAAATTTGAAATTATCTGCCTGATTTCTTTCTTAGTTTTAATACTAATATGATGTAATTTCGAGATACTTTCATTTGACATGCCTATAAGTTGTGATGCGAAATAATATCCAGCTTCTTTTAGTGATTGGCAAGCCGAAGGAGAAGGGGCTATAACTTCCACATCAATATCTCTGATAACTTTTCCGTTATTGTCAATATATATAGTATTGGCAACGAAGTTAAATGTGGCGGGGTCAATAAATACTTCATCTGTATTACCCGCTGGGATGCTTTCTCTATTTGCATCTGACAGTATGAATTCTCCGGTGCCATCAAGTATTTCTTTCGTAATACGAAGAATCTCGTCGAGTGCTTGTTTTCCAATATTTTTGGTATTCATCCATTCTTCAGCAGATTTGGTTAGAAAATCTCCTATAGTATGTGCACCGACGCGGTGAGCGCAATTATTTATTCTTTTCGGAAGCTGTAAAACATCTATACTATCGCTGCGAAAGATATATTGCATAACCACTAAACTCCTTTAGCTAATATTACAAAACATAAACTCTTCTTAAACTGTATTATATCATAATTGTTTGTTTTTGTCAATTAAAACTATCCATTGCGACGATGAAAAAGGCTTTATTGATTACAATCAATATTTGTTTTAATTTCCCTCTTATACTTATAATAACTATTCCTCGAACATCCGCACAACTTAATAACATCCGGATCTTCGAGACTACCACCAAAGTCTTTGGAATGCTTTTGAATAATAGCTTTACACTCGATCGATTTCTTGGTCGTGAGGCTTGTACCTTTAGGGAGTCCTATATGGGCTCCCTTGTTTTTGGCTTCTCGCATTCCTTGGCTGATACGTGTATGTAGGTCGTTGACTTCTTTTTCGGATTGCTCGAAGGCTGCTTTGATCTGCTCTTCGGCTAGAGCCATAAGGAAGTCGTTGATGAGCATAACATTACCCTTGAAGAAGTCGTCAACTGCCTGATTACCTGTTTCTATGTTTATGCTCAATAAGTTGCTCTTGGAGTTCTCATAAACCGAAGTGTTAATCAGTGGCTCGTTCAAGAAGATAAGGGAGATGCCGAGTTCGTAGAGCTTTTTATAATCTTGAAAGCCTTCGGTAGCGTTTCTAGACATTCTTGAAACCGAATCAAAGACGATGGTATCGCCTGCTTGAACTAAGTTGATGAGCTTGTCCCATATTGGTCTCGACTGAGTAGTACCGGTGAAGTGCTCTCTAAAGATTTGAGCTTTAGGGTAAAGATTCAAGATATTAGTGATCTGACGTTCGAGTTTTTGATGTGGCGTTGATACACGTGCATAACCGTAAATCATAGGGTTCCTCCAGTATTAGAAGTAGCTTTAGATACTTTCGATGCTATAATTATGCCGTGTTTTGATCTTTTTGTAAGCCCTTTTTGAGCAAAATTAGTACAATGTTTGCAAAGGTTAGTTTGGGTACTGAAATATCGTCGAACGTTTTATTGTATTATATTTTGAAAGGGTGAGTGGGCTCATTATATCCATTTATAAAAATCTAAAGCCTGCTTATATTTTAAAATGAAAAACAAATTAAACAAGATGTTCGAAAGCGACTTCATCAGAGTTCCTAGACCGTTCATCAGAAAGTTCAACTTAAACACAGCTGTGATGTTGTCAGAGATCTATTCTGAATATACATATTGGAGAGATCGTAATGAGCTTCAGCAAGGTGGATGGTTCTATAGTACTGTTGAGAATATCTATTATAACTCCGGGCTCAGTAAGCATCAGCAGCTTGTAGCCTGTAAAGAACTTGAGGACTATGGTATTATTAAGGTTAAGTATCATGGTATGCCTAAGAAGAGATATTTCAAGTTTGATTCGACGGCTTTTGAGAAGCTATATAATGACTTTGAATTGAATGCTAATACAAGTGATGAAGCCGTAGAGCCTAGAGATTATAACCAAGGGTCCGAAGACCGATTACCGAAACGAAAATTTGAAGGATTCTCGTTTTGAGAAATGAAGATAGCCCGTGCTTTCTGGCGCGGGCATACTTTTGTATAGTTCAAAAATCAGATGATTATAGTTGAATTATCATACGATTATGGTTGAATTTTTGAATCATAGCGGTTGAATTATTGAACCTATTCGGGGCAGAAACTGAACATAAATAATAATAAATAATAATATTAATTAATAATATTTATGCTATAAAGCATTAAAAAGCTTTATAGCAATTATCTTTAGTAAAATATCTATATTACTATTTTGAGTAAATATAATGAAAATAAAATAGTCGTTCAAAAATTGAACGATTGGCAGGGCAGGTGAGCTGGGCTAATGGGGATAGATATTTGAGAGGAGATTTAGAGATAGATATTTATATAGGTAACAGTTGCAGGAAGTATAAGAGTAAATTAGATTTATAAATTATTTATTTTAATATATTTTATATACATATATTAAAAGTTGAGAAAAACAGGCGAGGTAAAAAATATATAAATTAATTATTATTTTATACATTAGTTGACAAGTAGAAAAGTCTATTTTAACTTGTCAATTAATGTATCAATATCTTTATTATATTAATATTTTTTTACCGCCTGGCTTTTCATAAGTCTTCAAATGCTCCAACGATTCTACGACCAATTCATCAACATCTTCATTGAGCCCTAATGCCTTATTCGAGTACTCATACGAAGCCCGTAGATCTCCCGTGGTGAGCTTATCTAGGATAGCTACCAGAATGTTTAGGCGGTCATCTAGGTACTTACAAAAGAGATCCGTGATAAGCCCAGGCTCGAGTATGTCTATAAAATAATATGGGTGTGCTTGGCAATAGGATTTAAGTAATTCGCAGTCATCATAAGGATCGGGGAAGCTTTCGTCTACTTCGGAGCAAAGATAATTCAGCTCACACCAGAGATTCAAAAAGTTCTGACTGCTTATAAAATATTTGTTTTTCACCCAATAGTGCACCAACATGCCATAGAATAGCTTAAATTGTCTATTATCTAACTTGAGCAATCTTTCTTTCAGTTTTCTTCTAATAACTTTATTATACATTTCTAATTCCTTTCTTAAGCCTAATCCTGGCTACGTCTTTTTATACCATTCATTTAATTTAGCGCATAATTATGCGGAATATGCAAAAAGCTGATGATCTAACTTTCAATCATCAGCTTTCTTATTTACAGACATTTTGCGCTGCCTGCAAGAGGTAAATTATTTAATACCAACTACCGCAAAATACGTCGACATTTGTGTAGTAGTTCTCGATAATTTCTTCAATCGTGAATTTCTTCTTGATCAACACCGCAGCAGTGATCAGGCTCATATAATCAGAAGCATACTTGATTATATTATCAATCAACTGCTTTCTAATTTTCTTATCATCATTGAGCTTAAAGGGATTACTGTCAAAGGACTCCAGAAACTCTTCAAACTGATCCGTCGAGATCATACATCCTTGTGTGTGATTCATCTTATAGAAGAACTTAAAGAATTCATTTAGTCCTTCAGGGCTTAGACTTTCTAACTCTTTAACTAGTGCTTCTACGATTTTGTTATTCTTGTTTTCAATATTCTCCATAATGCTTTTCACTTTCTAAATTCATATTTAACAACAGAGCGCAAAGTGTTGTTCTATATAATTTAGCGAATAATAGAATTGCTGTCGGGCAAAAGCACTTCAATAGCGATCCTCATACCGAGCCGAAAAGCATAGACGAAAATCTCGCGCTCGTTGATATCGGTCAGTTCGTCATAGCAGTCATTGAACTTTTCGAGGATTCCTTTTTGCTCGTCATCCAGTGTTTTCAATAGATTTTCGTGATGGCTCGCGACATACCCCATCAGCTCACGGGCTTCCTTGTCATCGCCCCTGCAGTCCGTGCTCGGATATACGTTTCCGTAGAATAGTTCTTCTAAAATTGATCTCATAATTATCACTCTCGGCTGGTTTTAGAATAATTATAACGTGAAATCGTGCGATTGCGAATAGGGAGTGATGGATGTTTACGGAAATGTTGCAATTGTTGCGAAATCATTGGGGTTCTTATATTGTACTTACATAGTAAGCTTTGTAAAACATAACATCAATTTTTATTCGGTAGTCTGCAGTTGGATATATATCAATATTATCTGCCTTACTAATTGCTTGAGTCAATGCTTCTATATCATATGAAGTAAATTGATGTGCCACAATTCTTATGTAAATGTCCCCAAATTCCAAATCTCCTTCTCGAATCTCTACGGTTACATCTTTATCTTGTATATTAATTATCGAACTCAGTATTCTGTATGCAGCCATAATATCATTTAATTTCTGCAGATTCACTATTTTGATTTTGTCCTTTTTCAGATATTCTTTCCACGAACCGAGTATATCATCAAGATTCATGCTCTTCCTCCTTAAGTACATTATTTTGTTGTCTTCTGTTTTTTCTGCATTTTAAACATCGTTTGGGGTCGCTCAAATTATGTGTTTCATAATAGTTCTGTTCACCTCCTGTAAAAAGAAAGCTTGTCCCGCATTCACAGCAGACAAGCTTTTTTGTTTTTCTTTTCAATTTTGTTCTGGGTAGTTGTTCCATCGTCGTCACTGTTACTGTGTCTATTGTCATTTCTGTTGCCATTGATGACATTATTATTGGTATTGTTTCTTCAACTCTCATCCAATACTGGCGTTCCTCCATAATTTCCAGATCGTCCTCAAAATACTTTGTAAATCCCATAGTTGTTCTCCTTTTTATTTTGTTTTTCTCCGCTTTGCGGGTTCGTATATATATGGGAAATTTATTGAAAAACGTCATATATCGAGCAACTGTTTACAAAGCGTTTACATTTCGCAAAAGGCTTCTGAGAGATATCTAATATAGCTTTGAAAGAATCTATGCTATAAGTATCAGAACGAAGCGGATAAATATTATAATGCCTGATCAAAGCCCCTCAACCTTATCCTTAATAATCTCCGTCCCGTGTTTGGATATGGCAATATAGTACTTTTCGGTGACTCTACTGCCGGCGTGGCCCATTTGGTTGCAGAGCAGGTGGGCGGGGAGATTCTGTTCGGCGAGGCGGGTGCCGTAGGTGTGGCGGAGATAGTGATATTTGAACTCTATTCCTAATGTTTCTTTGATCTTTCGTGAATGATACTTCATTGAATTGACCGTCTGTATCTTGCCGTTCGTTAGTGAATTAACCAACTGCAAGGAAGAGAGGGGATTTCCGGTTGTGTCTGTTATCATCGTCTGGTTTTGCTTTCGGACATTAGGTATATTGATAGCCGCTTTGTCAATTGCTTCCTTAACCGCAAGCAAATGAGCTTTCAGCTTTGAGTGCATATATAAAGTGCGTTTTGCATTTCTGGTCTTAAGCTGAGACAGAGTTATAATACCTTCTTGATACTGCATTTGTTGCTCTATATGAATACAGTCATTGTCAAAGTCGATATTACTCCACATTAGTCCATAACATTCGTTGATACGAAGACCGCAATACCGTCCAAGAAGATAAGCGGTTTCTGCATTTGTCCCCTTGAAGTATTCGTCTAAAGCATCCAACTCGGCTGAGCTGAATGCTACGATCTCATCGTCCTCGTCAACCTTCATTTTGGGCATATGGATTTTAGTGTTCTTGTTTACACAGAGTGTATTATAAGTATCCACATCCAAGTAATTTCTTGAATAAGCCTGTCCGAATATAAGATAGAACATTTTTAGAAAAGCTTCGACGTAAGAATATGCTCTTTCCTCCTGATAGTAAAGCAAACTTAAGTAATCCATTATTTCGGACACGCTTATATCATCCACGTATCTTTTACCGAACTTTTTTGATATATGATTCTTCCACAGGCTGTCCTGCTTTCTGGTAGTACCGTAAGCTTTGCCGCAGCGACCGTTCTCACAGTATTCGGCGAACACCTCTGCCACGGTCGCTCTTTTCTTTGGTGATTTTTGGTGCTGCGACAATTCCGCCTGTGCTCGAATGATGGCAGCTTCTCGGGCTTTTATAGCCGCCTTTTCGGTCTTGAACGGATCTCCGTTCTCATCCTTGGTACGCTTGATATCCTTCTGCTTACCGTCGATCCAGCAGGCATACCTGAATCCCCACATGCCATTTGGGAGCTGAAACACTCCCGTCGATGTTGTTTTTTTCATTTTTCTTCCT
>JAGBYM010000092.1 GCA_017628755.1 Clostridia bacterium | reverse complement strand
GCTCACGGATGTTCTGCTGTTCCTTCTTCGTGTGGTCAACGCCGAGGTAGCCGTTGATGGTCTTGTATCCGCTCGAGAGTGCTGTTGCGGATGCTGCGGAGTCGGTATATGCCTTTCCGCTATGAAGAACGGAGTAGGATGCGGTGGTGCATTCAGCCTGGTTAATAAGCTTGTCTGCAACAAATTCCTTGATCGCACCGGTATCGATTGCAGCATCAAAATGAACTCGGCTCATACCGTCACCGATCATCATAATGCCGGAGGTTGCCTTCTTGAAGGTGTATTCAGCCGCTGCGGGAGCAGTGGGAAGGTTGGTTACGTTTACTTCCTTTGCACCGGTTGCAAAGTAGTTGTTGATAAGCGCACCTGCTGCTGCGCCAACCATCTGATAATCACCCTGAAGAACTACCTTCTCGCCGGAGATGGAGAGAGAATAGCGGTCTGCGGGAAGCTCGATTCCGATATTGGATGCCGCACGGTTGGTATCGCCTACGAGAAGCTCATACTTGGTTTCTGCCTTTGTGTCGTCAATGACCTCAAGTCTTACGCCTGCGTTATCATAGAGATAATCAGAGATGACCTCAGCGGTGTAGTATGTAACAAGGTCGCAGTTCTTGGGGTAAACGATCTTATATTCGCTCAGCGCTACGCCGTTGATGGAGATAGCTCCGATGGGATACTCGTATTCAACTACGTCGAAAAGATGCTCAGTAAGAGTGATCTTCTTGCCTTCTGCGTCGATGTAATTCTCGATGAAGTAGTCAACTGCGTCCATAACGCCCGCGTCTGTACCCGCGGTGATGATGATACGCTCGTTCTCGAAAAGGATTGCAAAATCCTTTGCCTTGATGATCGAGAGTGCGTTCTGAGTCTCAGCTCTGTTGGTCTTACCAACGAGGATCTCCTTTGCGGTAGCGGGAAGCTCTTCGCTTGCCTTGTGCCAGTCGTCGTTAAGGGAAAGATCAACACCGAGTGTGTTCTTGAGTGCGTCGCGGAGCTTTTTAGCCGCTTCAATAGTAACAGTAATGCTTTCGCCCTTTACGTTCTCGGGTCTGCGGAGTACGTATTCCGCAAGCATTTCTGCTGTAATTTCGACGGGTACTGCTACCTCTTCGGTATTTTCTGCAGTGGGGTCGGTTGCGTTTTCGCTTCCTGCGGGTGCTTCAGTACCTTCTCCGTCACCTACGCAGGCAACAAGAGAGAAGAGCATGAGGAAAGCAAGTAAAAATGCTGTGAATCTTTTAAGCATGGTTGTTCCTCCAAAATGTATTTTTAAAAGATAAGATAATTATACATCAATCTCGGACTCAAGATGTGAACAAATGGTAAAGAATGCTTTTTTGGGCAAAAAATATTTTACCGAAAGAGCGTTTTTGTGCCCGTACATGGATAAATTTTACATGACGTCCAACTTCGACCTTTTTTTCGTTTTCCTTGTGATATCATTTAGCCGAAAGGAAGTGGAAAGATGAAAGGAAGAAGAATCCCCCGCGATAAAAAGGGAATGCTTGTCAGATTTTGGGAAGATACCGCAGGAGCAGCGGAGCGTGCGGGAAAATTCGTTCAGAGATATAAAAGAGAATACAGCGCAAAGACGTTTTGCAAGAATCTTGCTGTGGGCGGCGCGGGATTTTTACTTGCGGGTGCCGAGATATATTTTTCGGCAAGTCCCTTTGGCCTAGCATGGCTATGTGCCGCGCCGCAGGGAATTCCATACATTCTGACGGGTGTGCTTCTTTCCGCGCTGACTAGGGGCGAGGAAGCTCTCGTTTTTTCTTTGAGCGCGATTTTTGCCGTCGGTATGCGAATACTTGCAAGATGCGCCATAGAGCCTCCGCGCGGAGAAAAATTATCCGAGTCGATGTTCAGGGAAAGCTGTTATTTGCGTATGGCAACGGCGGCGGTATCTGCATTTGCCGTAGGATTTTACCGGGCTTTTGTCGGCGGATTTTATCTTTACGACCTGGGCGGATGCATTACGGCTACTGTCGTGGCTCCCGTAGCAACAGCGCTATTTATGCCTCTTTTCAAGGAAAACAGCGACCAACTGCCCGAAAAGGATTCATCCGCGGACAGGCTTCTGTGCGAAGCTGCATACTTCGCTCTGCTTTTTTCGCTGGCGGTTGCGTCGCTTCGGTTCGAGTTTACCGGACTTTCCCCCGTTCATATCGTAATAACTGCGGCGATACTTTACACAGTCCGCACCCGCGGAGCGGCAAGAGGAATTGCTGTGGGTGCGCTATGCGGTGCAGTTGCGGGATTTGATTACGCGCTGTTATACGCCGTCGGTGCGGCGGGCGCGGCACTTTTTATGGAGCTTTCATTGCTTGCGGCAGGTGCGGCAATACCCGTTTGCGGAGCTTTGCGCTCCCTGTTGTTTTCGGACGCGGAAGGATTCATCACCCTTTTTCCCTCGCAGATCGCGGGACTTGCGGCATTCTGCCTGATCTCGCTTTTCGGAGAAAGACTTGAATTTTCAGCAGAAAATGCCGCGGAGGCACAGTCTGCCCCCTCAAAACCCGTTTCGGGCAGAGAGCGGATGAAGGAGCTTTCGGATGCCTTCTCAAGTCTTGCCGACAGCTTTTCCGAGCTTGCCAGAACGCGCCGCCGTCCGACCGAAGGTGAGCTTCGCACGGCTTGTGACAGCGTCTGCGACCGCGTCTGCCTCAAATGCCCGAACAGAAATCTCTGCTGGAATCTGGAATACGCATCAACGCTTGATATCATATCGAAAATGTGCTCGGCGGTGACTCTAAAGGGATACGTTGAAATTGCGGACATTCCAGAATATATGGTACGTCGCTGTCCGTCACTCGATTCGATAACCGACGGCGTCAACTCAGCCGCAACAGAGCTGATCCGTGAATGCCTTGAGGACGGCAGACTTGCAGGATTTTCAGCCGATTACCGCGCGGTTTCCGCGGCTCTTGCCGAGGCAGTTGCCGAGGACAAAAAAGAAAATTGCGAGGATACCGAAAGGACCGAGAGAGTTCGCGCCGTACTTAGGAACGCGGGTATAAGATTTTCTTTGCTGAGCGTTACGGGAAAACGAAGAGTGGTCGTGCGCGCCGAAAACGTCAATCTGTCGCGCTCGTCGCTTAAGGCGATGGATCTTCGCAAAAAGCTTGAAGAGGTTCTCGGTTGCCTTCTCGGTCCGCCCATGTTATATCCCGAAAACGGCGGTACCTGCCTTGAATTTGTGACGCGTCGGCGTTTTTCTGTCAGCTTTGGAGCGGCAAGATCATCCGCAGAGGAAGGAGATCCCTGCGGTGACAGCATATGCCGCATCGACAGCGGCGACGATTATTTTTACGCAGTGATCTGCGACGGTATGGGACAGGGAAAACGCGCGGCTTTTGCTTCGGGCGTTTCGATAGGATTTCTTCGCCAGATGCTTGAGGCGAAAATGAGCGTTGAGACCTCTCTGTCGGTGCTCAATGCATGGCTCCGCGCCGACCGCGAGGAATGCTCGGTTAGCATTGATATTCTGAAAATTGACCTCTTGAACGGCAAAGCCGCGATGTACAAAAGCGGTGCGGCGGCAAGCTATCTGCGGCGAGGAAAGGAGATATTCCCGATCGAATCCGAGGGATTTCCCGTTGGAATACTTAAACAGACCGCGGCTATCAGGACCGATCTCGACCTGCGTGCGGGAGACGTCATCATGATGGGCTCGGACGGAATCGATCCCGATTGCAATATCGCGCGCGGACGCGAGGTCTGGCTTCTTGATCTTCTCGGCAGCGTTGATCCCTCACTCTCTGATTCTGCGACCGACGCCGCCCGCCGTACAGTCAAAGCCGCGCGACAGGCGGGAAGCTCTGATGATATCTGTGCCGTCTACGTTGCTGTGTCCGAAGAGCCTTTCGGAAAGGAATAAATTTCCGACTTTTTATTGACTTTTCTCCCTTGCGGTGATATAATATCTATGTAAAAAACAACCTCAAAGGAGCAGAAAAATGATCATTTCAACAGATAACAGCGTAATGCGTTATGCATTCGGCGACAAGGAATCCATCAGAATGTGTAAGGAAGCGGGATTTGAAGGTATAGACTACTCGCTTTTCAAGATGAAGCCCGATAACGATATACTTCACCTCCCCGATGAGGAGCGCAAGGCTCTTGCTTACGATCTCCGCAACTATGCCGAAAAGATCGGCATTACCTTCCCCCAGGCTCATTCGGATTTCGAGACCCGCTACGGTGAGATCGGAAATTCGGTTCATTACGATAACCTGCTCAGAAGCCTTGAGTTTGCTTCCTGGATGGGCATTCCCCAGATCGTTGTACATACCGTAAAGTACGGTATTCCCGAGGATGACGATTTTGACGTTTACGCATATAACCGCCCCTTCTTCTCGGATCTTATTCCGATCGCGGAGAAGCTGGGACTCAAGATCGGTATGGAAAATCTTTTCCTCAAAAAGCCGAACGGCAACTACAACTACGTCGGCGTTCTCGGCACCGCAGAGGAGATGAACGCTTACCGCGATTCCTTCAACAGCGACGTATTCGTAACCTGTTGTGACGTCGGACACGCGGCTGTCATCGGTGTTGATCCCGCAGAGTTTATCCGCGGTATGTCCAAGGACAAGCTGACCATGCTCCATATTCAGGATACCGATTGCAAAGCGGACAAGCACTGGCTCCCCTACATGGGCAAGCATGACTGGGATTCAATCACTTCGGCACTTGCAGAGATCGGATACGAGGGCAATATGAACCTTGAGGTTCTCCATTTCTATGATCGCTTCAATGATCACGATCTTATGCAGTCCGCGCTTAACCACGCCGCAAAGGTAGCTCGTTATCTTGCTGACGAAGTTGAGGCAAAGAAACTTGCACTTGCAAAATAAAACGTAACAAGAAAAAACCACCGGAAATCCGGTGGTTTTTCATTGTTTATGTTCAATTAAGCTCGAATTCAGCCCAAAGCATATAGTGGTCGGAATAGCTCTGTGTTACGGTTCCGGATGCGATCTCCTTGAAAGAATCCGAGTAGACGATGTTGTCTATCGCGCTGTTTCCGCCGGGGAAGGTGGGATACTTTCTGAAAGTATCGTTAATGAGATTTCCGCCGAGAATGGTGAATTCGCTGAAATTAGCGGTGTTGAAGTCGCCGGTGAGTATGAAATCCTTGCAGAGATCGGTCTTTTCGGAGATCTCGAAGAACTGCAGACCGCGGAGAGAAGTGTCCTCATAGGAAAGATGTGTGTTGAAGAAGTCGATCTGTCTGCCGTCGACGTCTATGACAGCGTGACCGAGGGAGCGGCCTTCCTTATCCCAGGATTCAAGCGGGATGACCTCGCTCGATACGATGGGGTACTTGGAGAGAATGAGAGTGCCGTACTGTCCGCCCTGATAGTCGATACCGCGTACGAATACGTAATAGGGCATTTCGGTATACTCGGCAAGCTTTGCGGGCTGGTCGACTCTATTGGAACGGGTGGTCTTATAGTCGATCTCCTGAAGACCTACGATATCAAGATTTGCTTTCTTGATTACCTGCGCGATGGTGTTGAGATTGAGATTTGCTTCTGCGGCGTGCTTGATATTGTAGCTGCCGATTCTGAGCGTCTTGGGCATTTGTGTTTCCTCCTTGGTTGTTTCGGGTGCTTCGGTTGTTACTTCCGCTGTTGTTTCCTCTGCGGTCGTCTGTTCCGGGACAGGTGCTTCGGTTGCAGCATCGGTAGTTGTTTCGGTATTTCCCTTTTCGCATGAGACAAGGGTCATGGAAAGAATTAAAAGAAAAACCGAAAAAATAATAAAAATACGTTTCATTATAAATCCGTCCTTTATTTAAACTGCTGTTATTATAACTTATCCAAATGGATTTGTCAAGCGTTTATTGACTTTTTTTACCCGAAGTGGTATAATTATGATGTTATTACATTTACATTGGAGGAATTACATAAATGACAGATTCGGTTATGTATCAGAAACAGGTTACGGTTGTCCGCGAATGCGACGTTCTTGTTGTCGGTGCGGGACCTGCGGGCGTGTGTGCCGCAGTATCGGCGGCGAGAGAGGGGGCAAAGGTCATTCTTTGCGAAAGATACGGTTCGGTCGGCGGAATGCTCACGATGGGTAACGTAGACCCCATCCTCGGCGAGGTTTCATCCGGTACTTATTACGATGAGATCGTAAAAAGACTTGCAGAAATAGATAAAGGTACGGTTCCCACTACCGGAACGAGAATAGGAAGAGAAGTCCCCGTCAACCGCGAGGTTGCAAAGATAGTACTTGACAAGATGCTTTCCGATGCCGGTGTTGAGCTTTGGGTTGGCGCGGCATTCGTTGACGCACTCACTGAGAGCGGAAAGGTCACGGGCGCAATCTTCGCAACCCAGAATGGACTCAAGGCGATCCGCGCAAAGATTACAATCGACTCGACGGGTGACGCATGCGTTGCCGCTTCCGCGGGCGCGGAAATCGAGATCGGACGCGAAAGTGACGGCGGACTTCAGCCTATGACGCTCGAATTTACCGTAACCGGTGTTGACGAGAGTATCGCGATCAGCGTCTGGGGCGGCTCCGATCCCATAAAGATCCCTGCGGGCGAATTTGCGGGTATGGAATACCGCGAGCTTTGCAAGCAGAAGAACCGTGAGGGCGAGCTCCCCGAGTTCGTAACCATCGTAAGACTTCATAAAACCTCCAAGCCCGGCGAGCGTTCGGTAAACGCGACTCAGGTAAACGGTCTTTCCCCGCTTGATCCCTCTGATATGGGCAAGGCTGAGATCGAGCTCCGCGATCAGATCAAGAGATGCGTGGACTTCCTGCAGAAATATATTCCCGGATTCGAAAATTGCTCAATCAAGGCGTCGGCTGATACCGTAGGTGTACGCGAGTCGAGACGTGTCCGCGGTATCGAGTATATAGTTGACAGCGACGTTGAAAACGGCAGAATGCGTGAGGATGGCATCGTCCACAACGCATGGTTCTTAATTGACATCCACAATCCCAAGGGCGGCGGACAGGCGGAAGGATATTCCAAACCCGCACAGCCTTACGATATCCCCTACGGCGCGCTCGTTCCGATCAAGATCGACGGACTTCTTATCGCTGGAAGACCCATCTCTGGCACCCACCGCGCGCACGCTTCCTGGCGAGTTATGGCTATCTGCATGGCAATGGGCGAAGCCGCAGGAGTTGCCGCGTCCAAGTGCACGGCGCTCGACTGTGAGCCACGTGATCTTGATCCCGCAGAGGTTCGCAAAATACTTGCGGCAAGAGGCGTTGAGCTTTAAAATATTGATAAAAAGGAACAGGTTTTTGCCTGTTCCTTTTTTACCGATTTTTTCCGTTAACAAATATTAAGAATTGATACACAAAATATTTATCCGAACAAAACACTTGAATGATATAATTACCTTGAGTAATTTTAATCTTCAATAAAGGAGAAAAATGTCATGAATGCAAGAACTTTAAAAGAAAATATACTTTCGGGCGCGCTTGACGTGCGTTTCGCGAAGCTTTACGGCTCGGATGAGGCTGTGCTTTCCTTCCAGAGAGCAAGATACTCCGCGCTTATCGGCGAGTTTGCAACCCGTTACGGCGATGAGAGAGAAGTAGCACTTTTCTCTGTTCCCGGCAGAAGTGAGCTTTCCGGCAACCACACCGACCACAACCACGGCTGTGTTATCGCGGGCAGCATTGACCTTGATATCATTGCCGTTGCGGCAAAGAACGAGGACAGCACCGTTCGCATCAAGAGCGAAGGATTCCCCGAGGACGTTGTTGATATCAATGTGTTCAACACTCCGGACGAGGCTCGTTTCGGTAAGTCGGATGCTCTTATCGCCGGTGTTGCGGACGGTATGAGAGCGCGCGGATACGCTGTTGGCGGTTATGACGCATGCACTACCTCGAACGTTCTCAAGGGCTCGGGACTTTCTTCGTCCGCGGCTTTCGAGAATATGGTAGGTCTTATTATTTCTCATTTCTATAATTCCGGCGAGGTTGATTTCGTCACACTCGCGCAGATCTCACAGTATTCCGAGAACAAGTTCTTCGGTAAGCCTTGCGGACTTATGGATCAGGTCGCTTGCGCTGCGGGCGGTATCGTTTCGATCGACTTTGCGGATACCTCCGCTCCCATCGTTGAAAAGGTCGATTTCGATATGACCGGTGCAGGATACAGTCTTTGCATCGTCAACACCGGCGGTAACCACGCCGATCTTACCCCCGATTACGCAGCTGTTCCCGCAGAGATGAAGGCTGTTGCGGCAGAGCTTGGCGCAACCGTACTCCGTGAGACTAATAAGGAAGAGCTTATGAAGAATATCGCCGCACTCCGCGGAAAGGTCGGAGACCGTGCTATTCTCCGTGCGCTTCATTTCTTCGCGGAAAATGACCGCGTTGCGGAGCAGAAGAGCGCGCTCAAGTCGGGCGATCTCGCAAAATATTTCTCGGGCGTTCTTGCTTCGGGAAGATCCTCTTATTGCTATCTCCAGAACGTATATACCACCGCAAACGTAGCCGAGCAGGGAATTTCTCTCGCGCTCAATCTCTGTGAGAGCTATCTTTCAAAGCTTGATAAGCCCACCGCTTGGCGTGTTCACGGCGGCGGATTTGCCGGAACTGTTCAGGCATACGTTCCCATGGAGGACGCTGAAGGATTCGTTAAGCTTCTCGAAAGCGTCTTCGGAGAGGGATCTTGCTATCTGCTTAAGATCAGACTCTCGGGCGCTGTAAGAGTATTCTGATAAAAGGAAACTTAGTTATGAAAAAAGGACAAAATAAACAGCAGAGCGTTTCGGAGGCGGTAAACGCATTCAACTGGAAGCGTGCGCTTATCCTGCTTCTGTCAACCGCTTTTGCAATGGGACTCTACTTCTTCCTTATGAATATATATTCTCTCTGGAAGTTTGTGGTCATCGCTTACGTTGCTGTAGCATCGGTACTTATTATCGCGTATTTCATCATCAACCGCGCTTTTACCGGAAGCGGTGTGACCTATGAGATGCTCCCCGACACCATGACTCACGATGAAAAGGAAGAGTACCTTGCCGACGTTGCCGACCGCGAAAAGCGTTCGCGCCCCCTTCTTCTTGTAATCTTCCCCGTGATCATCACGCTTCTCGTCGATCTTTTCCGTCTTTTCGTTCTCGACGGATTTATGGGAAAATAATGAGCGACATTCTGATCGGTACGCTATGTTCGGGATCTAAGGGCAACTGTACCCTTGTTAAATACCGCAACAGCGCGATCCTTATCGACGCGGGACGCTCGACCAAATACATAAAGTCCGCGCTTGATTCCGTAGGACTTGCTCCCGAGGATATAAACGCGATCTTCCTGACCCATTCGCACAGCGACCACACCTCCGCGCTCAAGGTCTGGTGTTCGCATTATCATACTCCCGTTCACGCGAGTGCGGCGGTCTGCGATGACGTCATGAATAAGTGCGGAGAGGTGCTCGTCTCTCATCCGATCTTTTTTGAAGAACGTGTCGGCGATATTCTTGTCAAAAGCTTTCCGACCGATCACGACGTCTTCGGCTCTGTTGGTTACAGAATTGAAGCAGGTGACGTAGTTCTCGGAGTAGCAACCGACCTCGGACATATCACCGAACACGTCAAAAGCGGTCTTTGCGGATGCCGCGCCGCTGTGATCGAATCAAATCACGACGTCGATATGCTCCTGCGCGGTCCATATCCGCCCGAGCTCAAACAGCGCATCCTTTCGCGCTTCGGGCATCTATCAAATGAAAGCGGCGCCGAGTTTGCAAGATTCCTTGCCGATAACGGTGCGGAAAAGCTGATGCTTGCGCATCTTTCAGAAATCAATAATACTCCCGAGCTTGCAAGGAAGGCGTCCGTGTCCGCGCTTGGCGAAGTTCTTGACAGAATTGAGCTGGCTGTAGCCGAACCTGCGGAACCTGTGCTTTTCAGTATTTAAAGGTAAAATATGATCAATATTAAATTCATCGTCCTTGGTAATATCAAGGAGTCTTATCTTCGCGATGCGATTGCCGAGTACACAAAACGCCTCGGCGCATTTGCCAAGGTGGAGATCTGCGAGCTGAAGGAGTATAAGCTTCCCGATAATCCCTCGCAGAGCCACATCGACGCCGCGCTTGAGGACGAGGCGCAAAGGATCCTTGCCGCGATCCCTCCGCGTTCGCACGTGATGGCACTGGCGGTTGAAGGAAAACAGATGTCGTCCGAGGAGCTTGCCGAGCATATCGAAAGCGTAACGCAAACAGCATCAACGGTTTGCTTTGTTATCGGAAGCTCGCACGGCTTGTCGCAAAAGATCAAGAATGCGGCGAATTATAAGCTGTCTCTGTCAAAAATGACTTTTCCGCATCAGCTTTTCCGCGTTATGCTCCTTGAGCAGGTCTACCGTGCGTTCAACATAATCAAAGGTACAAAATATCATAAATGATATTTACAGATAAATTTGGAGAAAAACATGCGTTTATTCAATGAAATAGCAAAGAGAGGCGCCGCGATTCTTATTCTCGCCGCAACAGTCTTTGCAACGGTTACATATTCGCTCGGACTTTATGAGATATCCTTTATCGACCGTAAAGACGAGGAATACGATGACAACACAATACAGGAAATACTCGGAACACTCGAGCCCGGAACGAATATTTCGGATTTCACGGGTGATATTACAGATATTACCTTACCTCCCGAAATCACAAATATGATCACTACCGATGCTCCGGGTACCACTTCAGCTCCCGATGTAACTCTGCCCCCCGAAACCTCGGCTGATACAACCGCTTCGGGAAGTCAGACCGAGCCCACTCCTGCGGGTCCTACAACTCTTGCTGAGTATCTTGACGCCGGCTACCGTATTACGTGGAAGGACTTTGATCCGGAAACCCAGCTTGCCGAGCTCGTTCTCGATTTCGAGGGTATGGATCAGTACACTCTCGGAAGCACCAAGAGAGTGATCGTGAAGATGAAGATGGATTACGGCGAGGCGCACCGAGAGGTGCCTTACAATGCCACACTTAAGCAGACACGTCCCGCGCTCGAAATGTATATGGGATACATAATGGTTGATTCCGGCTCAGGAGATGTTATTTCGGGAATCGACGATAAGCTCTATCAGGGCGCATCGAGAGTCAGCATTTATAGCTCCGTCGGAAAGCTTATCGGTATCTATCCCGGTGACGAGATTATACCCGCTTATGCCCGCGATATTGAAGACCGTGCCCTTTTCATTTATAACGGCGTTTATTATTATCTTAATGAGTCGACCGGCAGATTTGAAGTTTCGGATTTCAAGCCCGCTAAGCACAGCAGAGGTCTTTACTTTGACTACAATCCCGATTTCGGAAAATCGGATAATAAATATCAAATCTTCAGCACATGGCAGGAAATCACCGAGACCTACGAGATCCACGATACCTCAAGCTATTATACAAGATACGGCGTTGACAGCCGACTTGCAGAACAGCTTTACCTCTATTTCCCGAAA
The DNA here is from genome assembly GCA_017628755.1 of Clostridia bacterium. Classification (GTDB taxonomy): domain Bacteria; phylum Bacillota; class Clostridia; order Oscillospirales; family CAG-272; genus CAG-390. The sequence goes on along the minus strand of JAGBYM010000092.1, from coordinate 14,582 downwards.
TTTGCAACACAGATTTCCTACACCTTTGACGGCGGAAAGTATTATAACAGACTTTTTGCCATCCAGCTTGAAAAAGTCATAAAGGGTGTTGAGTCGGGTGAGATCACCAGACCTCCCGAAACTACAGTTGAACCCGAAACCACTGTCACTCCCGATGAAACAACCGTGCCTCCGGAAGAAACAACTGTAATTCCCGAAGAGACTACAACAATACCCGAAGAGACCACCGCGGTTCCCGAGGAGACTACAGTAGTTCCGGAAGAAACCACGGTGATACCCGAAGAAACGACGGCGATACCCGAAGAAACAACGGTGATACCCGAAGAAACAACGGTAATTCCCGAAGAAACAACGGTGATTCCCGAGGAAACGACGGTAATTCCTGAAGAAACGACGGTAATTCCCGAAGAGACTACAACAACACCCGAAGAGACTACGACAACACCCGAAGAGACCACCGCGGTCCCTGAGGAGACAACTTCGGTTCCCGAAGAGACGACATCCGAACCCGAAGTAACAACTCACGTTATGACCGAGGAGACTACGGCAGTACCTCCGCAGGCAAGAAGCATTATCGCTACTTCTCCCGATGATAAGGACAACAACGGCATTCCCGATAGCATTACTCTGGATTATACTTACGAAGCATATCGCTTTACCTACCGCGCATCCCAGCCAAAGGTCGATCTGACAAAGACGGTTACAAACAAGTACACTTATAACGGTTATATCACCCAGACGATCAGCTGGAAGACCGACTTCAAATACGCCAAGGCATACAATTTCAGCGAAAATCGCGCTTATACGGTTGACGCAAACGGAATTGTCAAGATCATAAACACAAGCGGTAACGCTGCGGTTTATCTCTACAATTCCTATAAGACCGAAAGCGGCGAGGGTTCATTCTGGCGCTTCCAGTATTATACCGAACCCTTCGAATGCGACGAGTATATGCTCGGTCACTACTTCTTCGAAGACGGACTTATCAGAATGCGAGTTGTTGAAAGACTGCCGCATAAGCTCGATATATACGAGGCAGATTACGAGGTTCTTGTTGATACCAACGGAAAGGAGGTTTCTGTTCTTCCCGACGGATATACGCTTGTTTCCTATTCCGACAGCGTATTCCTCGTTGAACGTAACGGAAGATACGGATACTACCACCGTGACGGTTACTGGGTCGCACAGCCCATCTACACCTATGCCGCTCCATTTATCGAGGGTCTTGCGGTTCTCGGTTACGAAGAGGGGATCAAGGGTGTTATCGACACCGAGGGTAACATTGTTATTCCTTTCCAGTATACTTCGATCTCCAACGCCTCCACCGGACTTTTTGCTTGTTTCAGCGAATCCGACGGATGGAAGGTTTTCGCAAAAGTGAAAAAATAATTCGTATCACGCATTTCTTCGGAAATGCGTGATACTTTTATCTTTGTTAATAATTTGTAGCATAATTTGTCTTGATATGTCGAACTTAAAATTGTATAATATGTAGGTTATTATAAATCGAAAGGAAAAAGAAAATGAATTTCAAGAGAATCGTTGCTTTCATGCTGATCCTCGTTATGGCTCTTTCTGCATTCGCTTCCTGCGGACCCGAGGAGACTCCCGAGGTATCTACAGAACCCAACAACACCTCCGCTCCCGAAATCAGCGGAAACGAAACAGAGGCGTCTCCCGACGAGACCACCGCGGAAGTTACCGAAGAGGTTACCACCGTACCCGAGGAGACTACCACCGAACCGAAGGTAGAATATCCTACCATTACCATCGCAGAGGCTCTTGCACTTTGCGAGCAGTTCGTTGACTCCGCATCCTCCGAGAGATATTATATCCGCGGTATCGTTAAGGAGATCCAGAGCGAGACCTACGGTCAGATGATCATTGAGGACTCCACCGGCTCCATCATGGTTTACGGCAGCTACAGCGCAGACGGAAGCATCCGTTACGATGCTATGACCCAGAAGCCCGTAGTTGGTGACGAGGTGCTTTTCCACGGTACTCTTCAGAATTATAAGGGCAACACCAAAGAGATCCAGAACGGCAGAATTATCGAGTTCAAGGCTAACGGCTACGTTCCCGAGGCTCCCAAGCTTCCCGCGTTCGACACCACCCTTACCATTGCCGAAATGCTTGCTCTTCCTCTCGCATCCAATCAGGTAACCGAGGGCAGATACTACGTTGAGGCTACAGTTGACTCTGTCACAAATGCGGCTTACGGCGCAATGATGATCAAGGACGCAACCGGCACTATCTCGGTATACAACAGCAAGAACGCTGACGGTACCGTTGATTACGCAAACATGTCGGATAAGCCCGTCAAGGGAGATACCGTTAAGCTTTACTGCACGGTACAGAACTTCAACGGCACTTTTGAGATCAAGAGCGCGTATATCGTTGAGTTTAAGCACAACACCGTTGACGAATCCGCTTACACCGCAATGTCCATCGCAGACGCTCGCAACGCTGCAGAGGGCGCAAAGGTAAAGGTCGAGGGCATCGTTGCCCAGATCACCTATGCTACCGGTATGGTTCCCTCGGGTGTAGTTCTCGTTGACGCTACCGGCTCCATCTACGTTTACGACGGCGACCTTGCGGCTACCGTAAAGAAGGGCAACAAGATCACCGTAGCGGCAGAGAAGACCTGGTGGGTACTTGATACCGAGCTTGCAAACGCACAGAAGTTCGGCTACAAGGGCTGCAACCAGATCACCAATGCATGGATCCTTGCAAATGACAACGGAACCAACGACTTCGACAAGTCCTGGATCACCGCAACCACCGTTAAGGATATTATCGATACTCCCGTAACCGAGGATATCAGTGCTAAGCTCTACAAGGTTACCGCTCTCATCAAGGAAGTTCCCGGCAGCGGATTTACCAACTTCTACATCAACGATCTTGACGGCGTAACAGGCACATATTCCTACTCGCAGTGCAACGGCGGCGACTTTGAGTGGCTCCGCGCATTCGACGGCAAGATCTGCACCGTTTACGTAATGGCTCTCAACGCAAAGTCCACCGCATCCGATTGCTTCTGGAGATTCCTTCCCGTTGCCGTTATTGACGAGGGCTTTGATCCCGCAAGCGTAAATGCTGCTGAATACGCTGTTAAGTACCACGGCATTCCCCAGTTCACCGCAACTACATTCACCGGCGACCCCGCTATCGAGCTTCTTACATCGGTTTCCTCCGATCTCCTCGGATTCACCGGCGTAAAGCTTACCTATACCTCCGATAATACCACTGTTGTTTCGATCAGCGAAGAGAACGGCAAGCTCGTTCTTCATTGCCTCTCCACCGGCAGCGCTAACGTAACTATTACCGCAGAGTTCGGTGGCAAGACTTACAGGGAGACAATTAAGTTCACCGTAAACGCTTCCGAGAGTGTAACCGCAAGCACCGTCAAGGAGGCTATCGACGCGGCTCTCGATTCGACCGTTACCGTAAAGGGTATCGTTGGTCCTTCTCTCGTTAACCAGTCCGGCTTCTATCTCATTGATAATACCGGCATCATCGCAGTTCTCTGTGACGCATCGGTATTCGATACCATCAAGATCGGTAACGAGGTTGTTATCGAGGGCGTAAGATTCCACAAGACCAACGGCGGAGACACCTATTTTGGTCAGTCCTGCGTCAAAGAGGCTAAGATCGTTGCTAACTACTACGGCAGCCATGATTACTGCACCGATTTCTTTGTAACCGATAAGACTGTTGCAGATTTCTATGCACTTGATGCTAAGGTTGACTACTCCACCACCGTATTCGTTCTCAAGGCAACCGTTGAGTTCACCGGTGGCGGATACTCCACAAACGTAAACCTCGTTTCCGGCAGCGATAAGATCAGCCTTTACTGCTCCGGCGCGGGTCAGTACAGCTTCCTCCAGCAGTTCGCAGGACAGGAAGTGATCCTCGAGGTTGCGGCTTGCAACTGGAACTCCAAGACCTACTGGCGCGGATGCGTTCTCGCAGTTCGTACCGCTGACGGTAAGGTTGTAAACGAGCTCAATTTTGCACACTGATAATAAAAACCCGTGTTGGCGTATGCCAACGCGGGTTTTTTAGTGAACAGTGGTCAGTGATCAGAAAGTTGCGAGCGATCGTTTTGTGCCGTGCAAATAGAGCTTTGTCCGGTACAAAATAATAGAATAAAAACAAGCTCTCGGACATTACGATTTCCGAGAGCTTTATCATTAAAAAATAGATTAATTTGGGTTGAAAATTTAAATTAAATTATACCTCAAATCCGTATATTTCTGACCACTGTCCACTGTTCACTGTCCACTGATTATTCTCGTCTTCGACATATTAAATCTGCTGAAATAAATCAACAGAGTTGTTGCGCAGGCGAGCCAGCCGAGGGGGTAGGACATGCCAATCGGAAGAAGATTGTTTGAGATAAAGTTCGAGGTTACAAAAAGGGAGACCTGTCTGAATCCAACGAACGCCGCAAGCATAATAACCATCGGTGCGGTCGTATTTCCTGCTCCGCGCAGAGCCGCAGCGATGACCTGGTTTACACAGCAGCATACGTAGAAGGGCGAGATGAAGCGAAGGAGAATTGCGGAATTCTTGACAACTTCCGGCGTGTCGCTGAAGATTGAGGACCAGAATGGCGCGAAGATGATGATCGGGATGATGATTATGACAGCAGAGATCGCCGCCATGAGGAGTCCGAGATATGTGCCTTTCTTGGCGCGCTTCGTGTCGTTGATGCCGAGATTCTGGCCGACAAAGGTCGTTACCGCAAGACCTATCGACTGGATCGGCAGGAAGATGAACTGGTCGATCTTAGAGTAAGCCGTCCAGGATGCGAGTGCTACAGTCTGCATTTCTTTTGCGGAAAGTGCGAGTCCGGGTACATTTGCTTTGCTTATGTAGGACTGAACGAATACGTTTGAGAATGAGGTTATTGCCATCTGGATCGCCGCGGGGAAGCCTACCTTGATTATCTTGAAAAGATGATCTTTGTGGAATCTTATCTGTTTAATTCGGAGCTTTACGCAGGTATCACTTCTGAAAAGTGCCAGAAGTGTAAGGATTGCCGAAAGTGTCTGCGCGATTACCGTTGCGAGAGCAACGCCCGCAACTCCCATTTCAAGTACGAATACGAAAAGCAGGTCGAGAACGGTATTGGTGATCGCGGCGGCAATAAGGAAGTAAAATGGTCTTTGAGAATCACCAATGGCGCGCAGATAACCTGCGCCCATATTATATATCATCAGCGAGATGACGCCGGAGAAGTAGATTGTAAGGTAGGTTTTTGCTTCGTGGAAAACCGTGCCTTCGCCGACCGAAGCTTCCGCGCCAAGCATCATTTTCAGAATAACGGGTGTGCCGACCACACCGAGAACGGTGAAGAGAACAGCCATCACAAGCGTCAGCGCCATGCCGGTGTGAACGGTTTTGCTTGCCGATTTATCGTCCTTTGCGCCGAAATACTGAGATATGATGACTCCCGCTCCGCTTGAAAATCCGAGGAAGAACCCGATAAGTATGTTTATGATAGGACCGACACTTCCGACTGCCGCAAAGGCTTCGTCGTTGCCCGTCTGACCGATTACCCAGGTGTCAACGAGATTATATAATTGCTGAAAAAGATTTCCTACGAGGAGGGGAAGTGCGAAGAGGAGAATGTTCTTCGTAATGCTTCCTTGAGTCATATCCATAGTGGTCTTTTTTCCGAATCTGACTTTTTTTAAAGCTTCCATGGTAAAACTCCGGGATTTTTCCGTAATATGTCTTATTATAACACATAATATGATAAAAATCAAGTTCAATTTAATATTTTATTTTACCCGAATCAAGCTTTTTAAATTGTGAAAAATATGAGAACAATGGCGGTAAAACGGTTGATTTTTTATCTAAATAGGTTGACAAAAATGACGGTTTGTTGTATAATTTAAATAATAGTGGCCATTTGAAATTTTCAGGTCGCGGCTTCGTTTTTTATGAGGTAATTGAAATGAGTAATATGAGACCGGGTACAATGACCAACCTTTTCTACACCTATAAACCGGGTGAGGAAAACGTAGTTGAGTCTATGCGCCGTTTGCGTGAGATAGGCTATGAGACTCTGGATCTTTGCATGTGTCCCATGCAGAGAAATAAGTTCGAACTTTGTGAGGATGAAAACTGGGAACGCTTCACCGATAATATCGGTAACGAAGCCGCAAAGCTCGGTGTTACTTTTGCGCAGTGTCATCCCGTTTATGCAAAGCCCCTCTGCCGCCGTAAGTCGGCTGAGGATGACGGATGCGAGAAGAACGAGTTCTTCCTTAAGATGCTCGACCGTTCCCTTGACGTCGCATCCAGACTCGGTATTCCGTGGGCGGTTATGCATCCGCTCGAGGAAGCTATCGAGGGCGAATATAATCTTGAGTTTAACACCAAATACAATCTTGAAATCTACGGACCCTTCTACGAGAAATATGCATCGAGAGGGCTTGGATTTGCTTTTGAAAATATGGCAGACGTTGACGGACGCCGCCGATTCGGTGTAACTCCCGACGAGCTTAAGATGATCCTTTCTGCTTTCGGTGACAGAAAGGTTGGTATCTGCTGGGATACCGGACATGCCAACCGCATATTCGGCGATGGCGTTACCGCGCTTCGCAGATGCGGCAAGGACGTTGTATGTACCCATATCGATGACAACATTGGCGCGACCGACCTCCATCAGATCCCCTTTATGGGAACGATCCCGTGGGCAAAGGTTATGCAGACCTTAAAGGATATCGAATACAAGGGCGCGTTTATTTACGAGCTTTCAACCTGCAAGAATCTTCCCGCAGAGCTCAAGGCTCCCGCCTCCGAGTACGCATATAAGGTTGCGGAATATCTCGTATCTCTTTGATTTTTATGCCGCGCGTTCATACGGCTGAAAATACATAATTTTAAAATGAAAGGTTAGGTATTTCAAATGAAGAAATTTACCTCTGTCATCCTTGCTCTTGCTATGCTTACCGCAATGATGATCACAATGATTCCCACAGCATCGGCTGCATGGGACGGAAGTTCTGTATCCGCTTCGCTTATGGGTTCGGGTACCGAACTTGACCCTTATCTCGTTTCGAGTGAAAACGATCTCGCTTTCGTAGCAAATCAGGTTAACGGTTCCGTAACCTCCTATGCAGGCGAGTACTTCAAGCTCACCTCTGACCTCGATCTCGGCGGCCACAAGTGGACTCCTATCGGAGATAACAAGTCTACCGGCTTCTTCAGCGGTACCTTTGACGGCGACGGTCATACCGTTTACGGCCTCAACGTTTACACCAACCCCGATGATAAAAACGCCCTTTACGGCGGTGTATTCGGAAGAGTTGACAGCGGTGTTGTAAAGAACCTTACCGTTGAAGGCGCAAAGATTGTTTCCTTCAAGTACGCCGGAGCTGTTGTAGGTAACCTTACCGCTAAGGCAGACGCCGCTCCCGCAGCAGTTATCAATTGCCATGCCATTAACTGTGACATCCGCGGTACACAGATAGGCGGCATTGTAGGACGCTCCAGCACTTCGGGAGCTCCCAAGGGTCATCTCCAGATCACCGGCTGCTCCTCTAACAGTGTTACCTTGGGTCATCTCAATTTAGAGGATTTCCCCAATCTTTCCGTCAGCCTCGGTGACCACTTTGTAGGCGGTATCGTAGGCGCTGTCGGTTCTACTGTTGTTTCCGGCTGCTTCGTAACCAATATGACCGCAAATGTACACGGCACCGGTTTCGCCCCTGCCGGCGGTATCATCGGCGTTTTTGGCGCAGATAAGGCTTCCGGCGACATTAACAACTGCGGCGTAGTAGGCGTTACCATTACCGCTTCCGCAGAAAGCCATCCCGAAAAGACCTCTCTTGCCGGTCTCGTCGGTAAGATGGCACACGTTGCTGTTTCCTTCGGCGACCCCAATACCGAATATAACGTGTTTAACTGCTTCGTTGCAGACGTTAAGATCACCAATAACACCACCTCCGTTAATAACGGTATAGTTGCAGGTCTTGTTAACGATACCATTTACTTTAATGACGTTTACTATGTAGCTCAGAGCGACCTCGCTTCTTACGGTTACGATAACTACTTCTCCGATTACCCCTTTATGGCTGTTAACTCTCTCGCTGAGCTTTCTCTTGAAAAGCTCAATAAGGGTAACAGCACCGCAGTGTGGGTTGCTAACTCCGTTGCAGGCTATCCCACCATCGACGCTGATGCTGCTATCGCAAATCAGCCTACATTCGTTGATTACTACGTAGAGCTCGAGAACAGCACTGATGTTACTACCGAGGCTCCCGTAGAGACCACCAAAGAACCCGAGCCCGAGACCACCAAGGCTCCCGAGACTGATGCTCCCGTAGAGACCACCGCGGCGCCTGAGGCTGCTACCACCACAGCAGCTCCCGCTCCCGAGCAGACAAACGCTCCCGCAGCTACCGATAAGGCAGAAGAGAAGGGTTGCGGCGGTATGATCGCAGGCGGCGTTATGGTTATCGCGCTTCTCGGTACCGCAGTTGTATTCAAGAATAGAAAATAATCACACGTCACAGTATTGAGGTAATTTGATTATGAAGACTTATTTGAGAATTATTGCCCTCGTAATGGCCCTCCTGACCGTTGCGGGTATGGCGGTTGCATGTGCAGATCCTGCCGACGGCGAAGGTTCCACAGAGCCCCAGGCTGCGGTGACCAATCCTCCCGAGGTGGGAGATACCGAGCCCGAAGAGACTGATTACGCTCTCGACAAGCTCAAGGAAAGTTATAATTTCGGCGAAACCATTACATTTTTCATGTGGTCCGACTACACTATGAGAGAATTCTATGCAGAGGAATCGGGCGACGTTATTGATGACGCTATTTTTAACCGTAACGTAGCTGTTGAAACCAGACTCGGCGTTGAGTTTGAGTATGTCGAGGAAAAGGGTAACGATAAGAATTATAATGAATGGATCACCAAGGCTGAAAACGATTGGGCATCCGATAATACTTACGATATCTACGCGGGCTACAGCCGTTCCGCTCCTATTATGACCCTTAAGGGCATGACAGCTAACCTTCTTGATCACAATGAAAGCTTCTTTGTAGATATGCCCTGGTGGCCCGCTGCGCTTACAAATGAGTGTACCATCAATGATAAGCTCTATTTCTGCTCGGGTGATATTTCCACCAACCTTCTTTGGATGATGATCGGTACCTTCTACAACAAGGAACTCTACACCCAGTATTACGCAGATCAGAAGTCTCCTATGGATATGGTAGAAGATAACGAATGGACTATGGACGTATTCTTCGCAATGGCTAAGGATGTTTACCAGGATGACGGTAACGGCAGCCGCGATGAAGGCGACTTCTACGGTCATATCATTTATGAAAACAATATCGACGCTTTCCAGACCTCTGCAGGTATTACCTCAATTGAGAGAGATGAAGCAAACGGTCTGAGAGTTTCCGAGGCTTGGAACAGCCAGCGCTGCTCTGATGCTTGTGCTCTTGTAGGCGATTATATCAAGTCTGACGGCGTTTTGGTAAAGGACGCAACCTCTGTCAGAAATATTTTCTATGAGGAGCGCGCTCTCTTCATCACAGACCGTCTCTTCATCGTTGCAGGTAAGGACTCTCATGAGACCGGCAAGATCGAGTTCTCCTACGGACTTGTTCCTCAGCCCAAGTTCACCACTGACCAGGAAATATATCTTACAAACGTTGGACATCCCTTCACTATGTATGCGGTAAACTCCAACTCCAAAAAGCTTGAAGCTGCAGTTACCACTCTCGAGGCTCTCGGTTCCGCTAACCACCGCACCGTAACTCCCGCGGTATTTGAGGTTGCTATGAAGGTAAGATACACCGATGACCCCCAGACCTCCTCGATGTACGACACCCTCCGCGAAGGCATCTCCTTCGATATCGGACGACTCTATGCAGAGACCTTTAAGAATGGTACTGCTAACATCTTCAGAACCACCGCGAAGTCGGCTAACCCCTCCGGACTTCTTTCCAACATCAAAAAGAACCAGAAGATCTTTGAGAATGCTATCAAGTCCATTATGGACTTCTATAACAAATAATTAAACTTGAACCGCAAGCCTGTCAATTCCGATGGGCTTGCGGTATTTTATTGCATATTTTTATGTAAAAAACGTTAAAAAATATTGACAATTGTTCAAAATTGTGCTACAATTTATGTTAATATTGAAATGCTGACATATCGTTTTGTGTTTCAAAAAATAAAGCAGAGGTATGCTATGAAAAAACTTATCAGAATGTTTGCACTTGTGCTTGCCCTCATCACCGTTACCGGTATGTTCGCAGCTTGTGCAACCACAAAAGACCCTGAAGAAACTACAGAGGGTCCCGCAACAGTTGATACTCCCGCAGCAGGCGACGTAATAGAGGACCCTGCAGTTACCGAAGAGGAAACTCTTTACGCTCCAGATGATCTTGATGAAAGGTACAACTTCGATACGACTATCACCATTTTCCTGTGGGATGACTATCGTATGACCGAGTTCTATGCGGATGAAAACGGCGACATTATCAATGACGCTGTTTACCACCGTAACATAAGAGTCGGCGACAGACTTGGCGTCACCTTCGAGTTCGTTGAGCAGCCCGGTGACTCCGGTGACTACAAAACCTGGATCCAGTCCGCAGAAAACGACAGAGCAGCTGATAACTCATTTGATATCTATGCAGGCTACAGCCGTTCGCTTCCTCTTATGAGCCTTAAGGGTATGACCACAAACCTTCTTTCTCATGAGAATTTCAGCGTTGAAAAGCCCTGGTGGCCCGAGGCTCTTACCTCCGAGTGCACCATTAACGATAAGCTTTTCTTCTGTACCGGTGATATCGCAACCAGTATGCTTTGGTACATGAACGGATTCATGTACAATAAGGATCTTTATGCTCAGTATATTTCCACCGAAAAGACTCCTCTTGATATGGTTCTGGAAGACGAGTGGGATATGAACAGCTTCTTCACTATGGTTCAGGATATTTATATTGACGACGGTAACGGAAAGAAGGATAAGCTCGACTTCTTCGGTGCTACCATGTATTCTACCGATATCGACGCTTTCCAGATCGGTGCGGGTATTACTTCGCTTGAAAAGACCGAGGATGGCGGCGTAAGAGTTTCCGAACAGTGGAACAGCCAGCGTTGTGCAGATATCTGCGAGCTTCTTGGTAGCTATATTCAGCAGCCCGGCGTATTTGCGGCTACTTCCGATTCCAGACATCCTTTCCTGAACGAGACTTCCATCTTCCACCTTGACAGAATCTTCCTTATCAAGGGTATAGACAACGGCAGCAGCGAAGAAAAGGTTGAATTTACTTGCGGCGTTGTTCCCGCTCCCAAGTACGATAAGACACAGGAAAAGTATCATACCAACCTTGGTAACCCCTACACTATGTACGGTGTTAACTCTTCTTCCAAAAATCTTGACGCTGCAGTTACCACTCTTGAAGCTATGGGCTCCGAGAACTACCGCAGTGTAACTCCCGCCGTATTCGAAGTTGCAATGAAGGTAAGATACACTGACGATCCTCAGACTTCCCAGGTATTCGATATCCTCAAGGAAGGCGTATCTTTCGACTTCGGTAAGCTTTACAGCTCCAGCTTCGGCGATGCTCCCGCTAACCTCTTTAAGGAAACTGCGATGTCTACCAATCCCTCCGGACTCCTTTCCAAACTCAAGGCTATGCAGAGATTGATTGATAAGGGTATCAAGGAAGTTCAGAAGGCTTACGCAGACTGATTGCTTCTTGAATAATAAAATCCGTTTTGCCAAAATTCTTTGGCAAAACGGAATTTTTTTGTATAAAATGATTGACAAATATCAAAAAATATGATACAATTTAATATAACATAACAATAAGATTGGAATTGCAGCAGGTTTTTTATGAAGCTTGCTGTATTACAATAAAATTCTTAATAAGCAGAGGTTTGCTATGAAAAATTTTGTCAGACTGATCGCGCTTATGCTGGTACTTATTACCGTTACCGGTATGTTCGCAGCTTGCGCAACCACAAATGACCCCGAGACAACTACAGAAGCTCCCACCACCAACGCCCCCGGCGAAGGCGGAGAAGGTCAAGTTACTGAAGAAGAAACTCTTTACGTTCCGGACGATCTTGATGAAAAGTATGATTTCGGCGAGACCATGACCGTACTCTACTGGGAAGAGTGGAGAATGACCGAGTTCTTTGCTGAAGAGTCGGGCGATATCATTGAAGACGCTATTTTCCACCGTAACATTAAGGTAGCCGACAGACTGGGTATCGAGTTTGAGTTCATTGCTCAACCCGGCGACTCTACCAATCACACCGCTTATGTTCAGCAGGCAGAGAACGACTGGGCTGCTGACAATGAGTACGATATCTATGCCGGCTACAGCCGTACTATTCCTCTTCTTACTATCAAGAAGATGACCGCAAACCTGCTTGAGCAGGATGCATTCAACGTAAACAAGCCTTGGTGGCCTGAGGCTCTTACCACAGAGTGTACCATTAAGGATCAGCTCTATTTCTGTACCGGTGATATCTCAACCAGTATGCTTTGGTATATGATAGCCTTCATGTACAACAAGGAGCTCTATGAAAATCATATCAATAACGGCGGTAAGACTCCCATGGATATGGTTGATGCAGATGAATGGACTCTTCAGAACTTCCTTGCGCTCGTTCAGGATCTTTACATCGATACCAATAGCGACGGTCAGAAGGACGTTACCGACTTCTACGGCGCAACCATTTACTCCACCGATATTGACTCCTTTATGATCGGCGCGGGCATTACCTCGCTTGAGAAGGACGAAGAGGGCGGTCTCCGTATCTCCGAAAAGTGGAACAGCCAGCGTTGCGCAGACATCTGTGAGACCGTTGGTAATGCTATGAATCTTCAGGGTATTCTCTGCAATACCGACAGATCTACATTCAAGACTCAGCAGTCTGTCTTCCACATGGACCGTGTATTCAATATTCCCGGTACCGATAGCGGTGACGGCGTTCCGCTTGAGTTCACTGTAGGCGTAGTTCCCGTTCCGAAGTTTGACGAAACTCAGGTTGACTATAAGACCAACCTCGGTAACCCCTTCACCATTTATGCACTCAACGCACAGTCTAAGTCTCTTGAGGCTGCTGCAACCACTCTTGAGGCTATGGGTTCTGAGAATTACCGCAGCGTAACTCCCGCAGTATTTGAGGTAGCTATGAAGGTAAGATATACCGACGATCCTCAGGTTGCTGAAATGTTCGATATCCTTAAGGAAAACGTATCCTTCGACGTTGGTAAGCTTTACTACTACACCATGGAAAAGACCACTTCCCAGGTATTCAGCAATACTTGCCTTTCCGGTAACCCCGCCGGATTCCTCTCCGCACTTAAAACAAGCACAAGAGTTATTAACAACAAGCTTAAGACTCTTATGGCTGCATACGAATAATATAATTCAATATCGCCTGCACGACTTGTTCGTGCAGGCGATTTTTTTCGGCTTGTACGGTATTTGTTTTGCGTATATTAAAAAAACAGCTTGAAAGCAACCTTTTTGTAGAAATATACTATTGACTTTCCTCGCAAAATGTGATAAAATAAATCAGTATTTTTTCCTAGGAGGACATGATATGTTTTTTGAAAGAGTAAAGGAATTTGATCCTGAAGTCGGCGCGGCGTGTGGCAGAGAGTTTGGCAGACAGTGCGGCAATATCGAGCTCATCGCGTCCGAGAACATCGTTTCGGAGGCAGTTCTTCTCGCTGCAGGCGGAGTTCTTACCAACAAGTATGCTGAGGGTTATCCCGGTAAGCGTTATTACGGCGGTTGTGAGTTTGTTGACGAGGTAGAGAATATTGCCCGTGAACGTGCATGCAAGCTTTGGGGAGCAGACCACGCAAATGTACAGCCCCACAGCGGAGCTAACGCTAACCTTGCGGCATTTTTCGCTCTTCTCAATCCCGGTGATAAGGTTCTTTCGATGAATCTTGCACACGGAGGACATATCTCGCACGGCTTGCCCATCAATATCTCGGGTAAGTATTTTGATATATATCAGTACGGCGTTGACGCCGAGACCGGTCTCATCGACTACGATGAGGTTCGACGCATGGCTCTTGAGTGCCGTCCCAAGATGATCCTTGCGGGCGCAAGCGCATATCCCAGAATCATCGACTTCAAGAAGTTCCGTGAGATCGCTGACGAGGTTGGCGCATACCTTATGGTTGATATGGCTCATATCGCAGGTCTCGTAGCAGCAGGCGTACATCCCTCGCCCGTTCCCTATGCTGACATCGTTACCACCACTACTCACAAGACCCTCCGCGGTCCCAGAGGCGGTCTTATCCTTTGCCGTGAGCAGTTTGCTACTGCTATCGACAAGGCTATCTTCCCGGGCACCCAGGGCGGTCCTCTTATGCACATCATCGCCGCAAAGGCTGTAGCACTCGGTGAGGCTCTCCGCCCCGAGTTCGTTGATTACCAGAAGCAGGTGGTTGCAAATGCCGCAAGACTTGCTAAGGGACTTCTCGAGCGCGATATCAAGCTCGTTTCGGGCGGTACCGAGAACCACCTTATGCTTCTCGACCTCCGCGGAACCGGTATGACCG
>JAGBYM010000091.1 GCA_017628755.1 Clostridia bacterium | reverse complement strand
TTCGATGCTACCCAGACCATGGTTGCAAAGATCGACGAGGAGACCTACCAGGTTCAGGTTGTTGCTTGGTACGACAACGAGAACTCCTACACCAGCCAGATGGTTCGCACCATCAAGTACTTCGCAGAGCTCAACTAATTTTAGTTTCTCGCAAGTCTTATATACACCGTCCGGATTTTCCGGACGGTGTTTTTTTCTATTTTTATTGACATACCCTTATTTTTTTGATATAATGATATCAATAACTTTTAAAGAGGTGCAATATGAAAAAGAACAAGCTCATATCATCCGTCGCTCTTCTTCTGGCAATTCTTACTCTTGCCTCGTGTACCGTTCCCGGTATTGACCCCATCGAAAGTAATGATCCCGCTCTCTCTGTCACAACGAACGGATCAAACTTTCCCGATACAACCTCCGGTGTTCTTGAGCCTGTTATTCCCGAGGGCATCCTCCTCGCCGGTCCCAATATCGCAGCAAATTGCACGATAGTATATCCTTCGGGTAACTCTGATATCTATAAGGCTGCGGCAGGCTACCGCGATTATATTTTGGAAATAACCGGAGTAAAGCTCGCGCTCTGCAATGAGCTTGAAGCTCCCCAGACCGAATACATCATTACGATCTCACTTCCCGACAGTTCTCTTTCCTGCGAGTATTCCGTGATCCTTGACGGCAAGACTCTTACCGTTTCGGGAAAAGACTCAAAAAAGATTGTTGACGGTCTCTCCTACCTCAAGGCAACGACCGTAAAGGACGGCTATCTTGCGATCCCCGAGAATCTCTCCTTTACCTCCGGCAAGGCTCCCGAGGTTCTCTCCCAGTATCCCGAGAAGTATTACTATTACGAGGACGTATACACCCCCACTCTTATTTACGAGTTCAAGAGCGGAGCTGTTGACACCTCAAAATCCCAGCTTATTATCAACGGCACAGATATGACATCTAAGGCAAAGTGGGAAGCCGACCACGTCTCTCTTACAGACGTTACCTTCCCCGCAGGCGACTACACCGTTCTCGTCTCGCTTTCCGACAGCGCGGGTAACGTCAAGGTTCTTGACACCGCATTCAGCTGCGGAGACGGTTCGGAGATGAATCTCTATTCGGGCGAGCTTCATGCTCACACGGGAGATTCCGACGGTGTGCAGACCGTAAAGGATGCATATGCATACGCGCGCGACGTCGCAAAGCTTGACTTTTTCTCGGTAACCGACCACTCAAACTCCTTTGCTAACGAAGTATATCAGTCAAAGCATCTTTCAAATGCCGATGAATTTAACGACCCCGGCACATTCGTTGCTCTTTACGGCTATGAGCAAACCTACAACAATGCCACCTACTACGGTCACCTCAACACCCTCAACTACGATGCACTCACAACAAGATCAAGCAAGCTCAGACAGTATTACGATATTATGGCAAAGGATGAGAATTCCATTGTCATGTTCAACCATCCCGGATACACCTGGGGCAACTTCTGCGAATACGATTTCTGGTCCGAGGAATTCGACAAGGTCGTAAACCTCTCCGAGATCAAGGGCAAATCCTACGACGGCGAATACGCACTCTCTCTTACCAAGGGCTGGCATGTTTCTCCTCTTTACAACGAGGATAACCACTCTGCTAACTGGGGCGCCGCATACGAATACTGCGGCTATGCCCTCGCTCCCGCGCTCACACGCCAGAATATTGTCGAGGCTTTCCAGAAGAACCGTACTTATACCACCACGGACCAAACTCTCAAGATCTATTACAAGATCAATGACGAATGGATGGGCTCTCGCCTCAACAACCCCGACAAGCTCAAGGTAAGCATCGACCTCCAGACCGCGAAGGTTATGGGTCTCGGTCTCATTGAGCTCGTTGCAGAGGATAACGTAGTCGTCGCTTCGATGAACGTCGGCAGAACAAAAAAATACACCTGGGAATTCGAGATTGATCCTCACTACGATTACTACTACGTCAGAGTATCCTGCGACAAGACATGGTGCGTAACCGCTCCCATCTGGATCGAAAACAGAGAGGAGCTCACCATCACGGGTCTCACTCAGGCGCTTGTGACCAACACAGTCACAAACGACGAGCACAGATTCACCGCAACCGTCAAGAATTCCGCTTCCGTCCCGCTTACCAACGCTGTTGCAACCTTCTACGTTGCGCCCACCTCGGGAATTAATATTACGAATTTCACCCCCTCCGCAACCGTCAAGATCGATAAGATCGCGGCAGGAGAAACGATAGAGGTATTTGCCGACCTGCCCTACAATATCGCTAAAAACCGCATTTACGTAATTGTCACCGCAGAAGCCGGCAATCAGAAATACGGCGCAGTAAAATACACCGATATCTCCAACATCTACTTTACCGAGATCGTTGCAAAGAGCTCCAAGGGTTCGGCGCAGAGAGATTACGAGTTCATCGAGCTCTACAACAACTCGGGCAAGACCGTAAACCTGTTTGATTACTCCATCCGCTACTATGCAAAGCCCGGCGCAAAGGCCGATTCCCTTGCCGAGAACACCTGGAAGCTTTCGGGCACCATCGCGCCGCATTCAACCGTTGTCCTTTGGTTCGTCGCCCCCGATAACAAGCTCAGCATTGCGGATTTCAACAAGAAGTACGGCACATCGCTCGTCGGCGGCAAGGATATCATTATGATCGTCGGCAACCATATTCCCGATACCAACCCCGTACAGCTTGAGATCCTCAACGGCAATACCGTTATCTCGCGCTGCTGGTATAACTGGGAAGGCGCTCTCGACGTTATGCCCGATAAGGCAGTTGTGTTCGAATATCCTCAGAACTACACCTTTACCGCAACCGTCAGCAAGAAGCGCGCAGTTCCCACTCCCGGCAAGCTCGTAGACGGTCAGATGCCGGAGCAGATCAAGAAGTAAAGGGTAAAGTTAAGTTAAATTCCCACGCATTGCTATGATTTAACACCTAAATAGAAAATTCTCGGATATTAAGAAGAGTAATCTTCAAAATATCCGAGAATTTTTCTTGATATTAAATTTTGTATTTTACATTTCGCTTTATCGGCGGCTGTTGCGGAGCTGCTTTTAGTCTGCCTTCTTCCTCAGCAGATATTCATCAAGCTTCTGCTTCATATTGTCCGGGATCTTGCGGGCGACGGGACAAAGCACGGCATTTGCCATACGGGATACGAATTTTGTGATAAATTCGCTGTCCGCCTCGACCTGCGCGGCTGTAAGGAGCGCCTTGGTATCGTAGCTGTTATGTATCGTTCCGGTATTAGAGGGAGAGAAACGCGCAAAGGATACCGAGGGCACGCCCTTATCCGAGAAGGGTGTGGAGTCGCTCGAATAAACTCCCTGATAAACGTGTACGGGGAAACCGCACTCGAGTCCCATATAGGAAATATAGTTGACGAGCTCCTTTTCCGAGGTACAGCAGGAACCGAACTTGCCCATGATGCATCCGATCATGTCAAGGTTTACACAGAGAACGCACTTGTCAAGCTCCTCGAGATGTGCCTCGCAATAAGCCTTCGAACCGAGAAGACCTCTCTCCTCGCTTCCGCAGAAGACGAAGCGGAGCGAATAAGAATGAGAATTCTTCGAGAAATATTCGATCATGTGAAGCAGTCCGAGGCAGCCCGACATGTTGTCAAACGCACCCGTGGAAAGCGAGGTCGAATCGTAATGAGCCGTCAGCACGATGAACTCCTCTCGCTCGCCCTTGAGCTCAAGAACCACGTTCTGCGAATTGCCGACGTATTCATCCTGCTCAACTTCGATTCTGATATCCTTCACGCCGTCCTCGATCATCTTGACCGCGTCCTTTGCGTTGATATTGACGCCGAGGATCTTTTCACCGTTACTTACGTAGGGACGGAGCTCTCGCTGGTCGATATCGCGGTCCGCATAGTTGATGTTTCCGTCAAAGGTGATGAACGCCATCGCGCCGTTCTCGATAAGGTCGCGGTATTTCCAGTAGCCAAGGTATGAATCGATCATAACGATCTTGCCGCGGCACTGAGAAAGCGAATATTTATCGGTCGAGCGGAGGTAGTAAAGCTCTCCCTCGGCAATTCCCGAACCGCAAAGGAAGTAAGCCTTGCAGGGAATCTCCGCACCGTCGGCATAGAGCTTTGCGCGCTTGATGTCGGCAAGATCGACGGGAAATTCCTCGGTATGTGCACCGTTTGCAAATTCGTTGCAAACGCCGATAAGATATTCTGCAGCCTTCTTCTCTTCTGCTCTGCCGCCCATGCGCACGTACGCGGTGTCGGCGAGGATCTTGTTTATAAGTTCGTGTTTCATTTTTATTTCCTCCGTTTTATTTTTTAATCGTCATAGAACATATCTCATAGGTGTAATTGCCCACCTTCGAGCTGTAGGAAAAAGCAAAAGTGCCGTTTCCGTGAATTTTTCCGCCCTTGAAGCTTACGTTGCCTTCAAGCACGATCAGTTTCGCTTCAGCCGTAACGAGCACCTCGCTTCCGTCGTAATTGACGCGGTACACCCTGACGGTACCGTTTTCATCAACCTCGGCGCGCAAATATCTTGCGTAAGAGTCAACACGGTGGGGCGTATTGGAGGTAAACTCGGGATACCCGAGGGCGAAATCCGAATCGGTAGCCGCCGCAGTAGTAGTCGTCCACGGCGAATATTTAATTCCTCTGTGGCGGAGCGACTTATTGAGAGCGTAAATACAATCTCCCCAAACGGTAAAGAAGGAGCTGTTGAGCGCAGTGACCTCCTCGCAGGCGTACGCAAGAGTGGCTTGCAGATCCTTTGGATCGTGAATATACGAGCGGTTCATCTGTACGGCAACGCCGTAGGTCTGATACGCATACCTGATTATGCTGTGGTTGGTGCAGATAATCAGTATTCGGTCGAGCATACCCGCCGCCTTTGTAACCTCGTAAACCTTGTCAATGACCTGATTTCTCTTGTCCTTGATCTCAACGGTAAAGACTACGTCGGTATAATTCTTCGAGAAATATTCAACGACCTCTTCATAGAAGGCGAATTCATCATCCGCGGTCGCATCCGATTCGGTGTTTTTGAGTGCTTTAAGCTCCGCGCGAGTGCTTTCGGTGCAGGTCAGATTTTTATCCCACTTGGAGGTTGTCGCATCGTGGTTGATCGCGAGATAGCCGTCCTTGGTCAGATAAACGTCAAGCTCGATGACGTCCGCACCCGATTTTGCCGCGGAAATGAAGGACGGCAGTGTGTTTTCGGGGCAGTTCTGCATATCGCCTCTGTGCGCCACGATCATGGTCGGGAAGCAAAGAGTGGTTTGCTTGAAGCCTTCGAGATATTCAACGGCTCCCTTCGCATCGGAGCAAACGATTCCCATCGCACCCTTGAAAACCGCATCGTGTACAGCGGCAAGACTGTCTTCGGTTTTGAGGAACACAGAGAGCGCGTATGCACGGAGGGCTGTCACATCCTCAGTAGAAACTGCAGAAGAATCGAGAATAACTCCCTTTGCGAGTGCCGCAGAGACCTCAAGCTTGATCTCCTTCAGATCAAGTGCTTTCTTTCCCGTACGGTCAAGCAGAGGTCGCGCAGAGCGGGTCGAGTTACGAAGACTCTTCAGGATTTCGCCGTCCGATGATATCACAAAGCAGTCGCCGATATTGTGGTAATTGATAAAGTCGATCAGCAGACTTGCCGTACCCGCATCATTAACGGCAAAGGCGGGGATGATCTTTGCTCCGAGAGCGGCGACAGCGTCCTTAAGCTGAGCAAGCTCCTCGTTCTTTTCGGAATAAGCATAGAGTACGCCGTCCTTGGCACTTACGTTGAACACCATAGTCGCGGGACGAATGCCATCAAGTGAGAGCGAGCTGAAATTCTCTTTCGTTGCGTAAGTGATCACGGTAGGTGAATTGACGATTGCGGTTTTCGGTTCGTAAACCGAGGCATAGCTTTGCGCGACAGAGGCGAAAAGTCTGTCACCCAAGATCTCCTTTTGATCGACGTATGCTACCTCGTAGTCATACTCCGCGCCCGTGAATTTCACAAGCATTTGCTCATACGCAGTTTTGATCTGCATATCGTTCATTGCCGCGGGGTATAGCTTGTAATCCGCGATACGTGTGTTTGTCGCATAGGTCGAGGTGGCACAATCCGCGGTAGTATCACCGCCAAGGATTATGGTCGTCCAGGCGTTGCCCGAAGCAAGGGCGAAAATACCTTCTGCAGGAAGCTCTGCCTCAAGCTCTCCGTTTACGTAAAGAGTAGCGGTCTTCTTGTTCGGATCGTAAACACCCATAAGGTGTGTCATTTCCTTGCGATTAGGCGCGGTCTTCTCTGCGGGAGTGCTGTACGCGCCGCCCGCGTGGACGGAAAAGGTATATTTTCCCTTGTAAACGGTAAAGCTGTATCCACCGCTCTGGCAAGACATTGACACACCCTGCTCACCCGAAGAGGAGCTGAATGCGTTGCCGTTCATAACAAGGGTCTCAAGCGTAAAGCCTTCCGCCAAAAGCTTGTAAAGATCGTTCTTTGACTTTATCGAATTGTAGGTAAGTCTGCCTACTCCGCCCTTTTCCTTGACGTAAAGATGCGGAGCCGCGTATTCTTTGCCGTCAATAACAATATTCTCATTGACCACACTACCCTTGCTTGCATCCTCAACGGAGCAATCAACGTGTCCCTTAGCATCCGAAATACCGCCGTCAGCGGTGAACTCGATATCAATATAAGGATTTATCAGATACCTTTTCTCAACCTCGGGTTCTGCGGTCGTTTCGGAAAGAACCGTGGTTTCGGGTAAAACCGTGGTTTCGGGTTCCTCTGTAGTGTCGGTGGACTGCGTAGTTATTACAGGGACATCGGGGCTTCGCGTGCAGGAGGGAAGCAGCATGGCGAAAAGAAGAATCATTGCAATAATCGAAATGAATTTTTTCATGTTGACTCCTTTTAAAGAAAGCTCCCCTATGGGGAGCTTTTCATTCATTTGCCGTAAACCTCGGGGCTTTCGTTGAGATAAGTGGCAAATCTTATGGTGTAACCTCCCGTTTCGAGCGGCTCGGAGACAGATTCGAGACTCCAGCCATCGAGGTTATCAAAATTGGGAATGAAGGTATCAACGCCCTCGGTTTCGGCGTCGATCAGAGTGATATACGCGCGGCGGCAGTATTTTGCAAGATCGGTATAAAGGCGTCCTCCTCCGATGAGCATAACGTCATCCTCGGGGTATTTTGCGATCTCGGCAAAAAGCTCATCGTAATTATGCACCGAAACCGTGCCCTCGGGCGCGTAATCGGGATTCGACGAAAGAACCACGTTCACTCTCTTCGGCAACGGCTTTCCTCCGGGGAATGATTCTAGCGTCTTTCTGCCCATAACGACGGTCTTGCCCTGCGTCATTCGGCGAAAATATTTCATATCCTCGGGGATCGAGTAGATAAGGTCTCCGCCCTTACCGATCGCCCAATTGCGGTCAGCGGCTACAATCAAATTCATAATCCCACCTCTTAAACCGCAACGGGGATCTTGAATCCCGTGGGATTTGCCTGATAGTTCTCAAAAATCACGTCCTCGACCTTGAAATCGTAGAAATTCGTGATCTCGGGGTTGAGGCTGAATTTGGGTGCATCGAACTGCTCGCGCTCAAGCATCTCCTTTACGAGAGGGATGTGTCGGTCGTAGATATGAGCGTCCGCGATAACGTGGACGAACTCACCGGGGATGAGTCCCGAAACCTGCGCGAACATACAAAGCAGAGTCGCGTACTGAACAACGTTCCAGTTGTTCGCGGTCAGCATATCCTGCGAACGCTGATTGAGAATGCCGTTTAAGTACTTGCCCGTGACGTTGAAGGTCATCGAGTA
>JAGBYM010000090.1 GCA_017628755.1 Clostridia bacterium | reverse complement strand
TTCAGGCGGAGTTTTACGATTATCTCAATATCATTTTTCGTTGCTAACCTTATTACCATAAAAACCTCTAAATTTATATTTTGCTTAATATGTTCTATTAAATATTCCCAATTAACATCCTCTGACAGTTAGATAAATTCAAGTTTGTCTTTCTGTCTATATAGACGGAAAAATCCAGCAAAAATTCTGAACTATGTTTATATCATAGCATACTTCGGCCTATTTGTCTTACTCCAGAACCGAGAAATTGCAATTATGCATGATTATCAATGAAAGCGTATATTTCTTGTCCACCAATACTCATATAGGACAGAGAGTTTACTTTAAAAATTAAATTATCTGAATAATGAAGGAACGATAATGAAAACTAAATTATAATATCGCATCTTTCTGTCCACTGTCCACTAACCACTGTCCACTTATTTAAGCAAGTCTCCCTCAAACCGACGCATATCAATCTTGTATCCTTCGGGGATACGTGCGGCTTCTTCGGCGGTGCGGTAGACGTGGTCCATTCGGGCGTTGCCGAAGTCCTGGATCTTCTTGCCCTTGGCTCCGCCGCCCGCTTTCTTGTTCGGGTTCTTGGCGATCGCGCATTTGTCTTCCGCCATATGAGCGTCGAGAAGTGCTTTGAGGTATTCAACACGCTCGCCGCCCTCTTCGTACTTGTTGACGCGCTCGGGGCACTCGTCGAAGTAGGCGTATTTGTCGTGGAGGCGGCTGTAGATCAGCTTGTCCTTCTCTGCGGCAACCATGTAGCAAGCCTTCTCGCCGCATTCGTACTGCGAGTAGACCTCCGAGTGCTTGCCCGAGAGGATGTCGATGCCGTCGAACTCGGCGGGATCGTAGTCAACGCCGAAGAGCGAGAGAAGCGTGGGAGCGACGTCAACGAGGGATACGGGATCGGTTCGCTCGCCGCCCTCCATACCGGGAACGCGGAGGATGAAGGGGATGCGGTTTGCCGAGGAAAGCATCGTGCGCTTGCCCGCGTGGCGGTAGTCGCCGAGGGTCTCGCCGTGGTCGGCAATGAAGAGGATGACGGTGTCGTCGTACATGCCCTTTTTCTTGAGCGCATCTGTGATGCGTCCGATCTGGTAATCCATGAAGGAAACGCAGGCGTAGTAATAGTTCTTCGCGCGGCGGATGTCGTAGTCCGTCATGCAGAGGACCTCGTCAAGGTCGAATGCGGGAGGCAGAAGGAACTTGAGATCGGGAGTCTCTTCGGGCACGAAGGGAGCCTCGGGCATGTCGCGGAAGAGCTTGTTCCAGGGAGCGGGCGGGCAGAAGGGCGGATGCGGATGGATGAAGGATGACATCAGAAAGAGCGGCTTTTCGGGGTCGCAGTTTTCGATAAACTCGACCGAGCGGTCGCCGATCCACTGTGTCGGGTGCGCTTCTGCGGGAAGCTGGCTGACCTGAGGAACGTAGTAAAGGTCGCTGCGCTGACCGTTGTAGTCAAATACGTTCTTGTAGGGGGAGTTTTTGATGTATTCGGTGTAATCGTCGCCCTCGGCAGCGAGCTCTTCCTGCGTGTGGCGCGAGCCGAAGCCCATCAGGCCATATCTATCCCAGACGTGGTGCATCTTACCGACGCAGCAGGAATCAAAGCCCGCCTTGGTGAGCATCGAGTAGAAGCCCTCGCCATCGTAGCAGATCTTGGGGTTGTTGTTGGAGTTTCCGGTGCGGTTTACGTACTGACCCGCAAGGAGAGACAGACGTGCGGGAACGCAAACGGGTGAGGGAGTCACGGCACGGTTGAAGATAGATGCGCCGTCGGCGATCGCGTCAAGCGCGGGAGTCTGCGCGCGGGTGTTACCGTAAGGACCGAGCGCGTCTGCGCGGCACTGGTCGGACATAATAATCAGTATATGCTTGGGTTTCATATGAGCCTCCGATAGTTTATATTTATACAGTTTAATTATATCATGATTGGGTGGAGTTGTCAAGGAAAAGATAAAAAATGCGCCCGACAGAAAACGGTCGGGCGCGTAAGTTTATTCGTGCTTTAAAACTTCGATGGGGAAAGATATCGAAAACGTCTGCACCTGCGGCGGATTGCCGCTATCGGGAACGGTAAAACAAGCGTCAATATTGTAGGTATGGTTTGCTTTGTTTGGATCGAAGCTGTTGGTGAACAGATAGATCACTTCGACTGTGTGTGAGTCCCCGTTTTCCACCAAGGTAGTGGAATTGCTGTGGGTAATAAAATCGAAATCGGGCGATTCGTAACATCCGCAATAAAGTTCTCCGTCCGCGGCAAAATATCCTGCCGTGTTTTTATCCGCATTCTGAAATCGAAGACTTCTGCCCGTCTTGTTGGTATAGGTTATTCTTGCCTGAATGTATGAGAATATCGGATAAGTTTCCTGAAAGAATTCGACCTTGATCGTCATACCGTCAACCGTTTTCTCATGCTCGAGAGGAAGCTTTACGTATGTTTTCATAGCCTCGGGAGAAAAATCTATCGGCTCGTAATACCAAAATGCCTTGATCGGAATATGATTCCATTCCGATAAGTGCCATGTATCCTCAACTACCGGGTATATTTCTCCGAACATTTCGGTTGTCACTACGTATGGATCGGTTTCGGGCGGTTCTGCGGTATTTGACTCAATACTTATGTCATCGGAGGTTTCTTCGGGGTTGGTGGAAACAGAATTGCACGATGAAAATACAATAATAAAAATCAATATTATCGGTATCAGTTTCTTCATTTTCGAAATCTCCTTTCAATTTTTCGGTATATATACCGTATTTTTATTTTATCATACCGAAAATTGTATGTCAACAGATTTTTTCCTACGGCATAAATTTCAGCATATCGAACAAAAGACGGTATGAAGATTTGTTTAGGGTGCACAAATGAAAAACCGCCGACAGAATATCGGCGGTTTTATAGTTATTTCTTTTTAACGTCCAAAATCAAATTCGCCGCTTTGGGGATATTCGTGACCGTGATCTTACCGGGGCAGAGAGCCTTTTCGCCGTCGAGGGTCCAGGGCGTGCCCTTCTGCATCTCGAAGGTGACGTGGCGGGTGCGGAAGAACTTGATCAGCTTGCAGTTGTGAAGGTCGGATTGCATGACAGCCATCGCGATCTGACTAAGCTCCGCGGGGTCCTTGGGCATAGTGACGAGCACGACCTCGAAAAGTCCGTCGCACATGTCTACCTCGTCCTCGCCGAGCTTTACGACGCCTCCGACCGAGCGCGTGTTGCTGACCGCGCCGAATGCGAGATCGGCGATGATGCGCTTGCCTTCGGACGTGGTACAAACGGTGCGGATCGGCTTGATCTTAAAGAAGTCGTTGACACCGCTCATCACGTATGCAAGGTAACCGAAACTGTTCTTTGCGGTCTGGGGAGTGGTGTATGAGGGCGAGGAAAACGCGCCGAACGAGGCGATATAGCTGAAAAAGCGGTCTGCGCCGAAGCGGCCGAGGTCGAAATTGAGCATTTTTCCGCGGCTCAGATTCTCAGCGATCTCTCGTGCTGCCACGGGGGGATCGAGAGGGAGACCGAGACCGTTTGCAAAATCGTTGGTCGTGCCCGCGGGGATGTAGCCGACGGGCATTTTTGAATGCGCCTCGCGAAGTCCTGTGAGAACTTCATTGAGTGTGCCGTCGCCGCCGCAGCAGAGAACGGCATCGCATCTGCCCTCGGCGTAGAGAGCAGCCGCATCCTTTGCAAGAGCGACCGCGTGTCCGCGCTCGCGCGTGAGCAGGACGGTGGGGGCAATGTCGTTTGCCGACAGCGCCTCAATGACGCCGAAAAGGGCACTTTTTCCTTTAAGCTTTCCCGAAACGGGGTTAACGATCAAAATTACGTTTTTCATTTGCGATATTTATTAGCTAAATCCATTCTGTTGGTGAGAAGTGTGTCGATGCCCATTGCGAAATATTTGTCATAGTCCTCGGGGGTGTCGGCGTAGTAGAGGTTGCAGTTGATGCCTGCGGCATGCATTTTTTCAATCAGAGCCTCGTCGAACATACCGAGCCAGAACTGAACGCCGGTGCAGTGGTATTTTGTTGCCATTTCGTAGATCTCAACGGTGTCCTTGGGCAGCTGAATGGCTGTACGCGGAATCTCGGGCGCGATCTTCTCCATCCATTCAAGCTCGGAGGGCGAGCCGGCGAAGTAGACGCTGTTCCAAGCATCGTATTTTTCAACCAATTTGACGAGCTCGCGGATGAGATAGCCGTCCTCGCCGTGTTCCTTGAGATGCATGTTGAAGACGATCTTGTTCGCGAACTGCGCAAAAACCTCCTCGGCGGTGCAGAAACCGACCTCCCAGCCGTGCTTTACGCCGATGTTCAGTTTAAGAAGCTCATCGAGAGTCTTATCTTTGAGCTTACCTTCGCCGTCCGAGATGCGCTCAAGAGTGCCGTCGTGGGAAACGATCAGCTTTTGGTCTTTGGTAAGTCTTATATCAAATTCGATCTCGTCCGCGCCGAGCGAGACAGCCGCCGCAAAAGCGGGCAAAGTGTTCTCGGGCATAAGTTTAGAGAGACCGCGGTGTGCACAGAATTTTTTCATAACTTTATTTCCTTTTTTAAATAATATTCAGCTTGAAGTTTTTGAAGAGTCAAGAGAAACTTTTTTCAAAAAGTTTCTCTTGTGGGGTGCGGGGCAACGCCCTGCAACTTGCGCTTCGAACAGACTGCGTTCCGCAGGCTGTTCGGAAGGAGTAAAAACTCCCCTTCTCGGGAGTTTTTCGCTCCTTCACTTTTTATGAATAGTGAATAATGAATAATTAAGGTAAAAATCCGCGGGGCGGATTTTTCGTTTCAATAAATACTACTCGATTTCGTACTTCCTACAGATGTGTACGGAAAATTTCGCGCCCACATAGAGATTTTGTCGATATCCGATAATTTTGAATATTTCAAATAGGGACCCATCCCCCACCCCTTCCCGTAAACCGGGAAGGGGAGAAAGAGAGCGCGAACCTTATTGTTTAGCTTTCCGGATATCGTTATTTATCCTTATGCCGAGGATGAGTATCATCTACCTTCAAATATCCGTCCTTATAACACAGCTTCGCCACGGCGCGCCAGAACTTTGATGAATGTGCGCGTTTGGCGGATATAAATGCAAATATCGGGAAGATGTAACAGAACACCGAAACGCCGAGCAATGCCCAGACTTCCCATGAATATTCCATCACGACTGTTATCAGCAGAGAATCAAAGGAAATTCCGAGTATATACATCAAAATAAATGCAAATATGAATTCTCCCGGTCTGTATACCGAATCGGAAAACTTCCTTACCTTTTCCTGGGGCTTGATTTTTTGCGTTGCTTTTTTGGGAATGTGTTTCAGCATTTTTTCGAGCAACGCGCCTGAATTTGCCATATAGCAGGGAACGGTCAGCTTGCTGTCCTTGGCAGTTATCTCGATGTCGAATTCAAAATTGACCCTTCGGATATCCTTGTAAAAGATCGCTTTGTATTTTTCAAAATACTTTCGGTACACGATCTTTTCGTCATCGTAATAGATCCTGTAGCCGTAATAACCCGAAAGAATGAAGGCGAAAAGGATGGCAAGTGCAAAAAATACGATTGCCAATGATGCGGAATCGAATATCAGAACAATTACCGCGACGAGAGCAAACAAAATCGAGCCGATAAGTCCGAGATAGAAATATGCACGGCTGAGATGAAGGTATTCGTGATCTCGGTCAAGCTCTTTTTGTTCGGAAAAATTGCAAAAATAGGCAATAATGCCGTAGATGCAGAGCAATATTACGATTTCAAGGATGAGCATGCTTAACCTCCCTGATGAGCTTTTTCGATAATTATTTATATCATACCGTGCGCTTTGCTTGCGAGAGTGAAGGAGCGCAAACCTTCCGTGATGAAAGGTTTGACTCCTTCCAAACCGTCGGCAGGGGCGCCGCCGGTTTGAGCGAAAAGAGCATGTCGCCCTCTGCGGAGGGCGACTTAAGGCGCTGCCTTAAGAATCCGCGAACTTTTAAAAAAGTTCGATCAAAACTTCCCGCTGTTTAATTAATTGCTAATTTCCGAGCGAAAGCGAGGAAATTTACCTTCCACTAGTCACTAGCCACTAGCCACTAGTCACTGATTTCAACCCGCCCCACCGCATCAAGATATTCCTCATAACTCGCCACACACCTCACCGCCGCCAAAAATGCTTTCGCGTTCATTCCCGACGGAAGTCCGAAAACTTCGCCGACGCGGTCGCGTTTGGCTTGGCTATCGGATGCGCCGGTGAGTCCGTCGCGGCAGAGAATTGCGGGTGTGAGCGGATTTTCATCGATGGTCTTGGTCATTTCGGGGTTCGTGTAGGGCAAAAAGAGGTTGTAGATCAGCTCGCGCTCGACGCCCTCGACGCCGAGAAATCCCTCGGCGGACGCCTCCTTTTTGCGCTTTTCCTTGCCCTCGATCTTCGGGATGTGGAGGCAGATGATCTTGTCTTTCGGCAAAATTCCCGAAATATGCGAGCGGATCAGCCTGCCCGCGCCGTCGGGGTCGGTCAGCACGA
>JAGBYM010000089.1 GCA_017628755.1 Clostridia bacterium | reverse complement strand
CCGATTTTTCATCAGAGTCAAGCTTGTACTTCTTAGTCTGTTGTTCAATTTTCAATGACCTCGCTGTCGGGCTTTCCGCGACAGCTTGTATATTATACCACTTTCCATCCCGTTTGTCAACACTTTTTTGAAAGTTTTTTTGATTTTTTTGTGATTTGTTAAACATGAACAAGAAGAACAGAGGTTTTATGTCGATTTTGACAGCAATTTGTCTAACGATTTTAAGCATTCAGCCCTCCGACGGTATCAGAGGGCTGAATATATGCAAAAATCAGTTTTTAAAATACTCTTCGGGAACGGACCAAGCCATCTTTTTTGCACCCGCAAGCGAGGGGTGGAGATGGTCTCCGCTGTCATATTCGGGGATCATCCGCTGAGGATCATCTTCTCTGCGAACAGCTGCTTCAAAATCAACAACACCGTCATGTTCATCGGTTGTTCTGATCCACTCGTTAGCAGCAAGGCGGATTTCTTCCCTGTAGCCGCCGTCATTAAGGCAACGCGGGCATGGCAGAAGAGTTGCAAAATAAATCTTCAAACCGAGTTTATGAGCGATTGCAATATAAGTTCTGTAACCTTCGATAAGTTCTTCTGGAGTTGGAAGTTCGCTCATAGGGCAGATAGGATTGTTGACACCGGGGTGAATAATATCGTTGATACCGTGAAGAACAATAACAGCCTCCGCGCCGTTCGCGGTATCGAGAGTATGCTCAAAACGCTTTATTCCCGCTTCACCCCAATGTTTCTTAATTCTTACCTTATAATCACGGAGCACGCGATTGCCTCCGATGCCTCTGCGAACAACAGCTCTGTTGTCGACACCGATTTCTGTAAGACGGCGGGCAAAGCAATCAGGCCAAGGCTGTGCGGTGATAGAATCGCCATAGGCGACGATCGCGGAACAATCCTCGCGAGTGAGATAATCTATAGAATGAAGGAACACGTAAGGCCCACCGTCGCCTGCGGTAAGCCACGAGATATCATCTGCGCCGGCATAGTCGCCCTGCGAGTAGTATTTAGTAATATAGTGACCGCTGTTCCAATGGCCGCTTCTAAGCTGTGTTTTTTCCTTTATATATAAGCTTACGAAATATTCCTCTGCCGGAGCAAGTTCGAAATCAGCGGGATCGCTGGTGCATTCCGCGCCGGGAGCGAGAATGAATCCGGATTTACCGTCAAAGAGAACTTCAACGGCAGTTCCCGCTTTAGCCTCCTTACCTGCAGAACGCTTTGCAACAAAAACTTTGTTTACAGTGACTTCTTCGGTACCGTACAGATTCGAAAAGTGCAGTCTTACCGCACTTGCGGGCATGGTGGGGTAGATCACGTATCTGAACGTAATATCTTCGATATAATCCGTAATTGTCTGGGTTGTCGTGTCGATTGCGGTTCCCCAACCGCAGACCCATTTGGTATTTGCCATTGTATATGATCCTTTCCTTTTCAATTCGTATTATCTCTGAAGCCCTTGCCCATGATCTCACTGGTTTTTGTAATGATCATAAAGGCACCGGGATCGATCTCATAAACTTTTTTGCGCAATCTGATCGCCTCTGAACGACGGCAGACAGTCATAATGACGGTCTTGCCTTCCTGAGTATACGCACCGTACGCGGAAATAATCGTAGCACTGTGTTTAATGTCTTTTAATATAAAGTCGGTAACGGCCGCGGGCTTGGTAGTGATTATTGTGAAAGACTTGCAAAGGTTGATTGAGTCGATAATATCATCGACAACGAATACTTTTGCAAAAAGACCGAGAAGCGAGAAAAGTCCGGTTTGCGGGTCAATGCTTATTCCCTCTTCACCGAAACGAACAAAGGTCATTGCAGCGATAAGAAAATCAGTGCACAAAAGCGCGGTGCCAACATTCATAGAGGTATGCTTTTTAAGTATAAGCGCAACTATATCGGTTCCACCAGAGGAAGCTTTGCATTTAAATATAATAGCAGAGCCTACACCTGTAAGAAGCACGGCATAAACCAGTTCGAGAAGCGGATATGATGTGAGCGGTGCCGACAGCGGAACGAGAATTTCAAAGAGCCAGTTTTCAAGAGACAGCATGAGCGAACAATATATGGTAAGAATTCCGCATTCTTTTCCGAGAACAAGAATTCCGACGATAAGCAAGAGAATATTGATTATCATCATATAGACCGACTGGGTCAGTACCGGAAATACGTTAGCAAGTATGATAGCAACACCACTGACGCCGCCGGTCGCAAAACCGTTAGGTGCCTTAAAGAAATATATGCCAATAGCCATCAGCAAAACGCCGAGGTTCATAAACATCCAGTTTTTAATTGTTATTCTGTATTTATTAATCATGATCTTCCGCCTTTTTGAATTCAAAATCGGATATATTATATCATTAAAAGGAAGAATAATCAAGAGTTTTCTAAAAAAGTGTTGAAAATTGCTAAATTTATGATATAATTAGTATTACATAAAACTACAAGGAGCAGATAATGACTGATACGCTTCGCATCAAGAAAATAAAATCTATAATCATCTTGATCTTTGCAATAATATCGTGCTGTTTTATTCTCATTGCCGGATTGATTTATAACGGAATTATTCTAATGAACAACCCAAGCAGCGAGAGCCACCCTGTACGAGGCATAGACGTTTCGACTTATCAAGGAGAGATAAAGTGGGAAATTCTTGCCGCAAACGACATATCATTTGCATTTATTAAAGCAACCGAAGGCAGTTCGCTTATCGACCCTCATTTCACTTTTAACTTTGAAGAAGCCCCAAAATGTGGGATCGCAGTTGGCGCCTATCACTTTTTCAGCTATGACAGTCCGGCAGAGACTCAAGCAAAGCTGTTCATTGACACGGTATCGCCCTTTGACGGTATGCTTCCACCCGTTATTGATCTCGAATTCTACGGAATTTACGAAAAAGAACCACCCAGTCGTGAATACGTAGACAAAGAACTTGGAATCATGCTTGATATGATTGAAAATCATTACGGCTTAAAACCGATCATCTACGCAACCGAAAAGTCATACGAGTTATACCTTTCGAATGCGTACAGTGAATACGATATATGGATACGTGACGTATATTTCCCCCCCATCCTTTCTGACGGACGCGAATGGACTTTTTGGCAATACACCAACAGAGAGCGATTTGGTGGATACAACGGAAAAGAAAAGTACATAGACGTCAATGTATTCAACGGAAGTGCGGAAGATTTCAAAAACTATCCAAAATATCTTTCATATAATTAATTACATAATATTTTTTCAAAAACCTATTGACAAATATGGGAGTTTGTGATATAATGTTGATTTGGTACGGGAAAATCTTTAATCCCGTCTCCTTGGCACAGGAGAGACCTGTGTCCTGACGTCCATAAGGAGGTAAAAATATGGATAACAAAATCACCAATGCGTATGAACTTCTGTTCATCACCGACCTCACCGGCGGCATCGAGGCTGCTGAGGCTGTTGCGAACAAGTTCGTATCCCGCGTCGAAAAGAACGGCGAGATCATCGACGTAACCACATGGGGCAAGCGCCGTCTCGAGTACCCCATCAATGACAAGAACGAAGGCTTCTACACCATCGTTACCTTCCGCGCTCCCGCTGAATATCCCCGCGAGCTCGAAAGAAGACTCAACATCGATGAGGCTGTAATGCGTAGCATTATCATCAGACTTGACGAGGCTCAGGCTGAGAAGGTTGCACGTCACGCTGCCGACAAGGCTGCTGCAGCTGCTGCGGCTCCCGTTGTTGAAGAGACTGTCGAGGCTCCCGCTGAGGAAGCTACTCCCGCTGACGCTGAGTAATCTCATTTAAGACAGCTATGGCAAATCTCAGTCTTAACAAGGTTGTGCTTTGCGGCCGACTCACAAGCGACCCTGAGCTCAAGACAACCGCTACCGGTATTTCGGTCGTTTCCTTCACTCTCGCGGTCAACCGTCCCTACCGTAACACCGAGGCTAATTCCAATCAGCCTTCCGCTGACTTTATCAACCTCGTAGCTTGGAGACAGAGAGCAGAGTTCATCGCCCGTTACTTCAAAAAGGGTTCTTCCCTTTGTGTTACCGGTTCGATTCAGACAAGAAAATGGACCGACCAGAACGGTCAGAATCGCTACGCTACCGAAGTAGTTGTAGACGATGCTATGTTCGTTGATTCCCGCAATGAGGGAGTTGGAAGAGATGCTTCTTCCGCAGTTCCCTATTCCACCGAGCCCTATGCAACGCCCGGTGCAGCAGAAAGCTTTGACATCATCAAAGACGATGACGATCTTCCTTTCTAATATACAATATTAAAATTTAAGGAGTATTTAATTATGGATAGACAGCCCGCACAGGAGCGCGCACCTCGCGCAGCTCGTCCTGCAAACGCTAACCGTCGCCGCAGAAAGGTTTGCATCTTCTGCGAAGAGAACATCAGCTACATCGATTACAAGGATGCATCCCGCCTCCGCAAGTTCATCAGCGAGCGCGGCAAGATCCTTCCCCGCCGTGTTTCCGGCACCTGCGCTAAGCACCAGAGAGAGCTCCAGACCGCTATCAAGCGCGCTCGTCACGCAGCTCTTCTGCCCTTCGTAGATGATTGATCTAATTAACTGATCTATAAAAAATCCTTCCGAGTAATCGGAAGGATTTTTCTTTATATAAAGAATCTCTTTTTGAGCGACTCGCGGAGCGGTTTTGCTATAGCGATGATAATCAGCATCATACCTGCAAGGAAGCACGCAATCAGCGGTATGATCGACCAGAAGAAATAAAAGAGCGGGCGCGAGATGAAGGTCATATTCATAAAGAACTCGATAAGTACACAGAGCAATCCGACGGCTATAAAGCATCCGCCGGCGATATAGAGTCTGCCGCCACGCGTGTAGCGAAGTAATGTTACTACCGCGCATACACAGAGCGCAACGTAAACGAGTATCGGAAACGCAAAGGTCATAAACCAGTGTCCTTCTGTAGCATAATTGATATAAAACAAATACATTCCCAAAATACCGAATGAGATCGGGCAGAAAATCACAGGATTCGGGCGGTAGAACCAGCTGGGAAGCACAAAAGTGGCATATGCCAGAATTATAGCTCCAACAGGATATCCTGCCCATGTAAGGCCGTTACCAAAGTAGAGATCGCAAAAGAGCGTGATCGCTATCGGCATCATACAAAGGACTGTGATAATAAACAGCACACCTTGCGGGCGCATATTTTCGCGCTCTTTGACGTACATCGGATAATTCGGCTGTACCGATTCTCTTTGTATATCGGGATGATATACAACAGTACCGCAAAGAGGGCATTTATTTTCGGTATCGGCGAGCTCAACGCCGCATTTTACACAATACATATTTTTCTCCTTATGTGCGCTGGTTGCTTTCGACCTTCACTCTGACACCAAGATCACGCAACTGTTCAAAGACAGCAAGTTCGAGTTCGGGCTTGCGTACGTTTCGCACAAAGCTGATATTAACTGTGCCGTTATAAGTTATAACAGCACAGTTATAGGGTGTCTCAGGCAAAGGTCCGATGATGAAATCAAACCTTTCGACGTAATCCTTCATAATCTCCGGGAGTGTGACTACTCCAAGATTCGACATATCAAGACATGCTTTTTTCTCTCCAACAGCGTTATAAACCATTTTCATAGCAATGTTTTTGATAAAGAGCGGCATGATTCTGAGTATAAAAGCCTTTTCGCTGTTGACGTTTTTGGTCATACGCGCGGTCATTTCCTTCTTTGTTATGCCAAATCCCATTTGGTGATGGATCGATTTACAGACCTCGGAAAATTCCCATTTACCCATTCTCGGATCGATTCCGGGAGTGATATAGAGCGAGAAGTTTCGCAGAGTTTTACTACCGTATATCCTTCTGAGGTCAACGGGCAGAAGTATCTTTACCGGTTTTTGGGCACGGCGAGGAAGCTGTCTGTCCTGTATCTCGGCAATAGCACAAATAAGTGCTGAAGCAAGGAAAGCGGTAACTGTCGTACCGTATTCCTTCGACTTTGCGCGGAGTTCATTCGAATCAATAATAAAGGTTGTAAGATTTATAAATCCGTCCTTTTCGGGGATACCCGAAAGTCGGTATGAATTGGGTTCGGAACGGCTTTTGGTGACACCACCACTGTTCTCAAGGAAGCTGTCTTCGAGTTCCTCGGCAGACGGGTCCTCTTCTCTGTCAAGCACTCCATCGGTCGCGGGCACTTCAATGGAATAACGGCGTTCAAGGTACTCGGCAATAAGCGATTTTAGGAAGATCAAACCGCCGTTGCCGTCGGTAAGTGCATGGTAAAATTCTATTGCTATTCTGTTGTTATAAACAAGAACGCGAATGGCGCATTTGCGGATATCCTCTATCGGCATATGCATCAAAGGTGAATGTCTCTCGTCCTCAATTTCAGGCGCGCGCGAAAGCTCCTCGAGATAATACCAGAACGTACCGCGGCGGAGCTTGGCGGCTATAGACGGGAAACGATGAATAGTTGTATCAAGAGCCAGACGGAGAATATCGCGGTTGATTGGCTCATTGAGAGTCGCAGAAAGACGGAAAGTATTGTTCCAATCCCTTCTCTTTGCTGCGGGATATATCTTAGCGGCATTATCAAGCTTCATCCAACGGAGCTTTCGAGGAGCGGGAACAACAGAGTCAATAAAGGCTTCCATCTCGACAAAATCGCTCTTATGCTCGTTGAGACTGTAGATGGTATAAGCATGCCACATCTTCTCGCCGACGATAAGCTTGCAATCTCTTCCTGCATGAAAGAGTTTGCGTTCAAGCACTTGTGCGTCATCGAAAAGAAGTTCATCCGATCCGACGAAAATCAGCGACGGGGGCATGTTTGAAACATCTGCGAAGAGCGGGGATATTTCGGGATTCTTCGGATCAGACGAAGCGACGTAAGAATCAGCGAAGAATTTGAGTCTATCGTAAGTAAGTGCAATATCTACGTCTGCGCGAGACTTTATGCTGTCTCCCGAGAGAGTAAGATCGACCCAGGGGGAGATCGCGATTATTCCCGCAGGCAAAGGCATTCCGATCGCAGCAAGTCTCAGACAGAGCGCATAGCTGAGTCCGCCGCCCGCACTTTCACCGCAAAGAATGATCGATTCAGGAGAAATACCGCATTCAAGAAGGTAGGTGTATGCTCTGAGCACATCATCAACAGCTGCAGGATAAGGTGCCTCAGGCGCAAGTCTGTACGCAGGCGCAAAAACGCGGAGTCCGAGTGTTTTTGCAAGAGTTGATCCGAATCCGATGGCAAAATCCATATTGCCGCAAGTATAACCACCGCCGTGAAGGTAAAGCACGACCGTGTCACTTCTTCTTGCGCCCGGATGAATCCAAGCTGATTCAAAAGAGCCGAAGGATTTATATTCTATCTCAAGAGAGCGGCCCGCGAGGCGGCGCATAAAGGATCCTGTAATATCCTGCGCGGAGCGAAGCTGTTCAAGGGTATATTTTTCAATTTTGGGAAAGATCATATGCAACTGTTTTCTGACGAATTTTTCAGAGAATCCCATATCGTGCTCCTTTCGCGAAGATACATATATTATACAAAAAAAATGACGGTCTGTCAAGAGGACTCTGACAGACCGTTGGATTTCAGCGTCGTTTTTTGATCATAAAACCGTATATACCGCATCCAGCAGGGATCAAAAGGAAGGCAGAGCACAGAACGATAAAGAGCGTGCTCGGAATACGGGATGTGGATGTGTTTTCCGATATCGGTATATCGGCGATCACGTAGCCCTCGAGAAGCGGATCAAGGCTGTCGATCACCTCACCTTTATCGGTTATCAATGCAGATATTCCCGTATTTGCCGATCTGACTACAGGCAGACGATTTTCTATCGCACGCAGTCGGCTTTGCTCGCAATGCATATAGACAGCTCGAGAATCCTCGAACCATGAATCGTTGGTCGATACACAGAGCAAATCAGCACCGTCGGCGGCAGATTGATATGCAAGTGATTCATAGATCGAATCGAAGCAAATGAGTCCGCCGATATCAATATTCTTACCGTTATGTTCAATGGAAAAGAGATTGCTTCCTTCGCCAAAGACGAGATCCTCGGACAGCATACCTATCTCAGCAAGCGGCGGGAACAGAAACATTACGAGTTCTCGCATAGGTACGTATTCGCCGAATGGGACAAGATGCTGTTTTACGTATACAGTTTCAGAAAGTTCACCGTTTGAATCTATCAACCGAAGTATGTTTCGCGGTTGTAGGTTAACATCATCAAGGCAACCGATAATCAGGTTGGTTTCATATTCCTTGCATAGCAACGACATTTCGGTTTTATGCGTAGTTCCAAAGGAAAGAAGCGCCGTTTCTGACCAGATAATGAGATCCGCGCCTTCTGCTGCAGCTTCGCGCGTTAAATCCATATGGATGTCATACGAAGATCGGCGATTTCCGGTATCCCATTTATCGCGAGAGCTGATATTGCCTTGGATCACCGCAACTTTTATCGTTTCGTGTTCTTCGCTCGGGATAAAATATACAAGTGTGCCAATCGCAATATTGATCAGCGCAAGCGACAGAGCGATAACTGTTCTTATTTTGAACTTACCGAGAAAAATTGCCTGCGCAAAGAGAAATGACACA
Source organism: Clostridia bacterium (assembly GCA_017628755.1). GTDB lineage: Bacteria > Bacillota > Clostridia > Oscillospirales > CAG-272 > CAG-390. The sequence continues at coordinate 5,108 of JAGBYM010000089.1, read as the reverse complement.
GCAACGATCAGGAAGGTTACAAAATAGGATCCGAAAACCGATGCCGAAAGAACTGTCAGCGGGGGCAGATCGGTAAGCTGACCGAGGGCAAGTCTGCTCCACGGCACACCGAACCAGAACTGTGTACGTATCCATTCGCAGAGCGCGTATGAAACCGAAGCCAAGAAAGGATATAAGATCGGATATTTTTGTGCAAGCTCAGATTTTGATGCAAGCAGAAGAACAAGTCCGATAACACCGCCGAAGATTGCAGCAAGCAAGGAAAGTCCGAGTATGGCAATTACAACCACTCCCGCTGCAGCAAGCTTAGACATACCCGTAAATTCAAGCGGATAAAAGCTCACAAACCAATGGTAAACAATCAGATTCTGTGAATAAATCAGCCAGAATGAACCCCAAAAGAAGCTTTTGGTTTTAATTCCGCTTTTCAGCACAGAATAGAATACAAGTGCAGCCGGAATGAAAGAAATCCATTCGAGTATCGCGCCTAAAACAGATGGGAAAGTGATGCAAATTCCCGACAGCAATCCCGAAACTGTCAGATATGCAAATCGCACCCATGAATTTTCGGGACAAATAATTTTCTTCACTCTATCATTCATTTTCTGTAATCAAATTCTGCGCAGAACCATACAGAATCGCGCGAGAGGCGGTATTCCTTGCCGGAAAGGTAATCGAGAACGTCTCCGCTCTGCTCGAAATCAAATCTGAGCTTATAGGAATAGAGAGCCTGATAATGGTAACCCTTTTTCTTATCGTCACGGTTGACGCCATATTTTCCATCTCCGAGAAGTGGATGGCCTATATGCGAAAGATGTGCACGGATCTGGTGGGTTCTTCCCGTAAAGAGCTCTACTTCAAGGAGTGAATCACCGTTTTTAGTTGCCTGCACTCTGTAACCGGTTATGATCTCTCTCCAACCCGGTTTCTGAGTATCCGAAACTTCAACAGTATTCGTCTTCTCATTCTTTTTGAGATATCCTTTAAGAACGTCTGCTTTCTTGGGCATAGTGCCGTGAACAGCGCAAAGATAGAATTTGCTGACCTGACCGGATTTGATGCGGTAATTCATATCACGGAGGGCAGCCGCGTTCTTTGCGGCAATAACGATACCTCCGGTATTGCGGTCGATTCGGTTGCAAAGCGCTGGAGCAAATGACTGCTCGGAACGCGGATCATACTCACCTTTGCGGTAGAGATAGCTCTGCAGATGCATCAGCAAAGTGTTATCACGTCCTTCATCATCTTCATGTACAAGAACGCCGGGGCGTTTATTCATCAGGATAATATTCTCATCCTCATATACGATATCAAGCTTCGGCTCAATACGTGCGATGGCGCCGACATCCTGCTCAGGAGACTCAAAAAACTCATCCCTGATAAATAGCTGAAGCTCGTCGCCTTCGGTAAGCATTACCTCGGGCTGTGTGCGCGCACGGTTGAGCTTGATCTTCTTCGTTCTGATATATTTATACATCAACGACTTGGGCAGACCCTTGACGGCTTTGGTCAAAAACTTATCAAAACGCTGTCCCGCGTCATTTTTCTCAATTTTAATAATTCTCATAATTTACAAAGCGGGGCTGAACAAGGTCAGCCCCTCAGGTGATATTATTTAGTGCCAAAAATTCTGTCGCCCGCGTCGCCGAGACCGGGAACGATATATGCATGGTCGTTAAGCTTTTCATCAAGAGCCGCAACGAATATATCAACGTCGGGATGTGCATCCTGAACCTTCTTAACTCCTTCGGGAGCTGCAACGAGAGCCATGAACTTAATCTGTTTGCAGCCGTACTTATTCTTGAGAATGTCAAGCGCGTCGCAAGCAGAACCGCCGGTTGCGAGCATGGGGTCAACAAGAATAACGATTCTTTCATCAATATCAGGCGGCATCTTGCAGTAATATTCTACAGGAAGATGTGTTTCGGGATCGCGATAAAGACCGATATGTCCTACCTTTGCAACGGGAACGAGACGCTGAAGTCCGTCAACCATTCCAAGGCCCGCGCGGAGAATGGGAACGATAGCAAGCTTCTTGCCCGCAATTCTCTTCGCCGTCATCTGGCAGATGGGAGTTTCGATCTGGTAGTCCTCAAGAGGAAGGTCACGGGTAAGCTCATAACCCATGAGCATTGCGATCTCGTCAAGAAGCTCACGGAAATCCTTTGATCCCGTCTTCTTATTTCTCATAATGGACAGCTTGTGTGTGATAAGGGGATGGTCAACGATATGCAGTATACTCATTTTAACTCTCCTTAGATTTTTATAGATTACTATAAATATTATACACCGATATTTATCATTTTTCAAGACAATTTTGCAATTATTTCGACAAATTATAAAAAAGTGGACAGATTTTTTGCGTGTTACATGATTTTTTACAAGTGAAGGCTTTACTTTTTCCACCGAAAATGATAAAATATTAAAAAAGAACGGAGGAAGCCTCATGAAAAAGAAGATAGGCATTATTACGCTTGGCTGTAAGGTCAATCAATATGAAAGCGAGGCTTTCGCCGAAGCTCTTACCGATCTCGGCTATGAGATTTGCGACGCGACCGAGCCCTGCGACGCTTATATCGTAAACAGCTGTACCGTCACCGCGGAAGCTGACAGAAAATCGAAACAGATGATACGTCGTGCCGCACGCTCAAATCAAGGCGCAGTGGTTGTGGTCACGGGGTGCACCGCTGAATATTCTTCAAAGCAGCTCTCCGAAATCGAGGGTGTCATAGCCGTTTGCGGAAACGCAAAGAAGCTTGAATGCGTTAAAATACTTGATGAATATTTCAGAACCGGCGATGCACAATATCCCGTGATAAAGGTTGATCCGATCGAAGAGGCTGAGTTTGAAACAATGCATCTTACGGGTTTTCCTCGCACCCGCGTCTATATCAAGATCGAGGACGGATGCGAAAACAGATGCGCTTACTGCGCAATTCCCGGTGCACGCGGAAAAGTCCGCTCAAAAGCTCCCGAGGACGTATTGCGTGAGGTTCAAGGCTTCATAAACGCGGGATGTCGCGAAATCGTTCTAACAGGAATCGAGACCGCTTCATACGGAAAAGATTTATCCGATGCAACACTCGCTTCTCTGCTCCGTGATGTTGACGCGATTGCCGGAGACTGCAAGATAAGACTTGGTTCCCTTGATCCTTCATTGTTCAAACAAAGCTTTGCGGACGCAATAAAAAATCTCAAGTCGCTTGCACCGCATTTTCATATCTCACTGCAGAGTGGCTCTTCAAATGTTCTCGCTCTTATGCGAAGAAAATACAATGCGAACGGTGCTCGCGCGGCTATGGAAAGAATACGCGAGGCAATTCCGAACGTCATGTTCACGACCGATATAATAGTCGGCTTCCCAGGTGAGACAGAAGAAAACTTCAATGAAACCGTCGAATTTGTCAAAGAAGCGCGCTTCCTTGACGCGCATATTTTCCCCTACTCGGAGCGCGAAGGTACAGAAGCCGCCGTTATGAAGAACAAAGTTCCCGTCCCCGTCAGACGCGAGCGTGCAGCAAAGCTCATTGAAATTCAAAACTCAGTGCGCGATTCACTTCTCGATGAAATTATTGAGAAGAGTCCGACTGTTTCGGTGCTGTTTGAAACGTATGCCGACAGTCACGTTCAGGGTCACACAGATTCATTCCTTGCCGTGACAGCAAAATCGGATCGGGACATGCACGGAGAAATTCACAAAGTTAAACTCACGTCTCATAAAGACGGCATTTGTTTTGGAGAAATACAATGAATCCCGAATTGATCAAAACCTTTTGCGATGTTTTTAATATTCCGGAAGACAGCGAGGATTGCAAGAACCTGCTATCGTTTTACGAAAACTCAAAGCGTTCTATCACTGTGCAGGAATTTCGCTTTGTCTGTGCTGCTATGAGGAAAGCGAGCGATGATGCCAAAGTCAGACTCAGCGGCGCCGAATGCTCATCCGATGAGTTCCGTAAACTGCTTTCGGATTTTATCAAGAGATACACTGCCGCAGTATCAAACAGAGATCTTCCTGTCATAACAACCCTTGCCGAATATGCGGCAACGGGTAAGAACGAGCTCGATGAATGCGGCATTTTTGCAGAGCTTGCAGATAAAAGAATCTTCCCCACGCCCTACAGCGGTTCATCCGAGTCGTTTGATATCGGCGAGCTCCGCCTGATACTTTCATACGGCAAGCCCATCGGAGGAAAAGTTGCCGGCGACATATGCGCAATTCTTTCGCCCGCGGTCGGTCAGCCAATTGATGAGTTTATAGAAAAAGCAAGATGCGTTTGTCGCGATTTTGCCAAGGCACATCCGCAGACTGTCATCAAAGCTGCAACAGACGAAGGCTTGCTTTCAGATCTCTCTTTCTTAAGCGGCGGTTACGTTATTGATACGCGACTTCTTCCGTCACCAAGCGAAAATGTTGAAGACATCTTTGGTATCAAGCCTCCCGCTGTTCTCCTCTTCCCGAAGCGCGAGGATCTGCACGAGCTCTGGATGACCTCCGCGATCTACGGTCTTACTCCCACAGCACCGATCGCAAGCCGTGCCAAGTTCGTTACGATCCGAAGCGGAGAGGCTTCGATAGAATTTACAAAAGATGAAATTTCCGGTTTCAGCAAAACCAAGGACGTTTGCCTTGAAAGCTGTGATACGCCTGAACTTGCGGGCGAAACCGAGGTTATTATCTTGGATCAAGCACTCACGTATTCGCCGTATCTTCTCACCGCTGTAAAGCTCGGCGGAGAGCATATCTATGAATCTCTCGAAGAAATTATGAAGGACGGAGTCGCGGTTTACGCGATATGCGGCGTCCTCAATAAGCAGGATTCCGCAGTTCTTCCGCTGATAATTACTCTTGATTCCTTCAGAAGGAACTGCTCGCCGAACGTCATTTATTCGCGTTTCTTTATGGGCGAGACTACTTCACTTTACGTTTTAAAGCTCACAAAGAAAAAATAATCAAAAAATCTCTCATTTTTCAAAAAAATATTTCAAAAACTCTTGCATTTTTCGGAGTTTTGTGATATAATATGCGTTGTTGTATGTAATTTGGCTTAATTGTCCTAAGGAGGTGCTTATAATGGCAAAATGCAGTGTTTGCGGCAAGGGCGTTG